>JBEKPC010000108.1:0-18520 GCA_049521155.1 Bryobacteraceae bacterium
CGAAACAATTTACTATCCGGCATCGATGTCGATGGTCAGTGATTATCACGGCAAAGAGACCCGCTCCCGGGCCATCGGCATTCATCAAACCAGCGTGTACGCAGGAACTATCGCCGGCGGATTTTTCGCGGGATTAATCGGGCAACATTACGGATGGCGATGGTCGTTCATCGTCTTCGGAGGGCTGGGAATCCTGCTCGGGTTCGTGTTGAACCGTTTCCTACGGGAGCCGCAGCGTGGACAGGCCGACGTGACGGAAACGACCGGCGCATCGCTGAATCTGGCGGAGTTTTTTCAATTGTTGTGGCGCACACCGACCATGCTATGCCTGATGGGAGCGTTCATGTGTTCGAACTTCGTGGCCGTGGTGTTGCTCACCTGGATGCCGAAATTTCTCTACGACCGTTTCCACATGGGACTGGCGGTAGCGGGATTGACGGCGACGGTTTTCGTGCAACTGGCCAGCGTGCTGGGATCGCTCGCGGGCGGCTGGCTGGCGGACTTTCTACGCGCGCGAACGCCGCGCGGACGCATCCTGGTGCAAGCGGCGGGTGTGCTGTGCGGCGCGCCCTTCGTGGCTTGGTGCGGGATGACGCTCTCCGTGACGTCCCTGATCATTGCATTGACCGCGTGGGGATTCTGCAAAGGCATGTATGACGCGAATATTTTCGCTTCGTTGTTCGACGTGGTGCGTCCGGAGGCGCGCGGAACGGCCGCCGGATTCCTGAATTCGGTAGGCTGGTTAGGCGGCGGAGGATCCGCTCCGGTGGTGATTGGATTGATCGCGAAGGACCGCGGATTGAGCGCGGGCATCACCGCCGCCTCCACCGTTTACCTGCTGGCGTGCGCGCTGTTGCTGATCGCAGCGGTGTTTTTCGTTAAAAAGGATATATGGCAAGCCCAGACACAGAATTAATCGCGTTCCTGAAAACCATCGATACGGCCACCGTCGCCAACGCCATCGAGTTGTTGAACCTGCGGCCGCGTTCGGAAGGCTACGCCTCGCTCGATTTAAAATGCCTGTTTCCGGATTTCGGACCCATGTGCGGATACGCGGTCACCGCACAGGTGGAAACCGTGACGCAGGGCACTCCCAAAACGGAAGAAGCGTTTGTCGAATTGTTCGAGGCCGTGGAACGTTCGCCGAAGCCTGCCATCGTCGTGATGCAGGAGATCGGCGGCGATCGCGACCGGGCCACCCACGCGGGCGAAGTGATGGCGACCATCTTCACGCGTCTGGGCGCGATTGGCCTGGTCAGCGATTGCGGCGTACGCGATCTGACCGCGGTCCGCAAGATCGGGTTTCATTATTTCGCGCGCGGCGCGGTGGCCAGTCACGCGCATTATCACATCGTCCGTACTGGTGTTCCAGTTGAGATTGCCGGCGTCACGATCCGCAGCGGCGACATGCTGCACGCCGATGAGAACGGATTGATCACCGTGCCGGAATCCGGGCGCGAACGCTTGCCCGGTCTCGTCGGGGATATTCTTTCGAAAGAGCGCACGCTCCTCGATTTCGTGCGCGGCGACGGATTCAAGGCGGCGCAATTACGAGGGCGCTTGTTCCATTAGAGCGATCACAAAATCATGCGATAATGTTTTTACCCCACAAGTGGCGATTATGACCAAACGCATCTTTCTGTTGATTTTTGTTTTCGCTGCGTTGATCCTGCCTGCCGCGGCAGCAACGAAGGCGCATCATCATCATAAACACGCGGCGGCTCGCAGCAGAAAATCGAAGTCGGTCCGTAAATCGACGCGTCGCCGCGCGCGATCCGCTGCCGCTAGAAAACGCGCGGCGCGAAACCGTGCAGCAGCGCGCCGCCATAAGCTCGCCAATAGGTAGCTTTTCACCGGTCACCAAGTTTTTGGAGCAGCCTTTGCGCGGCTTCGCGGGTTTCTGCATCCCTGCTTTGTGCGGCTTTTCGAAGGTAGGGCAGCGCGGTGGCCGGATTGGCGGTAGTGGCAAGGGCTGAGCCGAGATCCAGATTGGCGCGGTCGAATTCCGGCGCAATCCTGAGGGCCTCACGATACTGATTCATCGCCTGATCGAGCTGCCCCTTGGCGGCAAGCAAATTCCCCAGGAATTCGTGCGCTTCCGGGCTGTTCGGATTTGCCCGCAGGATCGCCTCCACCTGCATTTGAGCCTCGTCGAGCCGATGGACGCGGTTCAGCGCGAGCGCATAATTGTATCGCGCACCGATGTAGTTATCCTGATAGCGAAGCGCGGCTTCGAAGTGAAACTTCGCTTCCTCGAAGCGGCCCGTCTCCGATAAAAGATTGCCCAGATTGTTGTGAGCTGGGGCGAAATTCGGCTGCACAAGAATCGCTTCCCGCAAGGTAATTTCGGCGCGCGCCGCGTCTCCGTTTTCGAACAGCATGGCGCCCAGCAGATTGGCGGATTCCACCATGTCAGGATCGGCCTGTTTCGCTTGCTCCCAGGCTGCGATCGGAGTCTTGCCTTGGCCGAGCTGCGCCAAACCGAGCTGGACCCAGGCCGCCGCGTCAGCCGGCGTGAGTTTCAATGCTTGTTTGAGAGTCGTCTCGGTGCGCGAAAATTGCCGCAGCGTCGCGAGACATGAAGCCAGCCGCATGAGCGCGGGCTCGGATTCAGGCGCATGGCGCAGCGCTTCCTCATAGACGGTCAGCGCCGCGTCGCATTTGCCGGCATTCGACCACGCATCGCCGAGTTGCAGATAGTATTCCGCCGGCTCCGGGCGAAACTTGGCGATGGCTGCCGCGAGCCGAGTGACCCCTTGGCTGAGATTGCTGCTCTGCGTCACTTGCGCGATCGCCAGATACAACTCGTCTTCGGATTTCGGGAGGACCGCCGGATAATACAACACTACCGGGCCGCGATAGGCGGTCGCCTCGGTCTGCCGCTGCTCAGGCTTCTCAGCGAGCAGATCCGCCGCCGGCTTTCTTCGCTGGATGTAATGATCCGTCATCACGGCGTGAACCACGTCGTCGGTGCGCCGCTTCGGCATGTGGCATCCGACGCAATCGGCGGACGCGCTATGCCGTCCCGCGGCGACGAGCCGGTCGAGCGCGGGAGCGTGGCAGCTGCGGCAGACCTCGGTATAATTGCGGGCCACTTGATCGTGCGGATCGTGGCAGGTGGTGCATTGCAACGCGCCGTTGCTTTTCTGGAAGCACTGCGATTTCCGCAGCCGGTACGCCGATCCGGTGATCTCGAATTTGTCATCATAGCCGGCGCCTGGAGCATGATCGAAGTGCAGCATGAAATCTCCGAGCGGCTCGCCCGGCTTGTAAGAGAATGGCCCGCGTTCATAGCGCACGATCGACGCCGGCAGCGCGGAGCTGGTGGTTTCGAGATGGCATTGCATGCACACCTCCATCTGCCGTTCCGGCGTCAGCCGCGATGGATTCACGATCGCGGCGCGAACCTCGGCTGGCGAGGCTCCTCTGCGAGCTAGGCTGACATGCTGGCCTCCGTTGCCGTGGCAGCGCTGGCAGTCGATGCCCTCGGGAATGCTCGAAAAAACCGGCGCCGCGCGCGGATCGGGATGTTCGACCGGCATCTGCGGATAAGCGTTATGACAGAACATGCAGTCGTAGGTGACGTTGCGCCGCAGGGCCTGATGATCGGGCCGATCGTAGCCGGGATTCATCGCCCAAGTGCCTCCTTTGTCGGCGTACCAGCCGAGCGGCAACAGGGCCAGCGTGTTGTTCGGGTTGCGATGCAGGTACGCGCGTGCGTGATTGCCGGAACCCAGAACAAAGTCAATTTGCGTATCTTTGACATTGGTCTGTTTGCCATCGAAACCGATCTGATACTGACGCTGGAAGTAACGCCCATCGCGCTGGAGGTTCAGGTAGTAAATATCCGACGCCTTGTGATAATAAGCGTCAGACGCGGCCTCAGGCTTGGGGCGATAAAACGATTGCGCCATGCCGGTTTTCCGGTAGGTCTGCGCCACATTCGCGTGACACCCCTCGCAAATGGTTTGCGCCCATATTCGAGTGGTGAGAACGAGGAGCAAGAAGGCGAGCCGCATCGCGCTTTCTAGTTTACTGAGTTGAATCAAGGCTTCGTGCACGATCCTGGCGGGTTTTGCGCCTTTGTGTGATTATACTTATCGCATGACGCGCTGGCTTGGACGAAAGTTCGACTGCTGTAGGAAACTATTGTTGATCGCCATTAGCTCGGTCGCCGCTCTCAGCCAAACGCAGATGCCGGCCGAGCGCGCGGAGTTCGAGGTGGCATCAATCAAGCCGTCGGCAGGCGGTAAGGAAAGGTTCGAATCCAGCAAGAGCCCCGGAACCTTTCACGCAGGGAATATGCTTCTGCGAGCTCTTATCTCGCAGGCATACGGAGTAAGGGATTTTCAGATCTATGGCGGTCCGGGATGGATCGATTCGGACGGATATGACATCGATGCGAAAAGAGAGGTGGCGCCCCAGGAAGACGGACTGTTCGACAGAGGAAAGATATGGGCCGATCTTAATCTGAGGCTTCGAGCGCTGCTCGAAGACAGGTGCAATTTAAGAGTGCATCGCGAGACCAAGGAACTCCCGGTCTATGTGCTGACGGTGGCAAAAAGTGGCCTCAAGCTGCAACCCCCAAGTTGCGTGACCGTCGATCCGAACAATCCGTCGCCGACGCTTGAGCCCGGCAAGTCCCGGCCTGCCTACTGCGGCAACGACGACATTTCGAGGGACGGGCTGAGATCGACTTACTCTGGCACAGGGATAACAATGAAGAGTTTAGTCGAGCGGCTTACAAATGCGATGGGCCGTACGGTGCTCGACAAGACCGGCTACACAGAACAATTCAACGCTACAGTACAGTGGACCCGTGACGACCCGCCGGGGCCATCCGATCCAGACAGCAGCAATCCCGTGCCACCGGTCAATGCGTCTGGGCCGTCCGTCTTTATTGCCGCGCTCCAGCAGCAGCTCGGCCTTAAACTCGAATCGGCGAAAGGTCCGGTTGAGGTTCTCGTCATCGATCATATTGAGAAACCTTCGGCGAATTAGGGCGTCATGCAATTCATTCGAATCGGAAGGAGCGGGACACAATGTAGCCGGCGGCCACCGCCACCGCCACGCTCGCGATCAACTGCGGAATTACCGACGCCGGCGACCCTTGGAAATTGACCAGCTTGTGCAACGCGTCCATGGTCCAGCCGGTGGGCAGGAAGATCGCCAGATGCTGCGCCCACCGCGGCGCGACCTCAATCGGCCACCAGCAACCGCCGAGCCCGGCGAGCAGATTGCTGGCGATGACACCGATCCCAATCACCTGCGCGTCGGTGCGCCCATAGTTACCCAGCAGCATTCCGAGCGCAGCGGCCATGGCTCCGTAAGCGAGAAGGATCAGCAGCACCATCGGCAGATTCGGCCCCCAATGGACATGAAACAGGACCGTTCCGGCAATCATCGCGAAAATTATCTGGACCATGCCAAGGGCCATTCGCGCGCCCCATTTCCCGAGTGTAACCGCTCCACGCGACATCGGCGCCGACGCCAGCCGCCGCAGAATGCCCAGCTTTCGTTCCACCGTCAGCGAAACCGCTCCGCTGGTGAACAGGACTAGCAGCGTAAACATCACCATCGTTCCCGGCACGGCTTGTTCGAACCCGGACGGCGGATCGACGCGCTTTCCGGCAGGCTTCACATCAAGTACCAGCGGGCGCGGCTCGGCCACGATTTTCGCCATCGCCTCCGGCGTCGCGCTACCGCCCTTGCCTGCGACGATCAAGTCGGCCAGGACCGTGTAAACCGCGCGTGAAATCCGGACGCGATCGTAATCCGCAGTCATATCGTCGCCTGTGCGCTCGAATCGAACCTTCATCGGATGTCCAGCGAGCACCGAAGCCGTGAAACCCGGCGGCACTTCCAGCCGCCGCCGGTAGCCGTTGAACTCCTCGCTATTATTTGTGCGGACCACCCTGTACTTCAGCGATTCCAGACGCGCGATCAACTGATCAGCCAGGAATCCGGCATCCGTGGGAACGCTGATCGCAAGATCGTCCTTCGAATCCCCCGAGCCTCCAATATTGCCCGTCACCGTGCCGATGAAGTAAACAAAAATCACCGGCATAATGAACGTCCAGAGTATGGTTTCCCGGCGTCGAAGCAGATGCCAGGCGTCCATGCGCGCGATAAAAAAGGCGTCTCTCCACATACATTACCCGGCCAAAGCAAACCGCCTCAGGCGCCGCATTGTGAGGAGATACGCAACCAGGCTAACGCCGAGCAGTCCTCCGAACGCCATCGCCAATTCCGTCATATTCGCCGATCCGGCAAGGATTGCCTTGAACTGTGTGATGGCCCATCCGTTGGGAGTCATCCGGCCGATTGCGGCCATCCCGCTGGGCATCATCTCCAGCGGGAAAAAACATCCGCCGACCAAGGCGAGCGGAAAAACCACCAGATTCCCCAGCATATTGGCAGTCCGCTGTGTCGATGCCTGCAATACCAGCAGCAGAAGAAGAAGGTAGAGAGCCGTTCCAGCGAACATCAGCCACACCACCGCCGCCGGCAGATTGGCCACCGGCACTCCCGCAAGCCATCGCAATCCGATCAGACCCAGCAGTGCGACGCCGAACAGAACAATGCCCACAAACAACAGCCTTCCGGCCAGAAATGCTCCCAATGCCGCTGGAGTCGTGACCAATCGCCGGAGTGTTCCGCGCATGCGTTCCGTCCACATGTCTCCGGCCAGCGCGTTGGCCATGAACAGAATCGACATGAACATCATGCTCGGCAGGAATAGCGATCCGAAGCTGGGCGGATGCTCCTGAACCACGCTGGTCTCCAGTTCGATCAGCGGCGGGTTCAGGCTCTGGCGAAGTTTCTGGATCCTCGGATCATTCAGCACGCCGGCCGCGACCAGGAGCGGATCAGCGGTAGCTTTGCCCGGGCTGAAATTTCGCAACTGATCGCCGAAAAGCGCCTCCACGTAAAAGCCGGCATCGATCATCATCGACAGGCTTTCTTCGACGATTTTTGGCAGAATTCGCTGCGCCGGGTTGGTAATCAGTTCCAAGCGGAACGGCTGTTTCTGAAGATATGCCTGCTCGAAACCTTTCGGAATAATGAGCAGCGCGGAACCCTCGCCACGATCGATGCGCGCGCGTCCCTCAGCGGGCTTCACGTCTTCGAGCAGCAGCATTTTGGCCAGCGGCCCGCTTCGGAAGGAGCCGGTAAGCATGTTGCTCACAAATGTCCGATCCTCATCCTGCACCAGCAGCAACCCTTGCGGCGTGGCATCTCCACCGCCGAACACCATGTTCATCAGCACCGCGAGCACCAGAGGGATCGCAATCCACGTCGCTAGCGAAACCGGATCGCGGCGCAGCCGGCGCAGGTCCTTCACCGTGCTGATCCAGATAAATCGCACGCTATTCACGAAGCTCCTTGCCGGTCAGTTTAATGAACAGGCTTTCGAGACTAGGCTGTGTCAGCGTGGTTCCGCGCACTTCGCCGCCCGCCGCTTCGATCGCGGCAAAGACGGCAGGCAAGCGCCGCGAAGCCTCGGCCACGGAGAGGATCAGCAGGCCTTCGTCACATTGCAGGATTTCAATTTGTCCGGCGCGCTCTAGAGCCTCCCTGACCGCGGCCGCGCGAAACACGCCGGTAAGCCGCAACAGATCGCGCTCCGCAACCATGCGCCGCAGCTCGATC
Source organism: Bryobacteraceae bacterium (assembly GCA_049521155.1). GTDB lineage: Bacteria > Acidobacteriota > Terriglobia > Bryobacterales > Bryobacteraceae > Palsa-187. The sequence goes on from JBEKPC010000108.1 coordinate 7,654, forward strand.
AGCGTGCCGGCGGCGATCACTTTCCCGTGATCGACGATCGCCAAGCGGTCGCACAAAGTCTCGGCTTCTTCCATGTAATGGGTGGTGTACAACACGCAAGTTCCCGCTTGCGCCTCCGCACGGACCAGTTCGAGAAGACGCACGCGGCTCTGTGGATCGACGCCCACCGTCGGCTCGTCGAGCAGCAAAACTTTGGGCCGATGCACAATCCCGCAAGCCAGGTTCAGACGCCGTTTCATGCCCCCGCTAAACTGTTTTACCGGCTCCTTCGCGCGATCCTGTAGGCCGGTCAATTCGAGCGCGCGCTGAATACTTTCCCGCAGCAGAGGATCGGTCAAACCTTGCGCACCTCCCCAATACTTGAGGTTCTCAGTGGCCGAAAGATCATCATAGAGCGCGATATCCTGTGGCACCACCCCCAGAGCCCTCCGCGCCGCCAATCCATCGCGAACCACGTCATGCCCCATCACCCGGACATGCCCGGCGGTGGGCAGCAGCAACCCGGAAATACAGCCAATCGTCGTCGTCTTTCCAGCGCCATTGGGGCCAAGCAGGCCGAAGATTTCGCCCGCACCGGCCGTGAAGGATACGTTGTCGACTGCAGTCAAGTCGCCGTAGCATTTACGAAGTTCCTGCACCTCGATCATAGTCGCGGCTAAGTATAGCAGGAGACGGGTGTATACTGGCCGTGTGTTGGCCAAATGACTGGCCAAATAGACAGGTATGACAAATAAAATTGGCAGTGCGTCACTGCTGGTATTACTTCTCGCAGCCAAGGCTGCTGCGCAAGTGCCCAAGCCTCCCTCGCCGGTAACAGCTACGGCCAACGGCTGGCAGTTGGTGTGGAGCGATGAATTTAATGGTACATCCGGCTCCGCGCCCAATCCTGCGAACTGGAATTTCGATCTCGGCGGCGGTGGCTGGGGCAACGGCGAATTGGAGACTTATACCAATTCCGCCAACAATGTATATCAGGACGGCAAAGGCAACCTTGTGATTAGCGCCCTGAAGGACGCGCAAGGCAATTACACCTCGGCGCGCCTCCAAACCGGTGCGCCCGGCGCCTCCACCAGCACTACCGATCTCAGTTGGCAATACGGCTTGATTGAGGCTCGTATCAAGCTTCCGTTCGGCCAGGGAATCTGGCCCGCCTTCTGGATGTTGGGCGAAGACATCGGGACAGTGTCGTGGCCCGGTTGCGGCGAAGTCGACATCATGGAAAACTTCGGGACCTTCAACAACAACGCCAGCGTGAATAACGGAACCCCTCACGGGCCGGGCTTCCAGAACGTCGTCTCCCTCTCAGCGGCGTATATGCTGCCGTTCGGCGAGACGGTTTACGACGATTACCATGTCTATTCCATTCAGTGGTCCCCGAATTCCGTGGTCTGGTATGTCGACGGAGCCTCCTATAACACTTTGACCCCGTCGTCGTTGCCCACAGGCGGGCAATGGGTCTTCAATGCCCCATTTTTCCTGCTGCTGAACCTCGCGATCGGCGGTCCAACCTCGTTTCTTGGAACACCCGACTCGACGGTAAATTTCCCGCAGACGATGCTGGTGGATTATGTCCGCGTTTATCAGGCCACCACCGTTCCGGCGACCACGCCGGTGATCACGCCCGGCCGAGTTGTGAACGCAGCGTCGTACCTGGGCGCAATTTCGCCGGGAAGCTTGGCGGTGGTATATGGCAATAACCTGGCCGATGCGGTTCACCAGATTCCGGGCCCCGCGCTAGGCCAGAGTTTTCCAACCACAGTGGCAGGCGTCTCGGTAAGCGTCAACGGCGTCAATGCTCCGCTGATTTACGTGTCACCGACCCAGATCAATTTTCAGGTTCCTTGGGAAACGTTGCCCAGCCTCGCTGTGCCCGTAACTGTGACCTGGAATACCGCGACCAGCAATATCGAGCCGGTGACGATCGCATCCGCCGCTTCTCCGTCATTCTTTCTCAGTGAGTTCGTGAACGGCGTCGCCTGGGTCACCGGGAGCGCCGCCGACGGATGTCCCACGCCCGTCTCGGAATGCTCCGTCCAGCCCGGTTCCTCCTACGCGCTCTGGGCCAACGGACTGGGCCCGATGACGTCGCCCTTGCAGGATGGCGTAGGCGCTCCGCTCGCCGCTTTGCAGGTCCCAGGCGGCCCATCCGGTTGCCAGCTAATGATCGGCGGACAGCCGGCCACGGTGCTCTATTGCGGCGTCTCCCCCGGCGAAATTATCGACCAGGTGAACTTCACTTACCCGGCCGGCGTTTCAAGCACCTCGCCCTACGTGGGCGCGACCCTGACCATCAACGGCGCCACCAGCTACTTCCGCGTTCCTGCTCCCGCTCAATAGCAGCGGTTCCGGAACACGCTATGGGACAATAGATTACCCGGTCATGACGCTTAATCAGGCTCTTGCCATCATCAACTCCCGTCGGGAGAGCGGTGAAGGCGCAGTTTACTACCTGATTTGCGGCTTCGAACCGCTGCACCTCACCACTTTCCTCCGCGCCCATTTGATCCAGCGCCGTACCGACGGTAAAAATCTGGAACTTCGCCACGGAGTGTACGGAGACCTTCGCGGCAATATCGAATCCGCCACCCACTCACCCGCGATCGGCAGCGCCCTGGTGCTGGAGTGGAACGATGTAGATCCCCGGCTCGGCCTGCGCAGCAGCGGAGGCTGGTCGAATGAAGCGAAAGCCGATATCCTCGAAAACTGCCGGCAGCGTTTTTCTGACCTGGAAGCAGCGATTGAGCCGCTTGCGTCGCGAATGCCCGTGGCCCTCGCTCCGCCCAGTCTGCCGTTACCGCCGATTGGGAATACCATCCGCGCCCAGAGCAGTTCCCTCGAATTGGAGCTGGAGCAGCAACTCGCGGCCTTTCTTTTAAGCCTTTCCCGCCTGCCGGGCGTCCGCGTGGTCCAGCGCCACCGGGCCCAAATCGACGCCAAAATGGAGCTGCTCGCCGGCTTCCCTTACACCATCCCGTTTGCCGACGCATTGGCGGATTCGCTTGCGAATGTCCTCTGCCAGGCATCCCCCAAGAAAGGCCTGATCACCGACCTTGACGATACCCTCTGGTCGGGAATTGTCGGGGAAGTGGGCGTGGATGGAGTTTCCTGGAGTCAGGAGTTCCACACCCAGGCACACGGATTGTATCAGCAAATGCTCGGACACCTGGCCGGCTGCGGCGTGCTTCTCGCCGTCTGTTCCAAGAACGAGATGGCAACAGTGGAGAGCGCCTTGGCTCGGAAAAATCTCTTCCTGAACTCCGGATCTCTCTTCCCGATCCACGCCAACTGGGGCCCGAAATCGGCTTCGATCGCCAAGATTTTGCAAACCTGGAACATCGCCGCCGATGCGGTCGTTTTCGTCGATGACAATCCGATGGAGCTCGCCGAAGTGCAGCAGGCTCATCCAGGTATTACCTGTCTCACGTTCCCGAAAAAGGACGCCACCGCAGTCTGGAACCTGCTGGGCGAGCTGCGCGATCTCTTCGGCAAGCCGCTCATCATGGAAGAGGACAAGCTCCGCCAAGCCAGCATTCGCGCATCGGCCCAAATTCACGAAATGTCCACCGGCGCCGGGTCGCCCGAATTCCTAAGCACCCTGCAAGGCGCCGTCACACTCGATTGGAGCGCCGATTCGTCCGATAAACGCGCTCTCGAATTAATTAATAAAACCAACCAGTTCAATCTCAACGGCCTTCGTATCGAAGAAGGCGAATGGCTCCGGCGATTCGACGCGGAGGATACCATCCTCGCCATCGCGTCCTATCAGGATAAATTCGGCCCTCTCGGGAAAGTAGCAGTATTGCTAGGATCTCAGCATGGCGCCCGCGTCAAAGTGTCGCATTGGGTCATGAGCTGCCGGGCATTCTCCCGCAGGCTGGAACACCACATGCTGGACGCCTTGTTCCAACATTCCGGCGCCGACGAAATCGAGTTCGCCTTTGCCGCCACGGCGAAAAACCAGCCGCTTCAGGAATTCTTCCGCGACCTCGAAATCGCCCCAGGCTCGACCATTTCCCGCGCCGCCTTTCTCGACCGCTGCGGAATCCTGCCTCACCAGGTTTCGAATCTGACCACCAGGCTCACCACAAAATGAACAATGTTAAAGAGCGAGTCACCAACTGTTTTCTGAACGTATTCCCGAACCTGAAGAAGGACCAAATTGCGACCGCCAGCACCGCCTCACTCCCGGAGTGGGATTCCGTCGCCCATGTGACCCTGCTTTCTTCGATCGCCGAAGAATTCAATCTCGATTTTGAGATGGAAGACTTTGAGGAACTGACTTCCTACCCGTTAATCGTCCAGTACCTGGACAAGAAGTTTCCCGATGCCTGACTTGGAGCTTCACCACGTCGGCTTCGTAGTAGCCTCCATCGAGCCCGCCATGGAAGGCTTCCTCCGTTCTTTAAATGCCTCGTGGGATCAGGCGATTTTCGAAGATCCTCTTCAAAAAGTGAAAGTCGCCTTCCTCACCCGTCCCGGCGAGCCGCAAATCGAACTGGTAGAGCCTGTCGGAGCCAGTTCGCCCGTCCGTAAATTTCTCGAAAAAGGCGGCGGCCTGCATCATTTTTGTTACCAGACCCCCGACCTCGAATCGGAGCTTAAGAATTTTCGTTCCCGCGGCGCCATTTTAGTGCGCCATGCCCGGCCCGCCGTAGCATTCGATGGCCGCCGCATCGCCTGGGTCCTGACCCGCGAACGTCTGCTCGTAGAACTGCTGGAGAGCGTCCCGCCACAGAACCGCCACGCGTAAGCATGCGGACACCTTAGAACGTGTCGAACCGCGAAAAGTCCCACCCCTCCGCCCTTGACAACTCCGACGAAATCTCCGACGATGCCTTGAAATACTGCTGCCAGAACGGCATCCCATAACTGTAAGGCCGCAGCGCCGACGCCGTTGCGTATTGCCCCGGCTCGCCAGTCGCGAATTTCACCGCGTCCGCTCCCACTTCCCGAGCCAGCTTGATTGACCCCAGCAAAAGATCCCTGATGATGGTCGAGTCATCCTCCACCGCCTGCATATCCGCCACATCGTACAGATTCATCCCGAAATCCGACTCCTGGCGGCCCACCAGAATCGCATAGCCCAGCAGCGCCGCTCCGCGCTCGGCCACCACAATCACCGCCCGCCCCCCGCGAAATGCAACCCGGAATCGCCACTCCAGCACCGCTCTGTTTCGCACCGCCCGCAACCGTCCGGACGCGCTGCTAAGCTTTTCGCAGAAGTCATCAAAGCGCTCGTCGAATTCCCGTATCCTCCGCACCTGGGACGTAAGCGATCCGCGCCCGCTGCGAAGGCAAACGTCTCTCGCCCACAGCGCCAACCCCGCCGGCCACGCCAGCAATCCGGCTCCCGAAACCGACCTTCTCAAGAGAGCCGCCCTGGCAAATGCCCAAGGTCGAACCGCCCAGAAGCTCGGCTTCTCATAATCCGGGATAGGAATGCGCGCGACCTTCAGCGCGGTCAGGATCTGAGCCGCCGCCGGACTCGCGCTGACGTTCAGCCATAAATCGACGCCCTTCTGCCGGAAAAAAGTGGTCATCAGTTGCAGAGACTTCCCCCGATGCTCCGCATCCACCGCCCACCCGGCGGCAATCACACCCTTGATCCGCCTCCCATGCATCTCATAGAGCATGTGAATGTTGTCGAGATTGCCCACCACGGACCCGTTTTCTGTTTCCAGGACCCACCCCGTCGGAATATCCTGGAACTCGCTCGCAAAGGGATAAGTTTCCCAGCCTTCCCGCCAGTCCTTGGTATCGAGGCTGCCCATTCCGTTCCGCGCGTTCAACAGGCGAATGGCGTCAGCGTCTTCATACGAAGCCGCCCTGATTCGAATTGCGGGCATATTTGACCTGATGCGGGTGGGAAGTCTTGTGTTTTGAGTGGTGAGCGCGGTGGGAATCGAACCTACAACCTACTGATTAAGAGTCAGTTGCTCTGCCAATTGAGCTACGCGCCCGCTCGTCCAACTTCTCCATTCTACACTAACATCGTCGCCACATCCACGCTCGACCGGTGCCCTTCGATCACCACGATCCCGCTGTCGGTCACGTGATACAGTTTGCGGTCTTTCTCCAGGTCGTAGCCGATCACCGCATCCTCCGGCACGCGAACGTTTTTATCCAGAATCGCCCTCCGCACCTTGGCCCGCCGCCCGATATCGCAGTTGTCGAAAATGATCGAATCTTCGATCAGCGCGCCGGAATGGACCCGCACGCCGCGCCCCAGCACGCTCCCGCGCACAAGTCCCCCTGAAAGAATCGTGCTCCCCGCGACAATCGAATCCAGCGCATGCCCTCGCCGCCCCTCCGCATCGAAAATAAATTTCGCCGGCGCATCCGAATATCCCGCCGTCCGCAGAGGCCATTTGCGATTGTATAAATTCAGCGCCGGCGTCACCGCGCGCAAATCCATATTGGCCTCGTAATACGCGTCGATCGTCCCCACATCGCGCCAGTATGGCTCCTGATTCGCCGGATCGCCCGCAATTCGATTCGTCTGAAAATCATAGGCGTACATCTCGGTGCGCCCCACCAGCGCCGGCAGAATATCGCGCCCGAAATCGTGCGTACTCTCCGGATTCTGCGCATCCGCGTACAACTCCCGCAGCAATAGATTGGTCGAGAAAATATAGTTCCCCATCGACGCATACACCCGCTCCGGATCGCCCGGCATGGTCGGCGCGTCCGCATTTTTCTCGTGGAAGCCCATCACGCTCCCGTCCTGGGATGTCTCGATCACTCCGAATTCGCTCGCCATCTCCTTACCCACCGGTATCGACGCGATGGTCACCTGCGCCCGCTTATGCATGTGAAACTCCAGCATCTCCCGGATATTCATCCTGTAGATATGGTCCGCGCCGAAGATCACCACGAAGTGCGGATCGGCCTGCTCGATCAGGTTGATGTTTTGATAGATCGCATCGGCCGTGCCGCGATACCAATCCTCGCCCGGCGAACGCATCTGCGCCGGCACCGGGATGATGAAGTGTTCCTTCAGCAGCGAACTCGCCTCCCAGCCCTCGCGCAGATGCTGCAACAGGCTCTGGCTCTTGAACTGAATCAGCACGTACGTCGAATAAATCCCCGAGTTGATCAGGTTGCTCAACACGAAGTCGACAATGCGATAGCGTCCCCCGAACGGCACCGCCGGTTTGGCGCGTTCTTTGGTAAGCGGATACAGCCGGGTGCCCTTTCCCCCAGCGAGCACAAAGGCCAGCACGCGAACTTGCATGACGGCTATTGTGTCAGCAGCATCGGTCGAAAGGCAACTGTTTCCAATAGATTCTCCCTTCCCCCATAATTAATTCGTGTCCCGCGACCAGCTCCTCGCCCGATTGCGTGAAAGGATTCTCCGCTACGCGGCATCTAAGTTATCGAAGGATGCGGCTGAGGACGTGGCGCAGGAGGTTCTCATGGTCCTGCACGAAAAATATCCCGCCGTCGACCAGATCGAGGATCTGCTCCCTCTGTCGCTCGAAATTGCCCGTTTCAAAATCTGGGGAGCCCGCCGCAAGACCATCCGCCGCGGCGAAAATACGCAGCTCTCCGTCGACGATCTGCCGCTCCCCGCGTCCGCGCCCGATCCTTTAGAACAAGCCGAACGCCGCAGGCGTCTCGACGACCTCGAAGCCGCCCTGAAGCAGCTTGGCGACCGCTGCCGCGAGCTGTTTCGCCTGAAACTGGAAGGATATTCGTTCCCCGAAATCCAGAAGCGCCTCAAAGTCGAGTCGTTGAACACTCTTTATACTTGGGATTTTCGATGCCGCAAGCAACTGGCGGAGAAATTAAGCGATGCCTGACGCTGACGACGACATCCGCGATCTTCTAGGCCGCTACGCCACCGGCTCCGTTACCGAACAGGAGCGCCAGCGCCTGTTTCACGCCGCGCTCGACAATCAGGAAATCTTCGAGGAGCTGGCCCGGGAGCTTCAGATGAAGCAGTTGTTCGATGAACCCGGCGCCCGCAATCGCATCATTCGCGCGCTGGAGCCACCCCGAAACAAAACAGCGTGGATTCTCGGAATAGCTGCAACCGCGGCGTTAAGCGTAGTCCTCATTGTGTTTCTGATGCGCCCGGTTCCCAAGCCGCCGCAACTCGCCGTCATCGAAAAAGCCCCCGCGCCGCCCACCGTGATCACATCAACGACGCAGCTCACCACCAAATCTAAAGTCGCTACGCCCGTTCTTCGAACCCGCAAGAAAGCAGACGTCCAAGTCCCAGAGCCCAAGCAGATAGACCCCAAACAAACCGACCAAATAGCCGCCGCCCAGCAACCAGCGGCCGCAAGCTCTGCGGGAACCGTCCGTCAACTCCAACTCAGCAAGGCAGTCCCCGGCGCGATGAGACCAGCCGCCTTCGGCTTCCACTATTCCGTCGAGACGAAAGGTCACCTCATCATCACGCCCCTGGCAAGCGGATACCTGTCCGTCAAATCCAACGATGGAGCGAGTCTCTTCGATCTCAAACCAGCAGCCTCTGGAATCCCAGTCGATATTCCTCTGCCGGACGCGGCGACTTTGGTCACGATCACGTTCTCGCCGAACGCCGCTCCCGTCGAAATCACCCCTACCGTGCGCACCGCCCCCGACGACACCATCCGCAGTGCTACCGCCCTGGCAATTGAACTCAAAATAAATCCCTGAACAGTCGTATACTTGCACAGATGCGCATCGTTCTCAGGATCGTACTGGCATTAGTGCTCACTTATGCCGTGCTCCTGGCCGCACTAGCCGTCGCCATGCGCCAGCCTCCGGACACGTTCGGTCAGATCATGGCGAAAATGCCTGGCTTGGCATTTATGGTGCTCCCGTTCGAGCGTCTCTGGATGAACGCCCGCGCAGGCCATCTCAAAGTCGGCGACCCAGCCCCCGATTTCACCCTCAAAACGGTCGATGGCGCGGCCCAAGTGACTCTCTCTTCCTTCCGCGGTCAAAAACCCGTGGTACTGGTCTTCGGCAGTTATACCTGACCGCCCTTTCGCCGGGAGGTTCCCGAGCTCAACACGCTCTACCAGCAATATAAAGAAAGCGTCACGTTCTACGTCGTGTATATCCGCGAAGCGCACCCCAGCAACGCCTGGCAAACCGCCAGCAACATCCACGACGACGTCGTCTTTGTAGACCCCAAAACTTTCGAGGAGCGGACATCGGTAGCCGAAAGCTGCGTCCGCAAATTAGGCATCAAAATCCCCGCCCTGGTCGACGGATTGGGGGACGGAGTAGAAGCCGCCTACACCGGCTGGCCCGACCGCCTCTACCTGATCGGCCAGGACGGCACGATAAAATTCAAAAGTCCCCCGGGCCCCTTCGGCTTCAAACCCGCCGCCCTAGCCGACGCGCTCCGGCCACTGGATCGTCGGACGCCGCTTCTGCACGGCGCAGTCCCGCAAGAATAAGTTGATGAGGTTCTGATAAGGCATCCCCAACTCCGCGCCCAGTTTCTTGAAGTAGTCAACCGCCTCGGTATCGAGGCGAATGGTAATCTGACGCTTCAATTGTTTAGCGTACGGATTTTTGCGTGATTTGGAAAAATCGTATTCTTTTCTCATCTGAGGCTCCAGTAAACTTCTTCTTCTTGAACTGTCGCAGGCCTGGCGGAGATCAATCGGATCACGGTCTCGGAACGCCGGTAGCAATGACTGACCATCAAACAGCGCGCCTGGAAGCTGTAGCCTAACAGCAAGAACCGATCTTCGTTCTCCGAATGATCAGGATCGTCGATCAAACGGGCGCTCTCGTCTAGAAAAACGGTTTTAGCTTCCTCGAATGAAACACCATGCTTCACCAGGTTGGACCGCGCCTTGCCCTGATCCCAGGCAAATTCAATATTGCCCACAGCATTATTCTAGCAATACGGTCCGTGAGGTTGTAGCGCGCGCCCCCAGGCGTGCCGCGTCGCCACTCGTGGCGCCGCGTCTTGCGCATCCCTCACCGCAGCCGTGGAACCGCCATGCTTAAGAGATCGCTAAAAACTCGCTGGCAGGCGAAACCGCCTGCGACTCGACGTGCCTCGAGAGTTTTTCCGCAGCCTCGTAAGCATGCGGACATGCGCAAAATAATTGCGAGGCCGTGTTCAGGTGACACTCGTGGCGCCGCATCTTGCGCTACCATCGAACTCAAATGGACACTCTCAGTCGACGCTCCCTTCTCAGCCTGGCCGCCGTCTCACCCTTCGCTTTCTCAGCCAGTAAAATTCCGGTAGGTCTCGAACTCTTTTCCGTCCGCAATGAGCTCAAGCAGGACCAGACCGCCACCGTCCGCGCCGTCGCCAAAATGGGCTACCAGATCGTCGAGTTCTTCTCGCCCTACTACGCCTGGACCCCGGATCAAACCAAGGACGTAAAAAAGCTACTCGACGACCTCGGAATTAAATGCCTCTCCACCCATAACGATTTCAAAAATTTCGCCCCCGAGAATCTTTCGCGCACCGCGGAGCTGAATAACATTCTCGGCGCAAAGTACGTCGTCATGGCCAGCGCCGGGCGTCCCCAGGGAGTCGCCGGCTGGACCGCTGTAGCCGAAACTCTCAACCGCGCGACTGACGCTTGGAAATCCGCCGGACTCCGTGCCGGCTATCACAATCATCAGACCGAATTCATGGCCGGTACCCTCGACAGCGACCGCGAGCGTCCCATGGACCTGCTCGCCGCCAACACTCATAAGGATGTGATGCTCCAGTTCGACGTCGGCACCTGCGTCGAAGCCGGCTCCGATCCCGTCGCCTGGATCAACCAGAACCCCGGCCGCATCCGTTCCATGCATTGCAAGGACTGGGCCCCCGGTCCGGACAAAGGATACCGCGTCCTCTTCGGCGAAGGCTCTGTCCCATGGAAAGAAGTTTTTGCGGCGGCCGAGAAAACCGGCG
>JBEKPC010000109.1:0-18408 GCA_049521155.1 Bryobacteraceae bacterium
GCGCGTCATCGGCCCCGCTCTGGGAGGCATCACGCTCACAGCGTTCGGCGCGGCATGGTGTTTCGGCCTGAACGGAATTTCCTTTGTTGCGGTCATCATTTCGCTTTACATTATTAACGCCGGCTTCACCCCCGCCAAATCCAGCGAATCCGTGCTCACCAGCATGAAGCAAGGCATCGCCTTCATTCGCACACAGGAAGGCATGAAGCCTCTGATCCTACTGTCCTTCCTGATGACCATGATGGCGATCCCACTCATCACCTTCCTCCCGGTGTTTGCCAAAGAAGTCCTGCATGGGACCCCGAAGACCTTCACCGCCTTGCTGTGCTTCTCCGGGATCGGAGCCATTTGCGGCGCCCTGATGGTGGCCGGGATGGCGAAAACGAAAAACCAAGGCCGCACCGCGCTGTTGATGCTCATCGCGCTGGGCGTAGCGACATTCGTGTTCGCCCGCTCCACGTCCGTAGCCCTTTCCTGCGTCATGATATTTTTCGCCGGCGCAGCCATGATCACCGTATTCGCCTCCATCACCTCTTTGGTGCAGGCGATCACCGAGGACAACATGCGCGGCCGCGTGATGAGCGTCTATAACGTCGCTTTCCGCGGAGGAATGCCATTCGGCATGCTGATCGTCGGCAAGTTGATCCCGATCTATACGGCTCCGCTCACCATGTCCGTGGTGGGAGTGCTCACGATGTTGCTGGGCTTATATTTTCTGTTGGTGCAAAGGCGGATCGCGCAGCTGTAAGATCGAAGCATGCGCTGGGGCATTATATGCCTGATATGCCTGCTCGCCGCGATGGCCGGAAACGCATCCACGCTGGCATCCAAGTGGATTCGCATCATCTCGCCCCAGGTCGACATTTTCACCGATAGCGGCGAACCTACGGCTCGCGCGATTCTCAACCGCTATGAGTCGCTGCGCAGGGTCTTTCCGGAATCTTACCTCGCAAATTCTCCCTCGCCCTTGCGTGTCTTCGTCTTCTCATCCGCATCGGAGTTCGAGAAGTATCGGACCATTCCAGGGACGGATGGGTTTTATCAGCCCGATGAAGAAGAGGATTTCATCGTTCTTAATGAGGGAACCGCGTTGAAGCGCGTCGCGACGCACGAATATTTGCACATGGTGATGCGCCATGCCTCTCCGCTGCTGCCGCCCTGGCTCAGCGAGGGAGTGTCGGAATTTTATTCCACGATTTCAGTGGGCGCAGCCAAACTCCGCATTGGCGATCCCATTGAGCCTCATCTGCACCTGCTCGCGACCAAGCTGTGGTTGCCCGCGGAGGATCTCCAGTTGGGCAGCGCCGCGGATGGCGAAATATTTTATGCGGAAAGCTGGGCGCTGGTGCACATGCTCAGCCTGTCGCCGAAATTTAAGCAGGGATTGCCGGAGTTCGTAAAACTTATCATCGAAGGTCGCGAGCAGGACGAAGCCTTCGAAACTGCATTCGAGATGCCGATGCAAGATGCACTGGCAGCCCTGCGCGAGTACATCAAGAATCCGGCGGCGGTGACCGTCGCGGCGCCTCCCCTGCATGAGGAGAAAGAATATGCGGCTGTGCCCATGACATCAATCGATAGCGCGCTCGCTCTCGCCGACCTGGCGCTGCACACGTCGCATCCGAGTCTGGCGCGTTCCCTATTCCTGCGAGCCGCCAAAGAAAATCCGCAGTCTCCCGCGGCAGTCGCTGGCTTGGGTTCGATCGCCCTCGCCGAAAATCGTAAACAGGACGCGCAGCGCGAATTTGAACGAGCCATCGCCATGGGCTATCGGGACGCGGACACGTACTTCCAACTGGCGATGTTGAAGCACGACGACTCGCTGCTCCAGAAGGCGCTAACCTTCGATCCGAATTTCGCCGAGGCTCACTTCCTGCTCGGCGTGCGCGCCACCGATAGCGGCAATTTCCAAGTTGCGATCGAGCATTTGCGCCACGCAGTGGCGATACAGCCGAGACGGTTTACTTATTACCAGGCGCTGGGATACGCGCAGGCAAAATCGGGTGACCGTCAAGGCGCGGCCCAATCGGCGCGGCGTGCAGCCATTCTCGCCTCCACCGCGCCGGAGAAGGAGATGGCGGCGGTGCTCACGCTGTTGGCGGGTGAAACGCCCGCGGTTCACGAGAAAAAACCGGATATCCTCACCCCGCCATCCTGGCAGAATCCGAAAGGCGACACCCGCCTCGAAGGAACTCTCACCCGAGTGGATTGCGATTCCGTGCCGCTGCGCCTCATCCTGAAACCGCCCGGCCAAACTGTCGAGTTGAACGTGCCGCACCCATCCAAAGTTGAAATCGTCGACCCCGAGTCGGCAGCAGTCTCGGCCACTCTCGCCTGTGGAGAACAGTCGCGGCCGGTCGCCGTGGAGTACCTTGCCGCAACCGGCGAAATTACTCGAATCGAGTTTAAACACGTTGTTATAATGAAACGCTAACTATGCCTGAGTCTGCGTTCGATCGTTTCTGGAATCTGGTGAAACCGCCCGCCGCCGGCAATCGTCCTCCGGAATCGTCGAAGGTCGTGGAACTGCGACGGCGCCAGCGCAGGCTGATCATGATCACACTCAGCGTAGTTCTGATCGGGGCTGTGGGCGTCTGGGCGTATCTCTACATCTCGAACGCGCCGCAACGGGCCGACAAGGAGTTTCAGGAAGGAATGAAGCTAATGAGTCCGGGCAGGTATCCGGACGCCGTGGTCCACTTCACCCGCGCCCTCTCGATTTATGGACAGCTTCCCGATGCTTATCTGGAGCGCGGCAATGCGCATCGCATCCTCGGCGAACCCGATGAGGCTCTCGCCGATTATCAGGCAGCCACCGATCTGAATCCTTCCCTGGCCGCCGCGCACAACGGAATCGCCATGATTTTGATCGAGCGTCACGACCTGCCGCACGCGCTCGAAAGACTCACCAAGTCGATTGCGCTGCAACCGACGGTGGAATCCTACTATGAGCGCGGGCAGATTCTGGAGAGCCAGGGCGATCATAAAAAAGCCATTGAGGATTACGACAAAGCGATCGCCGAGCAGCGTGACTCACCTTACATGTACCGCGCGCGCGCCCTGGCAAAGGCTAATCTCGGCGACCAGGAAGGCGCCCACGCCGACAGAATGATCGCAGCCGAAATCGAGCGTCATTAGTACCCATGCGAACCGCCATGCGCGGCAACTTGTTACAATCGAATGTTTGCGTAACCTTGCGACACCCTTGAACCATGTTTGTTCCACTAACCCCTCTGCGTTGTTTACATCGCGCCATTGACGTCTTCGGCTCGAAGACAGGAATCGTCTCGGGCGAACGCTCCTTCACGTATGCACAGTTCGGCGCGCGTTGTGAAAAGCTCGCCACCGGCCTTCCGAAATTCGGAATCGTCCCAGGTGACCGCGTCGCGTACCTCAGCTTCAATACCCATCAGTTGATTGAAGGCTATTTTGGCGTGGTGCAGGCGCGCGGAATCGTGATGCCTCTGAACGTCCGCCTGTCGGAGCTGGAACTGACCTCCATCCTCTGCCACTCCGGCGCGCGAATGCTGATGTTCGAAAACGATTTCGCGCCGATGATCGAAAAGTTGAAAAAGAGCTGCCCGGCGGTCGAGAAATGGGTTGGCCTTGACGGACCAGGGCCGCACGCGGATCTGTCTTACGAAGAGGTCCTCGACGCCGGCCACCCCGAACGCGCCGATATTTTCACCTACGACGAAATGGCCGTTGCCGAGCTATTCTATACCAGCGGCAGCACCGGCACGCCGAAGGGCGTCACGCTCGCCCACCGGACTCTCTACCTGCACGCGCTCGACGTCTGTTCCATCATGAAGGACATCGAGAGCATGGTCGATCTGCACACCATCCCGATGTTTCACGCCAACGGCTGGGGCCGTCCACAAGGGTCCACCTATATGGGCATCCCACAGGTGATGGTGCGCCGTTTCGAGCCGGTTTTTGTCCTGGACCTGATCCAGAAATATAAAGCCACTGACATGTGCCTGGTGCCGACCATGGCCAATGCCATGATCAACTCCCCCGATCGCGAAAAATGGGACACCTCCAGCCTGCGGCGCATCATGATCGGCGGCGCGGCTGCATCGCCCGAACTGGTCGAGCGCATCGAGAACGCGTTCCCGTCGGCTGAGTGCATCGCCGGATACGGTTTGACGGAGACCGCGCCGGTCCTCACTTCCTCCCGCCACAAGGTTCCTTCTTACCCGACCAATCAGGAGCGCCTGCGCCGCCAGTCGATGGCCGGATGGCCGGTTCCCGGCGTTAGCGTCCGCGTCGTCGATACGGAAATGAAAGACGTGCCGCGCGATATGCAATCGATCGGCGAAGTGGTCGCCATGGGCGATCATATTATGGAAGGCTATTACAAGGAGCCCGAAGCTACCGCCGCCGTGATGAGCGGCCCCTGGTTCCACACCGGCGACATGGCCGTGTGGGATGAGGACAGTTATCTCCACATCGTCGATCGCAAGAAGGAGATCATCATTTCCGGCGGCGAAAATATTTCGTCGATCGAAGTGGAGCGGGCCATCTTCTCGCACCCCGCCGTCTTCGAGTGCGCCGTCGTCGCCGCTCCCAGCGAGAAATGGGGCGAAGTACCCGCGGCGATGGTCGTTTTAAAACCCGGCCAATCCGTCACCGCCGACGAATTGATGACGTACCTCGAACAGCGCCTGGGAAAATTCAAGTTGCCGCGCATCATTGAATTCTCCGATGAGCCCCTGCCCAAAACCGGCACTGGAAAAATTCGCAAGCTCATTCTCAAAGAGAAATTCTGGGCAGGTAAAGACAAACGCGTCCAGGGTTGATGTTCATCGTCAACTCTTCGCTCGATCAGCTCGCCGACCTATATGAAGCGGGCACCCTCGGCGTCATAGAACACGATGGCTGGGTCGAAGCCTTCTTCGATCATCGTGAAACCGCCGCAAAATTCGGCGAACCACGTGAAGCTCCAGACGTCGATTGGGTCCAGCAAACCCAGGACGCCTGGCCTCCTTTATTAGTCGGCGAAAAGTTTTTCTTGGTCGCGCCCTGGCGCACTGAACCGACCCCGGAGGGAAGATTCCGCCTGGAAATCAATCCCGGCCTGCAATGCGGCACAGGCCAGCATCCTTGCACACAAAAATGTCTGGAGGCGATGGAGCGCATCGTGAAACCAGGCGATTCCGTGCTCGATGTCGGAAGCGGCTCGGGCATTCTTTCCATCGCCGCCAAACTCTTAGGCGCAACCCGCGTCGTCGCCTGCGACATCGATCCCGATGCATGCGTTAACTTCGTAGGCAGCGTCGACGCCGTCCGCGATCACTCATTCGACGTGGTCGTCGCGAATATCAATGAAGAAGTAATCGGTTGCATGCGTAAAGACTTCGAGCGAGTCGCAGCGCAAAGAATTCTCTCCGGTTTCCAAGATGAAGAAGGCGAATGGACCTGTCTAGTCTGCTAGGTCCTAGACAGTCACAGCCCGCATAGTTTCTGCGTCTCTTTTCCTTTGTGACCCTTGGGTTCGTCCCGTCATTCCCACGCGCGGGCCCCCATGTAATCTCTCAAGCGCAGTTTATATATATGACGCTTCAGACCAAACCGCCCCCTTGGGTTCGTTCCGCATTTTTCAGGTAGCCGACGTCGGGGGGCTGATCTACCCAATGCGGGCTATGGGAACCTGCGCGCTTATAAGTCAACCTGTAACTGGAGGTTCGAGACATGAGAAGAGAGTTAGGCAGGACAGCGACAATCGCTGCGGTGGCTGCACTTGCAGTCGCTGGTTTCTATGGGTTACGGGCGGCGGAGAATCAGGCGCCGGTCATTAAAACGGCCCTCCGGTCCGAAGCCGCTGCCGGGCGCGGGTATTCCGCGGTCGTTAAGCGGGTGGTGCCGGCGGTGGTCAACATTTCGACATCAAAGGTAGTGAAGAGAGCCGCTATGGAGGCTCCGGAGGGCGTCGATCCATTTTTCCGGCAGTTCTTCGGCGACAAATTCAACGCGCCGCGGGAGCGAAACGAAAAGGCTCTTGGATCCGGCGTAATCGTCAGCCCGCAAGGCTATATTCTGACCAATAATCACGTTGTCGACGGCGCGACGGAAGTTACCGTGACGCTGCATGACAAGCGGGAATTTAAGGCCAAGATCGTGGGCACCGATCCGCGTACCGATATCGCGGTGCTGAAGATCGACGGGTCGAATTTCCCGGTTCTGACGCTTGCCGATTCCAGTAAAGTCGAAATCGGCGATATCGTGCTGGCTATCGGCAATCCGTTCGGCGTAGGCCAGACGGTGACGGCCGGCATCGTGAGCGCGACCGGCCGCAGCGGTCTCGGAATCGAGCAGGTGGAAGATTTCATCCAGACCGATGCGCCGATCAACCCTGGCAATTCGGGTGGTGCACTGGTCGATGACGAAGGCCATCTGATCGGCATCAACACCGCCATTCTGGCCGGCAACTCCGGCGGCAATCAGGGAATCGGATTCGCTGTTCCCATCAACATGGCGCACCATGACATGGACGCCATCGTGGCCCATGGCAAAGTGGAGCATGGCTATCTCGGCATCCTTCCGCAGGATGTGACGCCGGCGCTGGCCAAGGCCTTCCATAGCAACGAAACGAACGGAGCTTTAGTGGGACAGATCACCGCCGACAGCCCCGCCGCGCATAGCAGCCTGAAACAGGGCGACATCATCGTCGCCGTGAACGGCCAGCCCATCGCGGACGCCAGCCAGTTACGCACCAAGATCGGCATGATGGAGCCTAATGCGACCGTCACCCTCAAGGTGCTGCGCAACGGAACGACGCAGGATGTCGCAGTCACGCTGGGCGACTTCCCCTCGAAACAGGAACGCGCCAGCGTAGATAAGAGCGCGGAAAAGGACAGCAGCCTGCAGGGAGTGACTGTCCAGGCGCTTACGCCGGATACGGCTGAGGAATTGAAGCTCCCGGCCGCGACCAAGGGTGTTGTGGTGGCGCAGGTGGACCCTGCCAGCCATGCCGCCGACGCCGGATTGCAACCGGGGGATGTGATTCAGCAGGTGAACCATCAACCGGTCAGCAATGTGAAGGAGTACACGCAGGCTGTCAGCTCCGCCAAGAAGGACGACTCCGTCCTGTTACTGGTGGACCGTAACGGCAGCACGATCTTCCTGGCGGTGTAAGCCATTTCTGCCGCCAGGATTGAGGCCGGCTTGGGCTCTTCCTCCGAGGGCTCAAGCCGGCCATTTTTGTTTTAAGTCTGTCCGCATGCTGACGCATGGCGGTTCGGTGTCTGCATGGCGGTTCGCCACCTCGTCGCCGGATCTGTCGAAGATTCGTCACCTGGGGCGATAAAACGCTGATTCAGGCCGTGCGATTTATGGAATCGCGCGTGCATGTCATTCGGTGGATGAAAACTTTAGAGACGCTTGCAACTTTCGAAGACAGCGCGCTGATCAAACTGGTCCTGGCAGGGCAAAGCGAATGCTTCACGGTTTTGACGAATCGCCACCTGCCAGCCGTGAGAAGGCGCGTCGGCTCCATCGTTTCGAATCGAGCGGACGTGGAGGATGTCCTCCAGGAAGTTTTATTGAAGGTCTGGCGGTGTCTATCGACGTTCCGGGCACAATCCAGTTTTCGCACATGGATGACTCGTGTGGCTATTAACGAAGCGCTGCAATGCCACCGCCGAGAGGGGCGCAGGCCAATCTGTCAGGCGCTGGGCGATTACGATAGCTTCGCTGCTCCCGACGAATCCGCGCTCCAGTCTCTCACTCGCCGGGAAACCACCCGGGTCGTTCGCAAGGCAGTCGTGGAACTGCCCGCAAAGTACCGGCAGGTGATGATCCTTCGGGAATTCCAGCAGCTCAGTATGGAGGAAATCGCGCGATCGCTTCACTCGAGCGTTCCAGCGGTGAAGACGCGGCTGTTCCGGGCGCGACTGATCCTGCAACGATCAAGAATCCGGGAGGCTCGGTCTCCTGAGGTGGAGAGCCGGAGAGCGGCCTAAGTGTCTGCTGGTATGCCGGCAATTGCCGAAAAGTTGGCAGATTTACGAGGTCGCCTCCGGTGGAGGCTCGCTACGATAAAAACGGGTGCGGCAACTGCGGCATCGGAACGGCCAGCGGCCGAATATTGTCAGGACAGCGGCCCAAAATCCACCTCTTTCCGAGCGCAGAATATCCTGGGAGCCGCATTTCGGACACCTTGGCTGGTTCATAGGCCGCGCAGCCGCTGGGCGGGATCATAATAGAACCGCTCTCGAATAATTTTGCCGTCGCGCCACTCCTGATAGGCGATCTCATCCAACTGAATCCTGCGGCCGGCGGGATCCGTGTAGCCAACCACCCAGTTGATGGCCGCGCGATCTCCTGAGACCAGAAATTCGACTCGCTCGACGTGAATGTCCGGCACCCGTGCGAGCACTTTGCGCTCATTTTCGAGCAGAGCCGCCAGGCCCACACGCGGAGGGTCCTGATTCTCCTGCATCGACGCGTCTTCTGCGTAGAACCGCTCAATCGCTTCGAGGAACTTTCCCTCCACGGCAAGCCTGGCGAGTTCTTTCACATGATCGAGTGTTTCCATGATTTATGGTCAATTATAGTCATGTGGTTTCTTCTGATGACAACTTTGCTGGGCGCGGGCGATCTGACGGTGGATCATGTGACGGTGGCGGGAACGGACCTGAAAGAGATGCAAGCGCGCCTGGCGGCCGTCGGCATTCCCAGCGAATACGGCGGCCCGCACAGCAACGGAGCCACGCAAATGGCGCTCACCAGCTTTCCGGATGGATCGTATCTGGAACTGATCGCGATCGTGCCAAATCCCGACAAAAAGGCGCTCGCCGAGCACTATTGGTCGAAGCAAATGCAAGGCAACGCCGGACCCACCGGATGGGCCGTGCGGGCCAGCGACGTGGCGGCGGAAGCAGGACGATTACGGACGGCGGGAATCGCGGTGAGTTCGCCGGCGCGCAGCGGACGCGACCGGCCCGATGGAACACGCCTCGAATGGGAGACGGCGCGGATCGGCGAAGAACCGAACGGAACCTTTTTCCCGTTTCTGATTCGCGACATCACGCGGCGGGAGGCTCGCGCGTTTCCGAAAGGCGAGCCGACAACGAAGGCGTTCGGCGGAGTGCAGCGCGTGATCATCGCGGTCCGGGACTTGAAGGCCTCGATTGCGCACTACCGGCAGGCGTACGGGTTACCAGCGCCAGTCGAACGGAACGACGCCAGCTTCGGCGCGCGGATGGCGACGTTCAAAGGGACGCCGGTGGTGCTGGCGGTTCCATTGCATGAAAAGTCGTGGCTGGCTGAGCGAATCGCGAAATTCGGCGACGGTCCTTGCGCGTTTGTGCTGAAGGGAGACTCGAAGACAGGATGGCTCGATTCGGAGAAGCTAGGCTGGCATCTCGGAGTGGAGCGCTGACGATCACTTCTCCAGTTGCTTGCGAATGGCCTGTAGTTCGACGCGCCGCGCAGAGGTCATTTCGGGATACCTCATTTTGAGGCCTCGCAGTGCGTCGAGGACGATCTGCGAAATGATCAGCCGGGCGTTATATTTGTCGTCCGCCGGCACCACGTGCCAGGGTGCGATCTTGGTACTGGTCGAGCTGAGGCAATCCTCATAGGCGCTCATGTACTGATCCCAGAATTTCCGCTCCGCAACGTCGGCCTGGCTGAATTTCCAGTTCTTGCGCAGCTCCTCAATGCGCGCCAGAAAGCGCTTTCGCTGCTCCTCTTTCGACAGGTGAAGAAAAAATTTGAGGATCCGTGTACCGTTACGGTCGAGGTGTTTCTCCAGGTCCACGATGGACCGGTAGCGGCCGTTCCAGTCCGCTTTGTTGCCGGGCATCCGCTCGGCGCGCAAAATTCCTGGATGCACCCGCACGATCAGCACCTCTTCATAATAGGAGCGGTTGAAGACCCCGATTTTTCCGCGCGCCGGCAGATGGAGGTTGGTGCGCCAGAGAAAATCGTGTTCCAGTTCTTCGGTGCTCGGCTGCTTGAAACTGTGGACGTCGCAGCCCTGCGGGTTGATGCCGCTTAAAACGTGGCTGATGGCGCCGTCCTTACCGGCCGCGTCCATAGCCTGAAAAATAAGGAGCACCGCGTAATCGTTGGACGCATAAAGCAGCTGCTGGAGCGCGCCCAGTTCCTTCACATCCTGGGCCAGCAGCTCTTTATAGTGATCTTCCGAGTGATAGAGCGGCTTTATAGCGGTCGCCCATTTCTTGAGCCGGACTTTTTCCCCGCCCGAAACACGGAAGTCGCCAATGTCGATTTTCATACCGGATCGCTCCTTGTGGGAACGATCAGCAGTTAAGCTTCCAAGCCAAGCGGAGTCTCTTCGACCCGCCGGCCCCTTCGCGCCCGCTCCCACTTCAGCCGCAAATTATCGAGCTGTAGGTATACCACAGGCGTCGTATAGAGCGTCAGGAGCTGGCTGACGATCAATCCGCCAATGATTGTGATTCCGAGCGGGCGCCGCAGCTCCGCGCCCACTCCTACGCCGGAGGCGAGCGGCACCGCGCCCAGCATCGCCGACATGGTAGTCATCAGGATCGGACGGAAGCGCAGCAGGCACGCCTTGTAAATGGCATCCCGCGGGCTCATGCCTTCGCCGCGTTCGGCGGCCAGCGCGAAATCGATCATCATGATCGCGTTTTTCTTCACGATTCCGATCAGCAGAATGATCCCGATCATGGCGATCAGGCTGAGGTCCGTTTTGAAGAGAAACAGCGCCAGCAGCGCGCCCACGCCCGCCGACGGCAGCGTCGACAAAATCGTGATGGGATGGATATAGCTCTCATAAAGCATCCCCAGCACGATGTACACTGTCACCAGCGCCGCCCCGATCAGGAATGGCTCGCTTCCGAGCGAATCCTGATATGCCTGCGCGGTCCCGGCGAAGGTGGTGTGAATGGTGGGCGGAAGGTGGATCCGGGCCGCGGTGTCGGTGATGGCATCGACGGCCTCGCCCAGCGCCACTCCAGGCGCGAGGTTGAAGGAAATCGTCACGGCGGGAAACAGCCCTTGATGGGCAACCGCCAGCGGCGCGGTATCGGGTCCGAAATGGGTGATCGCGTTCAAAGGAACCTGTTGCCCGCCGGGCGCGGTCACGTAAATCTCCTTCAGAAATTCCGGATTCTGCCAGAATCGGGGAGCCGCCTCCATCACCACGTGATACTGATTCAGCGCCGTATACATGGTCGAGACCTGGCGCTGGCCGAACGCATCATAAAGCGTGTCGTCGATCAGCTGCGATCCGATGCTGAACCGCGCCGCTGAATCCCGGTCGTAGTGCACCACCGATTGCAAACCGTTGTTCTGCTGATCGGTATTGGCGTCGGTGATAATCGGAATCTTCCGCAGCGCCTCCAGCATCGGGCGGCCGAAATCGTTCAGGTCCTGGAGATTATCGCCCCGCATGGTGAATTGATAGAGCGCCGCGGCCGAACGCCCGCCGATGCGCACATCCTGCGCCGCCTGTAGATACAGCGTGGCCCCGCGAACCCTGGCCAGTTGCGGACGCAGCCTCTCCATCACGTCGTACACCGAAACTTTTCTCTCGTCCAGAGGCTTCAATTGGACGTTCACCCGCCCCTGATTGATAGTGCCTCCGCCGCCACCGCCGCCGGTGCCGGTCGACGCGGTCATCGTGTCGATGGCCGGATCTGCCTTCACGATCTGCACCATCTGCAACAGAATATCCTGCATCGCCTGGAAGGAGATGTCCTGGTCCGCGAGGATAGTTCCCTGCATGCGGCCGTTATCCTGCTGCGGGAAGAATCCTTTGGGCACTTTTATAAACAGGTAGACGTTCAACCCGATGGTGGCGCCTAATACCAGTAGCGTAATCACCGGGTGCCGCAGAACGCGTGTCAACGATCGTCCGTACAAATCGACAATCCAGTTGAAGACCTTCTCGCTGGTGAGGTACATCCAGCCATGCGCGACGTGCTCCTTCAGCAGATAGGCGCACATCATCGGCGTCGTGGTGAGGGAAACCACCATCGAAACGGCGATCGCGACCGACAGCACTACCGAGAATTCGCGGAACAGACGGCCCACGATGCCGCCCATCATCAGCAGCGGAATAAACACCGCGACCAGGGAGATGCTGATGGTGAGAACGGTAAATCCGATCTCCTCCGCGCCTTTGAGCGCAGCCGCGAACGGCTTCATCCCCATCTCCAGGTAGCGCGTGATATTTTCGATCACCACAATCGCGTCGTCCACCACGAAGCCGGTCGAAATGGTCAGCGCCATCAGCGATAAATTGTCCAGGCTGTACCCGCACAGGTACATCACGCCGAACGTGCCGATTAAAGATACCGGAACCGCGACGCTGGGAATGAACGTTGTTCGCACACTCCGCAGAAACACGAAAACCACCAGGATTACCAGCATCACGGAGATCATCAGCGTGATTTCGACATCGCGAACCGAGGCGCGGATGGTCACCGTCTGGTCCTGGGTCACGGTCAGGTCAATGGCTTGCGGAATGGCCGCCTTCAGTTGCGGCAGCGCCTCCCGGATGTGATCCACCGTATCGATAATGTTCGCGCCCGGCTGCCGGTTGACCGTCAGCAGCACCGACGGCTTGCCGTTCGAATAGCCGGCATTGCGCAGATCCTCGACCGAATCCACCACCTCGCCAACGTCCGAGACGCGCACCGCGTTGCCGTTCCGATAGGCTATGATCAGCGGACTGTAATCCTTCGCCTTAAACATCTGATCGTTGGAGCCGACTTCCCAAATCCGTATCCCGTCGGAAAAATGTCCCTTCGGGACGTTGGCGTTGGCATTGGCCAGAACGCCCCGCACGCCCTCCATGCCGATCCCGTACTTGTTCAGCGCCATCGGATTCAGCTCCACCCGAACCCCCGGCAGGGCGCTGCCATACGTGAACACCTGGCCCACGCCTTTGATCTGCGAAAGCTTCTGCGCCATGATCGTCGACGCGGCGTCGTACATGATCCCTTTATCGAGCACCGACGACGTCAGTGCGATCTGAAAAATCGGCGTGTCCGCCGGATTCACCTTGCGATAGGTGGGATTGTTGGGCAGGTTCGCCGGCAGGTAGCCGTGCGCCGCGTTGATCGCGGCCTCAACGTCGCGCGCCGCCGCGTTGATATCGCGGTTCAGGTCGAACTGCAAAGTGACGGAGGAGCCGCCCAGCGTGCTCGTCGACGTCATCTCGGTTACCGCCGCGATACGCCCGAACTGGCGCTCGAGCGGCGTCGCCACCGAGGACGCCATCGTCTCCGGACTGGCGCCGGGCAAACTCGCACCCACGGAGATGGTCGGAAAGTCCACCTGCGGCAGCGGCGAAACCGGAAGCACGTTATAGGCGACCACACCGGAGAGCGCCACCGCCAGCGTCAGCAGTGTAGTGGCCACCGGCCTCTGGATAAACGGTTTGGAGATGTTCATCGCTTAATCTCCCGCCGCCGGCGCCGGATATGGCCCGTGCCCGTCTCCATGTCCACCCATGTCGGGAGATAAATCTTCTTCCGCGTGCGACCCAAAACGCCGCGCCAGCCGGTCGAACCAGAGATAGATCACCGGCGTTGTATAGAGCGTCAGCGCCTGGCTGAAAATCAAACCGCCCACCATCGTGATTCCCAGCGGCCTCCGCAGCTCAGAGCCGACGCCTGTCCCGAGCGCCAGCGGCAGCCCGCCCAGCAGCGCCGCCATCGTCGTCATCATGATGGGACGGAACCGCAACAGGCAGGCCTGATAAATCGCCTCTTCCGGGGGCATACCATGATTACGCTCGGCATCCAGCGCGAAATCGATCATCATGATGCCGTTCTTCTTTACAATGCCGATCAGCAGGATGATACCGATCAGCGCAATCACGCTGAAGTCGGCGCGGCAGATGTAGAGCGCCAGCAGCGCGCCTACGCCCGCCGACGGCAGCGTCGATAGAATCGTGAGCGGGTGAATGTAGCTCTCATAGAGCACGCCCAGTACGATATAAACCGTAATCAGCGCCGCCAGAATCAGCACCCATTCGTTGGCCAAGGAATTAATGAACGCCTGCGCCGTGCCCTGAAACGCCGTCTGAATGCTCACCGGCATACCCAGTTCTTCCTTCACCTTATTGATGTCGTCGACCGCATCCCCCAAGGATGCGTCCGGCGCCAGGTTGAAGGAAAGCGTCACCACAGGGAACTGCCCCTGATGGTTCACTGTGATCGGAACCGACGTCATTTCCAAATGTGTAAATGCGCTCAATGGCACATTATTCCCGTTGGTGAAAAATACTCCCGAAGACGGCGCCGCCGCTCCGCTGAACGACGAGCTGGAGCTGGATCCCCCCGTGCCCCCGCCGGCCGTCGTCGCCACGCCGATGGTCTGTCCGGCCGTCGCCGCCGCCACCGACGCACTCGATGGCCCAAACCCGGCCGTCAGCGTCGATCCGCCGGAGACAACTCCGGACGATCCCGTCGACGTTCCCGCCGCGGACCGGATAAACAGTTCGCCCAGCGCTTTCGGATCCCTCTGGAACCCAGGCTTTACCTCCAGCACCACGTGATACTGATTCAACTGCGTAAACATGGTCGACACCTGCCGCTGTCCGTACGCATCGTACAGCGTCTCGTCGATGGTGTTGGGCGTAATCCCCAGCCGGGAGGCCGTGTCGCGATCGAACACCAGCTTCGCCCGCAGCCCGTTCACTTCCTGATCCGTCGCCACATCCCGCAGATTGGGCAGCGCTTGCAGCTTCTCCACCATCTTCGGGATGAACGAATTCAGCTCGTCCGCGCTCGGATCTTCCATGGTGTACTGGAATTGCGTGCGGCTCACCCGATCTTCCACCGTCAGATCCTGCACCGGCTGCATGTACAACGTGATGCCTTGCACCTGTGCCAATTCCGGCTGCAAACGCCGGATCACGTCGCTGGCGCTGATTTTTCGCGTCTCCAGCTCCTTCAGATTGATCT
This sequence comes from Bryobacteraceae bacterium, assembly GCA_049521155.1. GTDB lineage: Bacteria > Acidobacteriota > Terriglobia > Bryobacterales > Bryobacteraceae > Palsa-187. The sequence goes on from JBEKPC010000109.1 coordinate 14,913, forward strand.
GAATACGTCCCGTATTCAGCGTCGTGTTGGTGCCATCGATGCCGATGAACGAGGAGAGGCTGTCGACCGCCGGATCTTTCAAAATCACCTTCGCCAAGGCCTGCTGGCGTAGCGACATTTCCTGGAACGAAACCGTCTGCTCCGCCTCCGAAACGCCCTGAATCACACCGGTATCCTGAATCGGGAAAAATCCCTTCGGAATCTTGATGAACAGAATCACCGTCGAGGCGAGCGTCGCCGCGGCCACAAATAACGTCAGCGTCTGGTGCCGTAGAACCCACGTCAGCGTCTTGCCGTACACCGAAATGATCGCCTCGAATCCTCTTTCGGACGCCCGGAAGAATCTTCCCTGCTGTGCCTCCGGTTTGTGCTTCAGGATCTTCGCGCACATCATCGGAGTCAGCGTCAGCGAAACCACTGCGGACACCAGAATCGTCACGCTCAGCGTTACTGCGAACTCGCGGAACAGACGGCCCACGATGTCGCCCATGAACAGCAGTGGAATCAGCACCGCGATCAGGGACACCGTTAGAGAAACAATCGTAAAACCAATTTGCTCCGACCCTTTCAACGCCGCCGCCAACGGTTTTTCGCCTTCTTCGATATACCGCGAGATGTTTTCGATCATCACGATCGCATCGTCCACCACGAAGCCGGTTGAAATCGTCAGCGCCATCAGCGACAGGTTATTCAGGCTGTATCCCAGCAGGTACATCACCCCGAACGTTCCCACCAGGGAGAGCGGAACGGCCACGCTGGGAATAACCGTCGCCGCGACATTGCGCAGGAATACGAAAATCACCATCACCACCAAGCCGATGGTCAGCATCAGTTCGAACTGCACATCTTCCACCGACGCGCGAATGGTATTGGTCCGGTCCGTCAGAATCTTGATTTTCACCGACTGCGGCAGAGACGCTTGCAGTTGCGGCAGCAGCAGCTTTACCTTGTCCACTACCGAAATGATGTTCGCGCCCGGCTGCCGTTGAATATTCACGATCACCGCCGGCGTTTCGTTCATCCACGCCGCCTGGCGCAGATTCTCGATGTCGTCGACGATGTCCGCCACGTCGCTGATCCTTACCGGCGCGCTGTTTCGATATGCGACGATCAGCGTTGAATAATCGGCCCGCGAAAGCAACTGGTCGTTCGCGCCAATCTGGTAGGATTGGTGCGCGCCATCGAAGTTCCCTTTCGCCTCGTTCACATTCGCGGCCGTAATCGCATTGCGCAGATCCTCCATATTGAGGCCATAAGAGGCCAGCGAGGTGGGATTCGCCTGAATGCGCACCGCCGGCTTCTGCCCGCCGCTGATGCTCACCAGTCCGACCCCCGGCAATTGCGAAATCTTAGGCGCGAGGCGCGTATCGGCCAGATCCTCAACCGAGCGTAGCGGCATCGCGTCGGAATTCAGCGCCAGCGTCAGAATCGGCGTATCGGCGGGATTCACTTTCGCGTAAATCGGCGGCGTCGGCAAGTCCGCCGGCAGATATGTGCCGGACGCGTTAATCGACTGCTGCACCTCCTGCTCGGCAACGTCGATGTTCAGGCTTAAATTGAACTCGAGCGTAATCACCGAACATCCGTCGGAGCTGGTCGACGTCATCTGCTGTAGCCCCGGCACCTGTCCGAGCTGCCGCTCCAAAGGCGCCGTCACCGACGATGCCATCACATCCGGGCTCGCGCCGGGATAGAACGTAATCACCTGGATGGTCGGATAATCGACTTCCGGCAGCGCTGAAACAGGCAATTGCTTGTAGGCCACCGCGCCGACAAGCAAAATACCAACCATCAGCAAAGAAGTGGCAACCGGCCGGAGGATGAATGTCCGGGATGGATTCACGACTTCCCTTTCCCCTTTTTCCCGCCCGATTTTCCGCCCCCGGCCTTCCCGCCGCTGTCAGGCGGATTCTCACCCGGCACCTGGGCGTTGACTCGGCTCTTTTCTTGCAGCCTGTCCACCCCCACCGTCACCAGTTCGTCGCCCGGCTCAACCCCGGATAGGATTTCAGTTTGATCGCCCTCGGTTACGCCCGTCGTGATCGGCCGGATCGTCACCGTCTGGTCCTGCTTCACCAGCCACACATAGGTTGCTTGCGAATTGCGCTGCACCACCGCGTTCGGCGCCAGAACCACGCCGGATTTAGTCTCGACCAGCAGCCGCGCATTCACGAACTGGCTGGGAAACAGCTTGCCTTCCTTGTTCTCGAAATTCGCTCGCAACCGCAGCGTGCCGGTGGTCGGGTCGATCTGATTGTCGATGGTGGCCAGCGTTCCCTCGCTCAGCTTCTGCGTCTTCGCCCGATCCCACGCTTCCACATGCAGCGGAATTCCGGCGTGCATCTTTGCCAGTACTGGCGGTAGCTGATCCTCGGCCACCGTAAAGATTACGCTAATCGGATCTAGTTGCGTAATCACCACCAGGCCGGTGGTATCGGTGGCGTGAACGATATTTCCCGGATCCACCAGGCGCAGCCCCGCGCGGCCGTCGATCGATGCGGTAATGTGCGAGTAAACCAGGTTCAGTTTCGCGCTCTCGATCGCCGCCTGATCGGTCTTAATGGTGCCCTCGTACTGCAAAACCAGAGCCTCCTGCGTGGCATACTGCTGCTCCGGAATGGCTTCCTGCTTCAGCAGAACTTTGTACCGGTCCAGATCGACGTTGGCATTTTTGAGCAGCGCCTGATCGTGGAGGAGTTGCCCCTGCGCCTGATCGAGCTGCACCTGGTAAGGCCGTGGATCGATCTGCATGAGAAGGTCTCCCTTCTTGACCAGCTGGCCCTCTTTGAAGAGAACCGTCATCAGTTCCCCGTCCACGCGGCTCCTCACCAAGTCCGTGTAAACGGGAGTCACCGCGCCCAGGCCTTCGTCGTAAACCCCGATGTTGCCTTTATGGGCCCGCGCCGCGACTACCAGGATCGCCCCGCCGCCCTTCTTGCCCTTGCCGGTGCCCGGAGCAGCCGTTTGCGTGGCCTGATAAGCCTTGATCTTCGGCCACAGAAAATAAGCCGCCACGCCTACAGCTAGAATGACAACCAGCCACACCCACCGTCCCCTGGAGGACGGAGGATGGCGATCCTCACTCTCGCGCCGGACGCGCGGCTCTACGCTATGAAGTTCGGTCGGAGTCGGTTGACCCATAATTCCCCTTCTTTTGAAAGACGCCAATCCATCCCGGCAAGGTTTCCACCGGTGGAACGATAACTCCTATGCTATTCGGCGGATAGCGCCTCCACTACAACACCACGGAAGATACATACTAGCATTTCAAGCGCGGCTTTTTATACTCCAATTCGGCGAAGTCACAGCCTGGATTATTTTCCTATCTCCTTTCCCTGTGCGCCTATAGCGCGGTTGCGGGAACCCGTCGTTTTTTCCCTCATATATCCTCGAACTAGAAGGAGTTCGATCACCGGGCTCTTTTGACAGTTTTTTCCTGGCCGGGAAATGTCGTACTACGGTGGTCCTGAGCTTTCGGAGGCCCTCAGAAGCCTAG
>JBEKPC010000110.1:0-18320 GCA_049521155.1 Bryobacteraceae bacterium
ATCCCCGGAATCACCGGCGGCGCGCTGGATTCAAATGAAGGGGAGCCGGGGCCGTTCTATATTCAAGGCGACCACACGGGTGGGATGAAGTACCGGAATATCACGATTCAGTTGCCTAAGCAGTAGCTGAGAAGAGCGAAAAAGGTATGTTCGAGAGGCGGCAAAATGAGCCTTTCTATTTGCGTCGCCGGCCGTGATTCTTTTAGAGGCTACTCCTTTGGCCGGTTGCGGCGGAATTTGAGAATGAAGGCCCGCGTTCTCGCGATGTCGGCTCTGGCCCACTCTTTTCCGCTTGGTTCTTGATCCCGTTTGCGCTGGTTTTCTTCTTTCGGGATTATGTGCAAATTATCGAGGGTATGGCCCCCGCCCTTTGAGAACGGCTATATGTGGTCGATGTGTTCACGCGCTGGGTCGTAGCTTCCGGTCAATCGCTTGTGACGTTCGATGACCTTTCTTTTTACGTCACTTGGAATGTCACGTCTCCGGAGTTGGTTCCAATCTCCTAAGGACAGCGGCGCGATCAGAGAAGACCCAACGGCGAATCCGACCGCGAGCCCCGCATATTGGACCCACCGGCCGCGGAAGCCCATCAGTACAATTAGCCACCTCGTGGCCAGCGATATCGCGAAGATTAGAATCAGCTGGGCCGCCCACCGCGCTACCCAGCGGCGCTTCGCTACTGTGTTGCGAACGATGACGTAAGCCCCTCCAAGGACAATGATGGTCAATGAAACGTAGCCAAAGACCTTTTCCGCAGGTGACGTGACATCGGGCTGGCTCATTTTAATCGGTCCAATCGACGGAAGAATTCGCGCCTTAATAGGAAAATTGGATTTGGCCGGAAACGGTCTTGAACGTTGAAAATTTATTATTGAAGCCTATATAGTACGTGCCCGGCCGTGTGATTGGGACGTTCAGTGTTCCGACTGTCGTTTTGTCCGGCTGATAGAGGACTTGTGCGGTATGGCCGTTTTTCCAGTTCTCGAAGGCGTCAGCGCTCGCGATGACTACTTGCACGTCGTTGGCGTGGCCGCCTGATGCCTCGAAGCGACCCAGGACACGCCCCGACTTTCCAACGTTGAACCTTACATAATAGATCGAGCCGGCTTTAACCGTGAACTGGGACGGCGTCAGAACTTCTGTGTGCGTCTCGCCCATTGGGCCGTGGCCGGGGATTATAACGAACACGTACCATGCGATTGCGATGCCCAGCACAATTAGAGCGTTTCTGAAGGCGTGGGACTTTTTTTCTGGTTCACGTCGCGCGGCTGCCTTGATAGGCGCGGGCGCTATTAAAGCGTTCGGGCTTTTGCCGCACACCACGCAGTAGCGAGCGTTGTCCGGATTTTGTTGTCCGCATGAAGGGCAGAACACAGCGATTTTCCTTTAGTTCTTTTTCTTCTTCGTTTTTTTCTTCGGGCGTGCCTTCATGGAGGTTTCGACGGCTGCCTTCACGGCAGTCTTGGCGAGAGCAGCGAAAAATGGGATTGGCACAGCCTCCAACATCGACAGGAGAGCCGCGGAACTTTATAAAGGAAGCCGAGGGCTCCGGCCAGAAGAATTTTCTGCTTGCTATCTGTACCGATACAAGGTACGGTATCCTGGTGATCAGGACCTTCCGGCATCGGGGCTTGAAACGCCTCTACCTAGGGGACCCGAGCAAGGTTCGGGCCGATCAGGTGCGCCGCATCGCGGATGTGCTCGGACACTTGGATAGAGCGCAACACCCGTCCGATCTGGATTTGCCGGGCTACCGCCTTCACTCTCTGAAAGGCGGTCTAAAGGGCGTGTGGAGCGTGACTATCTCGGGCAACTGGCGGATCATTTTCCGCTTTGTAGAGGGCGACGTGTTCGATGTTGATTTGGTGGATTACCACTAGAAAGGACTGACCATGCCTATGAAAAACCCGCCGCATCCTGGCCATTCCATCAAGGACGCCTGTTTTGATCCCTTAGGCCTGAGCGTGACGGAAGCGGCCAAAGTTTTGGGCGTAGCGCGCCACACCCTCTCCCGTGTCATCAACGGCCAGGCTGGAATATCGCCTGAAATGGCGATCCGCCTGGAAAAGGCCGGATGGTCGAACGCCGACCAATGGTTACGAGTACAAGCCGCCTACGATCTCGCGCAGGCGCGCCTTCGTCAGGACGATATCAAGGTGAAGCGTTACGAACCGCAACTCGCGTTGTAATCGTCGGAGCGCCGCAGCATAATTGCCCCGCGTGAGACTTTGCCGTAGGCTGGGAACCATGGAAGTACATCTTACGCCGGAACAGGAAGCGCGGCTTACGCAGGTGGCGTCCAACGCTGGCATCGACCCCAAGCGTTTGGTGAAGGACACCGTATTGCGTCTGATCGAGAGCGATTCCGGCATCCGGGCTGAGGCTCCCGGTAGCGTTGTCGCTGAGATGCGGGCGTTGCGTGCTCGCGTCAGACCCGATCCTGAAGGCTGGACGACGCGCGACTATATTCTCCATTGCCGCCGTTAGATGCGCCTGGTCGTCGATGCTTCTGTTGCTCTCTCCGCCTGAAAAGGGCGAAAATCGGGGCACAGGAATTGGGGGTAACTGCCGATATATCGGGAACGACTGCTATGTCTTCTTCGGTATCTGGGAAATTTCAGGATCACTATATAATTCTGGGGGTCGATCCGGGGGCGGATTCGGCTACGATTCAGGCGGCGTACGACAAGCTGGCGCAGAAATACGCGGGGGACAAGGAGAAGCGCGAGACTGTTCAGCAGGCGTTTGAGGTCCTGTCCGACCCGGAGCTGAGGGCCAGCTTCGACAAGGTAAAAGGGGTCGACCGCGAGGGGAAGCCGAAATTCACAGGGGCAGGATTTTTTGAGGCACTGGAGCAGAGCGCGGGGCTGCGGTCAGCGATTTTGGCGATCCTTTATGACCGGATGCGGGTGAAATCCTTTAAGCCGAGTCTATCCATGCGTCACCTGGAAGGGATGCTGCATGTGAAAGGCGAGGCGCTGAATTTCGCGCTCTGGTATTTGAAGAAGCGCCAGTTTGTCTTCAACGACGACAAGAGCAGCCTGGCGATTACGGTTGAGGGGATGGATTTTCTGGAGCAGAATCGGCCTACGGCGGAGATGGTGATGCAGTTTATCAGGCCCGATTCGGTGGCGAATCCGGTGAACATTCCGGCGAAAGCGGTGGTGGAGGCTGCGGTGGTCAAGGCTCCGGTCGTCGAGACGAAAGTCGTGGAAGCCGCGCCTGTCGCGGAGCCGGTTCTGAATGTATTGAGCCGGGTTTTGCAGCGGAATAACGCCGCGGAAGAGACTCCGCCGCGGGTCACGCTACAGTTCAAATAGCCGGGTCCGGTACACTAAAAGTTCGGCTCCCATGTTTAAGTCTCTTTTCGGCTCCTCTCCTTCTTCTGAACCTGGACTTCTTGAACGCCTAAAAGCGGGGATTCAGAAGACTCGCGCGGGGTTGATGGAGAAGATCGAGGACGCGGTTTCCGGGCGCAAGGAAATTGACGCCGACGTTCTCGAAGAGCTGGAATATGCGCTGATTACGGCGGATATCGGGGCGAAGACGACTGCCGAAATTCTGGAATTGATCCGGCAACGGGTGGATCGGCACCAGGTCGGCGATATAGGCGAGTTGAAGGGCCTGATTCGCGAACATCTGCTCGAAATTTTGCAAGCCACCGAGAAGCCGGTGCCGCTGGTGAAGGATCCGCCGGCGGTGATGATGGTGGTGGGGGTCAATGGGGCGGGGAAGACGACTTCGATCGGGAAGCTGACCAGGCGATTGCAATCGGAGGGGCGCACCGTATTGCTGTGCGCGGCGGATACGTTTCGGGCGGCGGCGATCGAGCAGTTGGAGGTTTGGGCGGAGCGGACGGGAGCGGGGTTGATCCGGCAGCAGACGGGGTCCGATCCGAGCGCGGTTTTGTTCGATGCGCTAGTGGCGGCGAAGGCTCGCAAAGTGGATTACGTGATCGTGGATACGGCGGGGCGGCTCCACACGAAAACGAATCTGATGGCGGAGCTCGAAAAGATGCGGCGGACGGCGGCGCGGGTGATCCCGGAGGCTCCGCACGAAGTACTGCTGGTGATCGAGGCGACGACGGGGCAGAATGGGTTGGAACAGGCTCGGAAATTTACCGAATCGAGTGCGGTGACGGGGATCATTTTGACGAAGCTCGATGGGACGGCGAAGGGCGGGGTGGTGGTGGCGATTTCGCGGGAGCTGAATTTGCCGATCCGGTATGTCGGGGTGGGCGAGCAGTTGGACGATTTGCTGCCGTTCGAGGCGGAGAATTTTGTGGCGTCGTTGTTCGATTAAAAATGCATCGATATATAGAAGACGCGCTGGAGTTGGCGGCTCGCGGGCTGGGGCGGGTGAGTCCGAATCCTTGCGTGGGGGCGGTAATCGTCGCGGGCGATGTGGTGGTCGGGCGGGGATTTTACACGGCGGCGGGGATTCGGCATGCGGAGGTTCTGGCGCTGAATGAGGCGGGCGAGAAGGCTCGCGGGGCGACGATGTTTGTCACGCTCGAACCGCATGCGCATCAGGGTAGGACGCCTCCTTGTACGGATGCGATTATTGCGGCGGGGATCGCTCGCGTGGTCGCGCCGATGGAGGATCCGAATCCGCTGGTGCGGGGGCGCGGGTTTGCGCAGTTGCGGGATGCGGGGATCCATGTCGAGCTGGCTCCGGAGTATGCGACGCGGGCGGCGGAGCTGAATGAAGCATTTCTGCACTTCATGCGTACGGGTCGGCCTCTGGTGACTCTCAAGGCAGCGGTGACGCTGGATGGGAAGATCGCGGCACCGGAAGATAACGGCGGTTGGATCACTTCAGAAAAGGCGCGGGCGCATGTGCAGACGCTGCGGCACAATTCCGATGCGATTCTGACGGGGATCGGCACGGTGCTGGCGGACGATTGCCGGTTGACGGATCGGAGCGGCGACGAAAGAAGCCGGCCGCTGCTGCGGATCGTGATGGATTCGCAGTTGCGGCTGCCTCTTGAATCGAAGATGGTGGAATCGGCGAAGGATGACGTGATGGTGGTGACGACTTCGGCGGGATCGGCGGAGCGGCGGCGGAGGCTGGAATCGAAAGGGATTCGCGTCGAGATGCTGGAGGGCGCCGATGGGCGGGTCAGCTTGCATGCGATCGCGGAACTGCTGGGGCGCGAGAAATATTTGTCGCTGATGATCGAGGCAGGGAGCAAGGTGAATTGGTCGGCGCTGGAATCGGGGGTCGCGGACAAGATTTTCTTTTACTACGCGCCGAAGATTCTGGGAGGGATGCAATCGCTGCCGGTGGCGGGTGGGGCGGGACGGATGCGGAGGTCCGATGCGATCCGGTTCCGGGATGTGCGGCTGCATTCGATCACGGCGAACGAATTTGCGGTCGAGGCGCGGCTGGAAAAATAATGTTTACCGGGATTATTGAGGAACTCGGGACAGTCGCGGCCTTCGATAAGAGGCTGGTGGTGCGATGCAGGACTGTGCTTGAAGACGCGGTAGAAGGGTCCAGTATCGCGGTCAATGGGGTTTGTCTAACGGCGCTGAATTTGAGCGCCGATTCATTTTCGGCTGATCTTGCGCCGGAGACTTTGGCGCGGACGAACCTTGGTGATTTACGAGTGGGGTCGCGAGTGAACCTGGAGCGTCCGGTGACGCCGGCTACGCGCTTGTCGGGCCACATCGTGCAGGGGCATGTCGATGAGACGGGAACCATCGTTGCGCTGGATGAGTTGGGGGATGGGAATTGGTGGGTGAAGGTTCGAGTGCCGGAGGGGCTCGACAGGTATATGGTGCACAAGGGGTCGATTGCGATCGACGGGATCAGCCTGACGATCGCGGCGCTGGACGGGGAGGTGCTGGGGGTGACGATTATTCCGCACACTTACGGGGCGACGACGCTGGGAGCGAGGCGGGTGGGGGAGCGGGTGAATCTCGAGGTCGATGTGCTGGCGAAGCATGTGGAGAAGTTGCTGGGCGCGGGCGTGAAATCGTCAAGGGAATAAGGGCTTGACGAGCATGCCTTCTTTTAGCGGCTTCTCGGTCGGCAGCGCGATGCTGTCGCCTTCGTTTACGCCTTCTACTTGGGCTCGGGTGGTGTTGCCGATTCCCATGGTGATTTTTTTCCAGGCTACGCGGTCGCCGGAGAGGATGAAGACGCCGGCTTGGCCTAGTTCGCGGCGGATCGCCTCGCGCGGGATCGTGAGCGCGTTCTGGACTTGCTCGGCGCGGATTTCGGCGGTCACGTTGGTACCGGGGAGCAGGTCGCGGCCGGGATTTTCGATCACGCACAGGACTTGACCTACTTGCCGGGAGCCCAGGGCTTCAATTTGGGTGGGCGTTTTATCGACCGTGCCCGACCAGGTACGGCCGGGCAGCGCGTCCCAAGTGATGGAGACGGGGAGGCCGCGGGTGACGCGGCCGAGGTCTGGTTCGTCGACGTAGACGTTGACGCGGACACGGTCCAGTTTGCCGATGGACGCGACGCTATCGCCGGCCGCCAGATACGCGCCGCGCTTGAGATCGAACTGATAGACAGTCCCGGAAATGGGGGCGCGGACCACACTTTGTTTGATGCGCTGTTGGGCGAGCTGAGCAGCGGATTCGGCGTCGTGAAGACGAGCCAGAGCGGCGGACTTGTCGGGCGCGGCTACCAGCGCGGTGCGCTTCCGTTCGTAGGACTCAATCTGGATGCGAGCGGTGTCGACTCGCTGCTGTGCGAGGGAGACTTCCTGTTTCGTGGCGGCTCCTTTGGTCTGAAGACGGGTGAAGCTGTCGAGATCCTTTTGGGCGGTATCGCGATCGAGCTTGGCCTTCTCGATGCCGCTCGAAATGTCGGCCAGATCGGTGGCGCGGCCGCCTTTGTCGAGCACTGCCAGTTCGGCGTGCGCCTGCTCGATGCGGGATTGGGCGGCGGCCAGATCGGCTTTGGCTTCGGAGGCGTCCATTTCGACGAGCGGGGAATCCTGATCGACGTGCTTACCGCGTTCAATGAGAATCGCGATGACGGCGCCAGAGCGTTCGGCGCGGGCGGGAGCCCAATCGAGCGGCTCGACTTTACCGTTGGTGGAAACGGTGCTCATGATGGATTCGCGGACGACTTTCGCGAAGGGAATCTCAGGCGGCTGATTGCGCCAGTTGACGAGCGACCAGGCGAGCGCGCCTACAATGACGAGCGCGAGCAGCCATAGCAGGGCACGCGGTTTCACTCGGAGAGCCTCGCGCAGTAATCGAACAGGATCTGCCACTCGGCGCGCTGAATTTCCATGGCAGCTTTCATATGCGCAGAGCCGGGCTGTTTGCGGGCGCGGTCGCAAAACGCGATGAAGGCGAAAGGATCCCAGCGGCCGGTGCGAAATTCGGCATCGCGGATGCGATGGAGGATTTTCACGGCGGCGCGGGTGATGAGAGAAAAGGTGGGATGCGGGCCGGCTTTGCGGAACCAATAGGCGGCGTTGCCGGAGTCCGGTTCCTGGCGATGCAAGATGGCGTGCCAGAGCTCCCCTTCGGCTGTTTCACAGATATCGAGCAGGCGGTGCGCCTCCTCGAAGCAGGAAAAATAGAGCCATAATCCGGCCATAGGAGCCTCGGGCTCCTCCTGATGGGGGAACAGATCGCGGGGTTTAAACGTCTTTAATAACTGACGGGCATCTTCATTCGAGCATTTGGAACATCGCAGCGGCATGAGCCGTTGGCCATTTCCGTCGAGTGCCAGAATGCGTGCCACGTCAGGTCCGTACTGCGTCGGGTCAAAGGACATGAAGCGCTACAGTTCTATTGTATGAAAATTATATGAAGCGAGCGCTTGTTTTTTCAGGGGGCGGGATTTTCGGGGCGTGGCAGGCGGGGGTATGGAGGGGGCTGGCGCGGGAATCGGGATTCGAGCCGGAGTTAGTTGTCGGGGCGTCGGTAGGATCGTTAAACGGATATGCGATCGCGGGCGGAGCTACGCCGGAGGAACTATGCTCGTTCTGGATGCGCCCCGAAGTGGGGCGGTTTCGCGCCTTGCCGGAGACCATTTGCGCCATGATGGAGCGCTATCCGCTGCGGATGGATTACGCGCTGACGATGACCGACCTGGGGAGCATGAAGCCGAAGATCGTGCGCGGCGGTGATGTGACGTGGAGGCACTTGGCGGCTTCCTGCGCGATTCCCGGGCTGCTGCCGCAGAGACGCATCGGGGGACGATGGTATTCCGATGGAGGGCTGTTGAATCCGCTGCCGGTGTGGGCGGCGGTGGAGCTGGGGGCGACGGAGATTATCGCGATTCAGGCGCTGCCCGAGCCCCCGTCGGTGCTGCTGAAGCCGTTCGTGAAAGGGTTCCGGCGGGTGTTCGGGCACCATCCTCCGCTGCCCGCAGAGGTGCGATTGGTGACGATCGAGCCGGAGGAGACACTGGGGTCCGTGCGCGACGTATTGAAGTGGAAACGGGAGAATGTCGAGCGGTGGATCGCGATGGGGCAGGAGGCGGGAAAAAACATTTCCATTCAAAATTGTTTTTGGCGATAATAGGAATCGAACTATGCCTTCTTTTCGGATTCACCGCCTGAAAGATCATCTTCGCCAGAACTTCCGGTTCGCGCCGCACTTGTCGGGAACGGCTCTGGTGAAGCCTCGGGATTACGAGGTGGAGGAAGAGGAAGTTGTGGAAGCATCGTCTCCCTATGCGGCGTTCTTCGCGCTGCGGGAGGCGCCGCGGCCGATTCAAGTGGGTGATGTGCTCGAATGCGAGGACGGGTCCCTGCGGATCCTAAAGTTTGTCGGAATCGAAGAAGCGCAATGGGTGGCGCCGGTTCCGGAAACGGCGACTGCTTAGGGCCACAAGGCATAGAGGCTGGTTCGCCATAGTGCCGGAACCACGATCTCCGCGTTACAATGGAAGCACCGATGCAAGGTTGTAATGGCGCGGGAATTAATTCCTTTGCTCTAATTTCTTACTTGCCCGAGCCGTTGGCCGGGTATCTCGATTCGCTTCGCTGTGAGTTAGTGCCGCGATGCCAGGCCAGGACCCACGTGACCGTTCTGCCGCCGCGTCCGCTGGCTGCGGGCTTGCCTGAGAACGCCTGGCGGGATCTGAACGATTACCTCGACGACTTCCCGCCGTTCCGTGTGGAGTTGACCTCCATCGAGGTTTTTGAGGGCACCAATGTGATTTATCTTTCGGTGGGGGCCGGATTTCGCGAGCTGGAACAAATGCATGTCGCGCTCAATCGGGGTCCGCTGCAGTTTACCGAGCCCTACCAATACCATCCGCACGTGACCCTGGCGCAGGAATTATCGCCGGAGCAGGTCGAGGCCGCGGCAGCGCTGGCGCGACGCCGGTGGAGGGAATTTCCCGCATCCCACAGCTTTACAGTCGACCGGCTGACGTTCGTGCAGAATACCCGGGAAAACCGCTGGTCGGATCTGGAGGGGCGGATGCTGTCGATGAGAAAAGCCAGCTAACGGCGCTAGCCTTGGTCTCGGAACATTTCCAATTGATCTTCGGCAGTGGGCTTCTTTGGCTGACGGCGTTTGAGGGGACTGCCTACTACTCCCAGGACTTGGACTTCGCTCAGGGCTGATCTTGGGACGAAAATCCGCTGGTTCTGGAAGGTCGGATCCGGAGGGATGATGCTGAAGCCGGTGGCATCGAGAAGAAGCAGGTTATTGGGGAGCATTCCTTCGACTGCATCGCCGTCCCGGAACAGCAAACGAACCCAAATTCCAGGGGTTTTAGGGCGGGTAAGGAACACCCGATGGTCGCGCCAGGTTTCGCCGCCCTCAAAATCCCTAACAAAACAAACGACTTTTGTTTCTAATATGGGGACGCGAAGCAGCGTGCCGGAAGGTGTAAGGACTTCAACCGCCTCCTGATCGAATCCGGCCGAGGCATGGACGAACCCCTCCACCGGCTCCCGGTCGAAACGGGTTAAAAGTACCTTTTTGTTGGTTGATTGAGGCACGTAACAGCCCTAAAGTATTGTATCATTGGCTCAATGCAGGCGATGCCGCCTAAAGAGGCACTTTCGGGACACGCTCGGGCGTTTCTTGATTTTTGCCGTGTCGAAAAGGGGCTGTCTGCCAATTCGTTGAGCTCTTATTTAATTGATTTGCAACGGTTTAGTAACGGGATTCAGCCATTGGCGCCGCAGGGCGCGACGGCGGAGGATCTCGGGCGCTATATCGAATCCTTATACGGCGCGGGGTTGTCGGCGCGGACGATTGCGCGGCATATGACCACTTTGCGCAACTTTTATAGTTTTTTGACGCGGGAAGGCGAGATTCAGAGTGATCCGAGCGAGTTTCTGACTCCTCCGCGGCAGTGGTCAACGCTTCCGAAGTATTTGAATCGGCAGGAGATTGACCAGTTGCTGGAGGCTCCTGATGCTTCGAAACCGACGGGTCTAAGGGATCGCGCAATGCTGGAGCTGCTTTATGCCACCGGACTTCGGGTGACGGAACTTTGCCGGCTGGAATTGAGTAATGTCGAGCGGGATTCGGGAGTGCTGCGGGTGACCGGCAAGGGGAACAAACAGCGGCTGGTGCCATTTGGGCAGGCGGCGGGCGAAGCGGTAGAGCAATATCGGAATCAGGCTCGTCCGGGGCTTTTGAAGGGGCGGGCCAGCCGGTTCCTGTTCGTGACGGCCCGGGGCGGCGCGATGACGCGGCAGGGATTTTGGAAGCTGCTGGGCTTATATGGCAAGAAGGTGGGAATTTTTCGCGACCTGACGCCGCACGTGGTGCGGCACAGTTTCGCCACACATCTGGTGGAGGGAGGGGCGGACCTGCGCAGTGTGCAGATCATGCTGGGTCATGCCGATATTTCCACCACCCAGGTCTATACGCACGTGGCACGGCGCCGGTTGCGCGAGATCGTGGATCAACATCACCCGCGCGCTTGAGAAGTCCGCGCGGCGGAAGTCGGAAGGCAGGTACGAATGAGCGATTACATGTTCAAGCTGGAAAGCCACCTGAGCACGGATCAGTTCCGTGTGGTGGGCCAGATGCAGGCAGTCGCGTCGGCGGCCGGAGTGAACCTATTTCTCACCGGCGGAGCGATGCGCGACATGCTGGGCGGCTTTCCGGTGCGCGACCTCGACTTCACGGTCGAAGGCAGTGCTCTGAAGCTCTCGAAGATCCTCACGCAGAAATATGGCGCGACGGTCGTCTCGACGGACGAGCTGCGGAAGTGCGTCGAGATGCGGTTTCCCGGAGCTGTCCGGGTGGAGCTGGCGATGGCGCGAACGGAAAAATTCGCCAAGTCCGGCGGGCGCCCGCAGGTGGTACAGGCGACGATTCACGAGGATCTGCGGGGCCGCGATTTTACGGTGAATGCGATCGCTTTGTCGCTGAATAAGGCTTCCATGGGCCTGCCGATCGATCCGACCAACGGCGTGGGCGACATCGAACGCAAGGAATTGCGGACCATTCACAATTATTCTTTTTACGACGATCCGGTACGCATGCTGCGGCTGATCCGCTTCAAAGTGCGGCTGGGCTATGCGATCGACGAGCGGACGCGCATGCAGTACGACAATGCGCGGGAAGCCGAGATGCTGTCCAAAATTACGCCGGAAGCACTGGGCGCTGAATTGCGCCATATGGCGTCTGAACCGCTGTCGGCCGATTTAATGCGGACCATGGAAGAGGAGAAACTGATCGAATTATATTCGCCTTCTTTAACTGGTCCGAAACTGAATCTGGCGAATTTCACGAAGCTTCAGAAGGCGCGGCAGATGGTTCCGTTCGGCACCGATCTGAAGATGCAAAGCATGCCGTTGTTCTTAAGCGTGCTGCTGGAGGAACTGAATGCGAAGGATCGTACAGCGTTGATTAAGAATGCGGCGCTCGACCGGACGGAGGTCGCGGCGTGGCAGAAGCTGGAAGGCGCGGCGAAAAAGCTGGAGCGCGACCTGAAGGGCGACAAGTTGAAGAAGGCGTCGCAACTTTATCAGTTGCTGATTAAGGCGCCGGGCGAGCAGGTGCTGTGGCTGATGGTGTATTCGGCGCAGAGGCTGGTGCAGGATCGCATCCGGAACTACTTCGAGAAGTATCTTCCGATGTCGCAAGAGGTCACCGATGAGCTGGTGGCGGCGGCGGGCGTGGCGCCGGGGACGGCGAAGTTCCAGAAGACCAAGGACGAAATGATTCTGAAGCATCTGGATGCGCGGCCGAAGAAAGTGGAGCCTCCGCCGGAGCCTCCGCCGCCTCCGCCGATGTCGAGTTTCGCGAGAGGGCCGGGGGTGCGGCACGCGCGATAAGTGCGGGTCGCAAGCGCCGGGGCAAACTCACCGCGTCGCAGTCTGGGCCGCTGCTCCGGGTCCTTCAGGAAATGTTCGCCGATTAGTTCCGGGTGACTCTTACTGATTCTGCTGGTCTTTCTGCTTGTTCTGGTCTTTGGACTTTTTGCCTTTTGCCGGCGGCTGGACCTGAGTAATCTCCTGCGAAGTGTCTTCAATCATGAGATAGGCAGGAAGTTCGAGAAGTTTGGGATCCCCACCCTCTTTTTCAGGTTTGGCGAGCATCAGGAGCTGCATCCGCCCCGGTTTGGCGAATGGCGGCACGCGAAACTTGATCTGGTTCGTTGTCTGGTCGAGGACCTTGACCTTCATATCGAACTTGTGGTCGCTCAGGTACACTTCCTCAACGGTCGCATCGCTGAGAGCTAGCCCGACGATCGTCACTGTGTCGCCCGGTTTGACGATTTTAGGTGAGACGTTGGTGATCTGGGGTGCAAAGTCATCCCCGCCGAAGCAGGATAATGCAAGCAGAATAGCTGGACCGATCAGTCTCATGGTGATCTGACACCTCTCATCTAACGCTAGGGGTTATAGGCCACTAGTTCAATACGGCGAACTCCTGAAGTTAGTAGATGAACCCCCTTAGAACGGCATGTAGGGCTGGTACTAGAGTGGCCTGCGCGCTCCGTCTCCGGTATTCTGAACATGAGTGTTTCGGGGACATCACCGCAAAGTACGCATCCTGTTCGGGCTGGCCGACGTTCTGATTGTCGCGCTGGCGTTCCAGCTCGCCTATTGGACGCGTTCCCGCCTGACACTGGAAAACGTTTTCTTTCTGACCTCCTCGACCAGGGTGATCCTACTGGGGTGGTCGTTGACGGTGTGGGTGGCGCTAGGGTTCTGGTGGGAACTTTACGACCGCATCGACGCGGCCAATGCCCCGGTCCTTCTGCGCGACGCGTTCCGGCAGTGCCTGCTGGGCGCGGCTTCGATCATCCTGATCGAGTATGTGCTGCGGCTGGACCTCAGCCGGTCCTTCGTCGGACTCTTCGCGCTATGGTCCTGGTTTCTGCTGAGCTTGTTCCGGCTGAATGCGGGCCGTGCTTTACGCGCGGTGCTGCGCGAATTCGGCTCCGCCCATTACGTGATGGTGGTGGGCGTGGGCGATGCCGGACGCAAGCTGGGACGGCAGATTGAAGACGCGCACGAATATGGCGTGCGGCTCTCGGGATTTTTATCGGACAACGGCGAGAACGGCGGTGAAGTGGAGCTGGCGCGGCGCTATCCGGTGCGGCCGCTGGCAAAGCTGCCGGATTTGCTTCGGGAGCACGTCATCGATGAGATTATTTTCGCCGTCGATAGCCGCCGCCTGGCGGAGCTCGAGGAAATTTTTCTGCTGTGCGATGAAGAAGGCGTCAAGACGCGGGTCGCGGTGGATTTCTTCCCTCACGTGAACAGCCAGGTTTATCTCGAACGGTTGGGTTCGTCGCCGCTGCTGACATTTTCGGCGACGCCGCACGATGAAATCCGGCTGCTGGTCAAACGCATCAGCGACCTGCTGCTGGCCGGCGCGGCGGCGGTGCTCTTGTTTCCCGTGATGCTGCTGATCGCGCTGCTGATCCGGCTGACATCGCCAGGGCCCGCGATTTTCCGGCAAGTCCGCTGCGGGTTGAATGGGAGGCGATTCGTGTTCTACAAGTTCCGCTCCATGTGCCTGAACGCGGAAGCCATGCGCGCCGAGGTCGAACATCTGAGCGAACGTAAACTGGCCATGAAAATCCCGAACGATCCGCGTCTCACCGGCGTCGGGCGCTGGCTGCGCAAATTTTCGATCGATGAGTGGCCGCAGTTATGGAATGTGCTGAAAGGCGACATGTCGCTGGTGGGCCCGCGGCCCGCGCTGCCGGATGAAGTGGAACAATATAAGAGGTGGCAGCGAAGAAGGCTGCGCATGCGTCCGGGCCTGACGTGCCTGTGGGCCGTGAGCGGCCGCGATTCGGTCGACTTTGAGACCTGGATGAAGCTCGACATGCAATATATCGATCAATGGTCGCTGGCGCTCGATTGGAAAATCATGCTGCGAACCATCCCCCACGTTTTGAGCGGAAAAGGCGCTCATTAGTTCACTCAAATTATGCAACTTGTCCCAACCCATGATGAAGTCGTCGCCCTGCTCCGTCGCACCGGCGGTCTGCGCGAAGGACATTTCGAATACACCAACGGGCTGCACGCCAATGAGTATTTACAAGTGGCGCTGACCATGCGCTACTACGAATCGGCGAAGATCCTGAGCGTGGCCTTGAGCCGACTGCTCCGCGCGCATTCCGACATCCGGGCGATGATTCCCGAACTGTCGATCGTCGCGCCGGCCACTGGCGGCCTGCCCGTCGCCTATGGCGTTTGCGAGGCTCTGCGCGCGCACCAGGTCTATTGGGCGGAGCGCGAGAACCAGAATGAACCGCTCCGTTTCCGGCAGTATCTGGAATTGAAACCGGGTGAGAAAGTCCTGCTGGTCGATGATATTCTGCGCTCCGGCCAGAACCTGACGGACTTGAGGAAGCTGGTGGAATCGAGGGGCGGGGAAGTGGTCGGTCTGGCGGTGGTGATCTATCAGCCGAATCCGAAGACGATCAGCTTCGATCCATTGCCGCTGTACTATCTTGCGAAGCTCGACGCGACGTATTACAAGGATGCCGCGTCCTGCGATCTGTGCAAGCACGGAGTGCCAGTGGACAAGGTGCTGATTTGATTATTTCCGTAGAGAACTGCGGTGTCGATCTCCGCGAGTCGATTATGATAGGGGCTTGATCGACCGCCGAAAATTTCTTTTTACTCCCCTGGCGCTGGCCTGTGCTGCGGATCGCCCGCCGAATCTGGTGCTGATAATCGCCAGCGGCTGGCGCGGGCAGGCCACGCCGTGGGATGGCGATTCCGATTTGGTCGCGCCGAACCTTGCGAAATTGGGCGCGCAAAGCGTGGTGTTTTCGCGGACGTATTGCGCCAGTCCGAAGCGCGAGCTGGCGCAGACGGCGTTGCTCACTTCTAAATTTCCGCATGCGGCGAAGTTGGATGATAAGGTTCTTGGCAGCCTGAAAATGCTCACGCCGGACGCTGCGGCGACGGCCTTCTCGAAGGCTCCCTTCGCGGTGCGGATCTTGCTGACCAGCGCCGGCGGGCCTGCGCCAGGCCCAGTTCATTTGCGCGGTAACGTTCCTTCTGCAAAGGTGCCATCGGAGCGAGGGGAGGTGGCGAATTTTTATGGAGGGTGCAAGAATATCGACTCCGCGCTCGGGGAAATTTTGGGCGCGCTCGATAAGCTGAATCTGGCGCAGGATACCGTGATCGCATTTACCTCCGATTGCGGGCAGCAGCTTGGCTCTCATGGCCTCGACGGCGGCGAGGTTCCGTTCGAGGAATCGGTTCGCATCCCACTGGCGATCCGCTATCCGCGCAAATTGCAGCCGGAGGCGCGCGATCTGGCGTCGCAGGTTGATATCATGCCGACGCTGCTCGCGCTCTGCGGCATGGAAATTCCAGAGGGTGCGCAAGGGCAGGACCTGTTCGGCAAGACTCCGTCGGAAGTGGTTTTCGCGGAAGGGAAGTTCGGCGAAGCGGACGAATGGAGAATGCTAGTCCGCGGCTACGACAAAATCGTCGCTACGCCGAAAGGGGAGGTGATTCATCTTTTCAATCTGGCCGAGGATCCCTACGAATTGACGGACCTGGCCCGTGACGCGGCGCAGAAATTAAAACTCGCTTCGCTGAAAGCGCAGTTGCAGGTTGAGATGAAGAGGCTGGGGGATGGCATGGATCCGTCGGGACTGCGGAAGCGGTAGCCTGAAAAGATGCGCTTTGTTCTGGCTCTCTGCATCAGTGTGTTTGCGGCTGCCGCGCCGTTGCGGTTTGAAATCACGCTCGATCCTTCGATTGCGCCGCATGGATCCTCCGGACGTCTGCTGGTGTTTCTAGCCGACGCGAAAAAGCCGCGCGAGATTCTCTCCGGAGGCTTCGTGCCGGGAGAAACATGGATCGCGGCGAAAGAGGTTGAGTATTTCGCGGCGGGCTCCACCATCTCTTTCGATGCCGACAATATCGCGTATCCGAAGCCGTTTTCCGCCGCTGCGCCGGGCGATTATGAGTTCATGGCGCTGCTCGATCCGGATCACAGCTACGCCAGAAGCGCGCAGGACGGTGGCGATCTGTATAGCGCGGTGGTCACGATGCACGGCATCAATCCCGCCGATACGGCGCCTGTGAAACTGGTGATCAGCAAGCTGACGCCCATGCGTCCCAAGCCCGTGGATACGGAAAACATCAAGCTGGTGGAGTTCGTGAGTCCGATGCTGAGTAAATTCTGGGGACGGCCGATCACGATGCGGGCGGGCGTGGTGCTGCCGCCCGATTATGCGACGTCGGCCAAAAAGTATCCGACGGTCTATAACGTTCATGGCTTCGGAGGCGATCATACCACCGCATGGCGCGCCGGTCCAGGGATTGTGAAAGACATCACCGAAGGGCGCCGGTTCCCGATGGTTCACGTTTTTCTCGACGGTTCGTTTTCGACTGGTCATCATGTGTTTGCCGATTCGGTGAATAACGGTCCGTGGGGCCGCGCGCTTACCGAAGAATTTATTCCTCACCTCGAAAAGCAGTTCCGCCTGATTCCGAAAACGCCGGCGCGGTTTCTCACCGGGCATTCCTCCGGCGGCTGGAGCACGATGTGGCTGGAGGTGAATTATCCGGATGTTTTCGGAGGCACCTGGTCAACGTCGCCTGATCCGGTGGACCTGCATAGTTTCACCGGTATCGACGTGACGCCCGGCTCGACGCAGAATGCCTATCTCAATAAAGCCGGCGGCCCTTTGAACCTGGTGCGCATGAGCGGGAAAGAAATCGCCAGCTTCGAACAGTTCGCGAAAGCGGAAGAAGTGCAGGGCGAGTACGGCGGCCAGATCGCGTCCTTCGAATGGGTGTGGAGTCCGAAGGGTCCGGACGGACGGCCGATGAAGTTGTTCAATCGCGAAACCGGGGAGCAGGATCCATTTGTGCAACGGGCCTGGGAAAAGTACGACATTCATAAAATCGTCGAGGCGAATTGGGCCACGCTAGGGCCGAAATTATTGGGCAAAGTGCATCTGGTCGTGGGCTCCGAAGATACGTTTCATCTGGAGGAGGCTGCGATTATGTTCTGCGGATTTCTGAAATCGAAGGGTCGTGAGGACGCCTGCGAAGTGGTGCCGGGGCGCGACCACATGAATCTTTATCAGAAGTACACGACGTATCCGGATGGGCTCGCGATACGCATCGATAAAGAGATGCGCGTTAGTTTTGAGAACAACCAGAAGCGCTAACGCTCGAACTTGTTTTCTCGCACGATATCCGCCACTTCGATCCGGTAAGACGCGTACCATCTCGAACGGCCGCTGCTCTGCGCGATGCGATGCCGCGGGTGATTTCTCCAGGCGGCCATGGTTTCGTGATCCTGCCAGTAGACCAGCGAAACGCGCTCGCCGTCATCGGATTTGAAGGATTTGAACTCGACGAAACCGGGCATTTCTTGTGCCGTGGCGAGCATCTTCGCGGCCATCTCGGAATAATCGTCGCCCGCTTCGGCGCTCAAACGGGAACGAAAAACAACAACGACCATATCTGATTTTACGCGACCCGGGCCAATGCGGCCGCAGCGTCACGACGCTCGATATCGATGGTAATCGTCCGCGAGCCCATATAGAGCACCAGCGCCAGCAACACGCTGCATATCGGCACCGCCAGCATTGCCTGCTGTAATCCCAGCGCTCGCGCGGCATCGGTGATCGTGATCGATCCCGCGGCCTCGGCGGCGCGCCGCGCAAAGTGGTCGCTTAATTTGCCTGTCAGCAGGGGTCCGAACGATGCGCCGCACAGATACATCGCCATGAAATACAGCGCCATGGTGGCTCCGCGCTGCGCCGGCGCGACGATGTCCTGAATCGACGAATAGACCAATCCGTAGTAGCTGTTCAGCGATCCGTAGGCGACCGTCCACAGTGCCACCGCGGCGATCAGCGCGCCCTTCGGCTGCATCGCGCCGAAATACGCGAATGGCGCGCCGGCCAGCGAAATCAGCGCG
>JBEKPC010000111.1:0-18277 GCA_049521155.1 Bryobacteraceae bacterium
TTCCGACCAGCGAAAGGCTCACCACCGATAACGCACTTTGCCCGAAGCCTCGTGTCAACGTGATCGCGATCGAGAGCGCAGCCAATCCCTGCATCCATCGCATGCCCACCACAGTCGCGCCCAACAACAGGACAGTGAGCGTGAGCACGATTCTCGATCCGTAGCGATCGAGTAACCGGCCGCAAGGCAGGCAGAACGCCGCCCCGATCAGCGTCGCCCAAAGATTGATCGAAGCGTAAGTCACGCGGTCGACATGCAAATCCGCAATCAGAGACTCCGTGATCAACCCAAGCCCCTGCGTCCGCCCCGGCAGAGTCGCCACCATCGCCAGCGCTGCGATCGCCAGGTTCGCCCAGCCGTAATAGATGGTTTTAGAGCGCATCACATTAGTGTAGCGGGCCAGGAACGTTCGGCGACGCACGAAGTTCTTTAAACTAGAAACGACGGCGGCTTTCTCGCTGCATGCCAGAACTGGAGCACTTCCACCATTCTCCGATCTTCGTGGATCCGGTAATAAATCCGAATCGGAGTATGTAGTATTTCGCGAATTTCAGGGCCAATGGGGCATTGGTGCGCCGATGTAAGGGAAAGCCGCTAGAAGCTCTGCATGATTAAGAAGTGCATTGCCGAAACGTGCCGCGGCGGCGCGATTGTCTTTGTGGATAAAACTCCACAACTTCCTCTAAGCCGATCAGCGCGGCGTCCGAGTAGAGGACTCTATATCCCAACGTGAAAGTCTCTCGCGAGCTTCTTCAATAGTGAACAGGCGTCCCGCATCAGCATCTTTAATTCCTCGCGCGATAGCGGCCAGAGTCTCCTCATCTGGTTCTTCTTTCATCGAGACCGCTTCGCTCCAGTCAAAATCACCTGTCGCCATAACCCAATCATAGCGCTTTCCTTATAAATCAATCCCTCTTCAATTCGGATACTTCTCACCCGCCCGCGCAATCCTGATGTTGTGGTCGGTGAATGTATGGTGCGCTCCCGGAAACTCGATCTTCGGCATGTGACATGTCACGCAATTTTGCGTCGAGATCTTGCACACCTTAATCGCCCGCGTCTGCGGATGCGTGTTGTGACACGCCACGCACTTGCCATCGTAAGCGGAAGCCTTGGTTTCCACATCGCGATGCGGATCGTGGCAGGCCACGCAGCGAATGCGCGCATCGTCGGCGTCGTAGCACTTGCTGATGATCAGGCGGTAGGGCTGGAAGCGCAGATTGCGCACATCATGCGGACCCTCGGCGGCGATCTTCGCCCAGGTGCGATGGCAGCGTCCGCAAAAGTCCGACATCTCTTCCGTCGTGAGCGGCGCGAGCTTCGCCGGAACCACCACCGGCGGCTTAGCCGATTTCATGGATGCCACGTGCGCCGCCGCCGGCCCGTGACAGTTTTCGCACTGCACCCCCGGCGTGAGCGCTTCGAAATGGGGTTCTTTTCCCTGGCTTCCGCCCGTCGCATGGCAGGCGAAACAATCGTTACGCTCGGCCGGACCGATCCTGCGCCCCAGCGCCGCTTCGAGCGTGCGCGGCACCGCCTTGGGATGGCCCATCGTGACGTCCAGATTATCCAGGGCGTGGTAAAAACTTGCCCGGCTTTCATACCACTCTCCGTTATAGACCAGCACGTAGGTTTGCCCGACGACGCCCACCCCGAATGCCCATTCGAGAGGTACGCGAATCGTGCGCGTGCCGTCGGTGACCGCGTAGAAGCTGTGATTGCCTTCCCGGGTAATCGACGTCGTGTAGTCTCCCTCGTGAAACGTGAGCTTGGAATGGTTGCGCAGAATCTCGCCTTGCTCTCCCAGCTCCAGTGCGCGTCCCATCGGCGTGCGCTGCTGCGAAGCGAATTGAGCCACGTGGCACGAAGCGCAAGCCGCGCTTCCCGCATAGCCGTCTGCCGCCCGCAATCCACCCGCGAGAAACAATAGGACGCCGGCAAGAATGCGGCATCTCACAGCCGTAGCGGCTCCGCATCGGACTGATGAGCTTCCCCGTTGAGCTTCTGCACCAGCGCGCGCTCCCGGTCTCCTTCGTCTTTGCGCTTCAGCCGGTAGTACGCGGTGGTTAAGGAAACATGGGCTGCGATGAATTGCGGCGAATCGTGAGTGACGGATTCCAGCTCCGTCGCCGCCGCCTTCAGATCGCCCGTCAGCAAATGAATGGACGCGATCTGATAGCGCACCGCGATATCGCCCGGCCGCAATTCCAGCGCGCGGCGAAAGTGCGTCAGCGCATCTTCATACTGCTGCGTCTGCTTCAGCAGAAAACCAAGATCGAGATGCGTCAGGAAATCATTCGGATTGCTCTCCAGCTCTCGCCGGAAAGCCGCCTCCGCGCGGTCCGATTCTCCCCTCGACAGCAGCGCGGAGCCATACGCGGAAAATACATTCGGCAGCTTGGGATCCAGCTCCGTCGCACGCTGAAGGTCCGCGACCGCCGCCATGAAGTCGCCTCGTTGAAGCTCCAAAGTGCCCAGCAGAATACGGGCTTCCGCCGAATCGCCGTTTTTCATGATGTGCTCCACCAGCCCCTGCGCCTCCGCCGGCTGATGATCGGCAATCAACGCCGTTCCTAATAAATAGGCCGCGCCCAGATCCTGCGCCTCGATCTGCGCGGCCGGCCCCAGCAGCGCGATTACCTTGGCGTTTTCGCCCAGGTGCACCTCGGCATCGGCCAGCAGCATCGTAATCTGCCGGTTGGCCGGCAATAGCGTGTGCGCGGTAGACCATTGCTCCACCGCTTCTGTAAAACGACCCATCTTGTAATAGGCGAGCCCGAGATTCATGATCACGCCGGGATTATCCGCTTGGACGCTTATCGCGCGCCGGTAGGCGGCAATGGCCTCTTCGAAGCGGCCCACCCGGGCCAGCGCCGCTCCCAGATTCGACCGCGCCTCGAAGGCGTCGGGGCGCACTTCGAGATATGCCTTATAGTCCTCGATCGCGACTTCCACGTCGCCTTTTTGATACTGCGTCAGTGCTTCTCTCAACAGATTTTCCGGCCATTCGGCAGGGTGCGATTGAAAGGCGAACAGCGTCGCGGGCAGCGCGTAAAGTGCAAGGAGTAAATACCAGAGGGACATCGAGCGCTTGCAGCAGTGTAGGGCCGAATGCGATAGAGCGGCTACCGCCGAATGGCAAATATCACAAGCCTTTTATTGTCTTTCTAAAACGAATTGGTTTCGTTTATTCAATTGTTCGCTAATTCAATCAAAAGAACACTCATCACGCCTTGTTTGGCAGTCCGCAAAAACGAAATGCCGGTCGGCACTAACCGCAAAGCGCCAAGTAGCGTCATAATCAAATATCATGAGCTCACTCGAACGCGGCCGCACGAAGCGGAATCCTGGTGAGGACAAACCATGCTGAAAAAGTTCCTCGTCTTTCTATTCATCATCACAACCGCCTTTGCCCAGCGCCGCGTCGCCCTGGGCGATTGGCCGGACCAGCGCGGCCCCAATCGCGACGGCGTATCTCAAGAAAAAGGCCTGCCCGAAAAATGGTCTCTCGATGGTCAGAACTTATTGTGGCGCGTGCCCTATGGAGGGCGCTCCGCTCCGGTCATCATGGGCAATCACCTGTACGTGCAAAACCCCGCCGGCCGCGGCGCGGAGGAGCAGGAGCGCGTCATGTGCCTGGACCCCGATACCGGCAAAATCATCTGGGAATACAAGTTCAATATCTTTCAGAGCGACGCTCCCGCCCATCGCGTGGGATGGGCCTCGCCCGCGGTCGATCCGGAAACCGGCAACGTGTACGCATTCGGAGTCGGAGCCACCGTCGTCGCTCTCTCAAAGGACGGCAAGAAACTGTGGGATCGCTCCGTAGGTGAGGAATTCGGCGCCTTCACCACTCACGGCGGCCGCACGATGTCTCCGCTCCTCGATGGCGATCTGGTCATCGTCAGCTCGCCCATTTCGAGCTGGGGAACCCTGGCCAACCGCTCTCATCGCTTCATCGCGATGAATAAAAGGACCGGCGATATTGTCTGGATCGCCACGCCTGGCGGCCGTCCATATGACACCGCCTATGGCGCTCCCATGATCGCGACCATCGCCGGCCAGCGCCTGCTGATCTGCGGTATCGGCGACGGAGGCGTGTACGCCATGAAGCCGCAAACCGGCGAAAAGGTCTGGGGCGTAGTCATCGCCAAGCGCGGCATCAATACCGGCGTCGCCGTGATGGGCAACACTGTCATCATTTCGCATGGCGACGAGAATCTCGATACCAACGAAATGGGCATGGTCGCTGCCATCGATGGATCGCAGAAAGGCGACATCAAGACATTCAAGTGGAAGTTCGAAGGATTTCTCGGTGGTTTTTCCTCGCCCATCGTCGACGGCGA
This sequence comes from Bryobacteraceae bacterium, assembly GCA_049521155.1. Classification (GTDB taxonomy): domain Bacteria; phylum Acidobacteriota; class Terriglobia; order Bryobacterales; family Bryobacteraceae; genus Palsa-187. The sequence continues at coordinate 4,347 of JBEKPC010000111.1, forward strand.
TCGCGTCTACCAGATTGAAAACGGCTCGCGAATGGTCGCCTTCGACGTCGTCACCGGCAAACAATTGTGGAAGCAGCAGCTCGGTACCGTGCAAAAGGCTCCGCCGGTATTGGCCGATGGCAAACTTTACGTCGGCACGGAGAGCGGAAAGTTTTTCATCCTGAAGCCCCATCAGGATCGCGCCGAGATTTTGAGCGAAGTCGAAATGCCAATCAGCAAATATAGCTGTTGCAGTTCCGAAGGCACCCCGGAACAAGTCCTCGGCGGCGCAGCCGTTTCGCACGGGCGGATCTTCTTCGCATCGAGCGACGCCGTCTATGCCATCGGCCCCAAGAAAGCCGTCGCTTTAAAGGGATACGCCATCGATGAGCCCGTCGAAAAAGGCGAGGGCGCTCCCGCGTTTCTCCAAGTCGAGCCCACTGAGCTGGTTCTGAAACCCGGCCAGACCGTGAAACTGCATGCGCGCTTATTCGACGATAAAGGAAGATTTCTAAAAGAGGATACCTTAGCGGTCTGGTCTTTGAAGGGCCTTAAAGGAACCGTCGCCGCTGGCTCTTATACCGTTTCGTCGGATCCCACTCAGGAAGGTTTGATCATGGCGTCGTCCGGCGATCTGAAAGGGGAGTCGAGGGCGCGGGTGGTTCATCCTTTGCCGTGGACCGAAACTTTCGACGAGTTGCCGGATGGCGCGGTGCCCGCCGGATGGGTGAATGCGACGGCCGGGAAATTCAAAGTGGTGGCCTTAGACGGGCATAAAGTGCTCGAAAAGGCTCCCGATGAGACCTTATTCAGCCGTATTCGCATGTTCATTGGACCCACCGAGTGGTCGAACTATACCTTCGAAGGAGACGTCCGCGTCAACATGAAACGCCGCCAAATGGGCGATATCGGCTTAACCGCGCAGCGCTACACCCTGGCTCTTTATGGCAACGAGCAAAAATTGAAAATTGAGCCCTGGGAGCCCGAAGTGCAACGTACTGTTTCTGTTCCATTTGAGTGGAAACCGGACGCCTGGTATCGCCTGAAATTGAGGGTCGAAAACATGCCGGATGGGAAGGTTCGGGCGCAAGGAAAAGCCTGGGCAGTCGGCGATCCGGAGCCCTCTGCATGGATGATCGAAAAGATTGATCCCATTGGAAATAAGGAAGGCGCGCCGGGCATTTTCGCCGCCGCTCCCTTCGGGTTATATCTTGGTAATCTGAAGTTGACGGCGAATTAAGAGGAATCATGCGCACTATTTTAGTTTTCATGGCAGTGGTTACCTGTTTGGTTGCCTCAGATCCCGGCATCGGCGATTGGCCCATGTGGGGTGGCACCGCCGACCGCAATATGGTTTCGTCGCAACATGTTTTGACCAGTTGGGATGTCAAAACCGGCAAGAATGTAAAGTGGGTTTCGCAGCTCGGATCGCAAAGCTACGGCAATCCGACGGTGGCCGGCGGACAGGTCTATGTCGGCACGAACAATGAACTTGTGCGCGATCCGAAGGAGCCCGGCGATCGTGGCGTGCTGATGGCGTTCCGCGAATCGGACGGGCAGTTTTTATGGCAGCAGGCCAATGCCAAGCTGGCATCAGGCCGCGCCAATGACTGGCCGTTTCAAGGCGTTTGCTCCTCTCCTTTGGTTGAAGGCGACAAGCTTTATTACGTGACGAATCGCTGCGAAATCATGTGTCTCGATACACATGGCGATGGCACGCACGCCAAGGTGAACTGGAAGTTCGACATGATGGAAGAAGTCGGTTCTCAGCCGCATAATATGTCGAATTCGTCGCCGGTAACTTTCGGCGATTTGCTTTATGTAAGCACCTCTAACGGGCAGGACGAGAGCCATGTCCACATCCCGTCTCCTAATGCTCCGGCGATTATTGCAGTCAATAAAAATACCGGCAAACTGGTGTGGGAGGACAATTCGGTTCACGATAAAATCCTGCACGGCCAGTGGTCCTCGCCCTCGGTTGGAAAAGTCGGCGATGTGGTGCAAGTCGTGATCGGGCAAGGCGATGGGTATGTGCGTGGTTATGAGGCCATTTCGGGCAAAAAGCTTTGGGAATTCGATATGAATCCGAAAGATTCCGTGTGGCCGAAGACTCGCAATGAAGTGATCTCGACGCCGGTGATTTATGAGAACAAAGTTTATATTGCCAACGGCCAGGACCCGGAGCATGGGGAAGGCGTGGGGCATCTTTACGCGATCGATGCGACCAAGCGCGGCGACATTACGACGTCCGGCAAGATCTGGCAATTCGACAACATCCGGCGCAGCGTTTCGACCGGCGCGTTAAAGGACGGCTTACTCTATTACGCCGATTTCAGTGGCTTTTTGCACTGTTTAGACGCGGCGACGGGCAAAGAATACTGGGTCCATGACATGCTCGCCGCAGTGTGGGGATCTCCCATGATCATCGGCGACTACGTGTATTTAGGCGACGAAGACGGCGATATCGCGGTGCTCAAAACCGGCAAAGAGAAAGTCGTCATCGGAGAGTACAACATGGGAAGCTCCGTGTACTCGACTCCAGTGCCGGCAAACGGAGTGTTGTTCGTAGCGAACCGCAATCAATTATTCGCGTTGAAAGAGGGCGCGATGACAAAGCCGGCAGCGGCTTTCTTCAAGGCGCCCGGCGACAAGCGCGAGTCATCAATATTCGCGGCTCGGTAGCGGTTCACTTAAAGAGTGCGATCCCCAGAAGACGGTTGCGCGCGGCTGCCCAAATCGGTTTGCGGGCGACACAATCTGGTAAGCTTAGATCCGGTCACGACGAATGGGTCGCGGTAAAGAACGCGCAAACGCGTATAGGGTTGATTGGTCGTTAACTTTATCGGTTTTCGTCGTTCTTATCGCCTCCTTCCCAATCGCCTCCGGGCAACCCATCTCTTCAGCCGATTTTGAGCGAGTTGCATTCGCTGCCTTACCCAAAGAAGCGCCCTACGATTTCATTAAATCGCTGACCGAAAATGGTGAACAGCGATGGGAGCGCGATCTGGCCGCCACTCCTCGGGCGGATGAGTTCGCCATACCGGCCAAGGGCTGGAGAATTGTGCTTTCCGCCTCGGCGGGAACGCCTCTTCAGCTTGCCGCCGAAGACTTGAAATCGTACTTGGGTGGCCTGATGAAAACGGAAGTTTCCATTGAACGTGAGCCATCGCTGGGTAATTGGGCGGAAATGAAGAACGCAATCGTTGCCGGCGATCGGCGCGAGTTATCCGATTGTGCGCAAGGTGAGGGCGCTCCGAAGGACTACAGCCTCATAGTGACCGCAAGCCGCATCGTGGTCTGCGGATTTGACGAGCGCGGAGCGATGTATGGTCTCTACAATCTGGAGTCGCGCATCGGACTGCGGGGCGCGCCTTACTTTCCGCGCAGTCTCGATGTCACGCGCCACAGCTTGTATCGAGCGCGGTTCACGCTGTCTGGACTGGGCTGGATGGATTGGCCCGACCGTTACCTAGCCGCCCTGCCACGCTACGGCTTCGACTCAATCTTTGTTTCGGCGTATGTCAACCCGACGGGCGAGCCGGGCCTCCCTCCTGGAGGCGTGGGAACTTTTCCGCAGTATTGGGATAAGTGGAAAGTGCAGGATCCGTCCCGCGTGCACGATGTTCTTCAACGCGCAGCGCGCTACGGTCTGGATGCGTATGCTTCGATCATTTTCCTGAATACGGGCGCGCCCGGACAGGATGAAGACGCGCTTCGCAAGTTGGTTCACAATATTGTCACGCAGTTCCCCACAATTCGCGGTTATGTACTCCTGACGGAAGGTTTCGCCTATCGCAAGTGGTTTGGCGCAGATCCGGCGGTTTCCTTCGATCTCAAGGATTGGGCGCGGCATTGGGTTCAGATGGTCCAAATTGCCTCCGAGGAGGCGCATCGGGTTAACCCTAACATTGAGATCCTGGCATGGGAATATAACGTTCCTTTTCGACCTGACCAGGTGGAAAACAAGAAGTACATCATTAATTTATTGCCGCGCGAAGTCATTCCGCTCATTACCTTCGAAAATGGCGCGCAATATGAACTGGATGGAAAAATCGCTTATGTGAACGACTATTCGATCAGCCAAGCGGGGCCCTCCGAAACGGCGGCTGCGCAGATCCAGGCAGCCAAAGCGCGCGGGATGTTGGCCTATTCGAAAGCGGACACCTGGTCCAGTTGGCAGTTCGCCACGGTTCCCCACACTCCGTCACCACAGCAGTGGTTTGCGCGTTATCGGGCGCTGCGACAGTACGGTATCGATGGGACGCTTGAGAGCTGGAGCTATGGTTTCAAACCGAATTTTGTCGCTGAGCTGCGTGCTTGGGACAGTTGGACGGGATCGCCTCCGCTCGAGGAATTGATGCGTCAAATCGCTCGCCGGGATTATGGACCGGGCGCCGAGGACTTAGTGGTAAGTGCGTGGGATCACTTCAGCCGTGCCGTCCGGTTGCTCCCGGATACGGGTCCGAGTTGGGCCACCAGCAACGCGGTAGCGGCGCCGTTCTTTTTTGAAAAACCTCAGCCCCGAACCATGACGGTGGAGCATTCGTGGCAAAACCAGAATCAGTGGACGCAGACCTCGCGTCTGAATCCTTACTGGCCGTTTACATGGAACTTTCTTTTCCTTTGGCCGGACTTCACGAACCAAGTCAACCAAGCCGAGTTCTACACCGGGAGCTTCGGCATGGACACCTATCAGAAGTACTTACGACTCGCTGCCGGAGAATTAGAGGTTGGGCTTCAGAACTATCGAAGGGCTGCGCTTGGTGCGCCGAAGGCGAGACAGAACGCCGCTTTCAAAGAGGTCATGATCGCTGAACAGATGCGCCGCATGCTCGAAAGCGCGAGCGCGTTGCTCGAATTCGAGGATTTACGCTTCAAACTCGGGAAGGCCTCGCGGGAGCGGCAACTCGGGATGCTGGATCGGATGGCCTTACTGCTTCGCCAAGAGATTGTACGCACGCAGTCTTCTCTCGATGCTGCGCTACGAGACTCGCGCCTCGGATACGAATGGGAAATGGATTATATGTATACGCCTTACGTCCTTCAAGAAAAAATTAGCCTTCTCCAACTGACGCTAGCCAGCCAGCTGCCGTCTTACCGTTCTCGATTACTTGCACACTGAGTTCGTGGACAATACCCTGTTGTTTGAGATGCTGTAGGTCTTTCAGGTAGGTCTTGACGATCGGGTCGCTGGGAGTGAGTTCGAGCATCGACTCTTGCATCGTAGCAGGAGGACACTGTCGAAAACGCCGCCGGTTTAGCGGGGTCGTTCCTGTGCCAAGCGTCCGGGCTGCGCCCGGATGGACCGATTAACAATCGGTCCGCAGGTTGCCAACCTGCCCCACAGATGCATTGCTGTCGGTGCGGCAATTGCTACAAGTTCGCGCCGAAGGCTAGTAGGCGGCCGTCGCAGTCTCTTGCTACGAATTCGCGGGAGTGCCAGGGCATGTTGGCGACTGCGCGGGTGAATTCTACGGCAGTTCGTCCTCGTATTTATTCGGGTTGAGCGTGGGCGGCTCGGTGCAGCGGAAGCCTAGCTTCTCCTTGTAATAAGCTAGCGTTTCGGGGATGTCCAGGGTGAAGAACAAAGGCGCTATCTGACGGATTATGAGCCAAGTTTACTGCAAAGACGGGGCGGGGCAAAAAGGGTACAGGCACGAAGTTTCGCAAAGGCGGCGAAATTCGAGCCAGTCCCCTTTTTGCGGAATAGAGCGTTGCTGACGGAATAGTGGCCCGTCTCAGCGAAATCGACGTCGACACGACTGTCGACGCGGCACGCCTGGAGGCGCGCGCCACAAACACTCCACTACGTCACTGGATTGTTCTGAATTGTAATTCCTTTTTATTCATTTGGTTGAAGCTGTTGGGACGGGTGTGTCTGTTCGGGGACTTGTATTCTTTGGCCGTGAGGAAAGATGGCTATCAAAAAAAAGACGGCAGCGCCGAAGAAGCGGGCCGCGGGGTTAAAGCGGACGGGGGCGAAGACTCGGGCGATTGCGGTGAAGAGGCTCCTTCTGAAGGTGGAGGCGCAAATGACGAAACCGGAGGTGAAGGCAACGCTGGGGGATTACATACGGCTGATTCAGTTGTCGAAGGAGATGACGGAGGAGCCGAAGACGGACATAAAGGTCACTTGGATCGAGGAGCCGCTGATCGAAATATAATCTACAGTCCGCTGGCTACGCAGAAGCGCTTTCATGATTCGACGGCCCGATTTAAGGGGTTTTCGGGGCCGATCGGGTCGGGGAAAAGCCAGGCGTTATGCCAGGAGGCGATCAAGCTTAGCTATTTGAATCCAGGGAGGACGGGGCTGATCGGGGCCCCTACCTTTCCGATGCTGCGGGATGCTACGCAGGCGGCGCTGTTTGACGTTCTGGACCGGAACAAGATTCCGTATGAGTATAATCGCGCGGAGAATTTTCTGGTCATGCACGAGACCAGGTCGAAGATTTTGTTTCGATCGGTGGAGGAGTTTGAGAGGTTGCGCGGGAGTAATCTGGCGTGGTTCGGGCTTGATGAGCTGACTTACACGTCGGAACAGGCTTGGCTGAGGCTTGAAGGTCGATTGCGAGATCCGAAGGCTACGCGGTTATGCGGGTTCGGGGTGTGGACTCCGAAGGGCTATGACTGGGTTTACGAGCGGTTCGTTGCGCGGCAGGTGGATGGCTATGAGACGGTCATGGCGCAGCCGTTCGAGAACCAATTTTTGCTCGACAAGATTCCGGATTACTACTCGCGGTTGAAGAGTAGTTATGACTCGCGGTTTTACGAACAGGAAGTTTTGGGCGAGTATCTGGCGCTGCACGCGGGGCGGGTGTATCCGGCGTTTGAACGGGCTCTGAATACGCGTGAGGCGGAGGTTGAAGAATCGCTGCCGCTGTTGTGGGCTTTGGATTTCAACGTGGATCCGATGTGTTCAGTGATTGCGCAGGTGCATCGGGATGGGCTGGTGGTGGTGCTCGATGAGATTGTGTTGAGCCGGGCCAGTACCTATGACGCTTGTTCGGAATTTACGGCGCGGTTCGCATCGCATTTGGGCGGGCTGATTGTTTATGCGGACGCGACGGGGGCGCGGATGCAGACTTCGGGAAAGACGGATCTGGTGATTTTGCGGGAAGCGTTGCAGGACTATGGGCGGGTGGAGTTTCGAATACCGAAGTCGAATCCGGTAGTGAGAGAGCGGGTGACGTTGATGAACGCGAAGCTGGCGGCGGCGGATGGGGCGCGGTGGCTGATGGTGCATCCGAAATGCACGGAGTTGATTCGGGATTTCGAGCAGGTCGCGTTCAAAGAAAACAGCCAGGTGGTGGATAAGGATCGGGATCCTAAGAGGACTCATTTATCGGACGCGCTGGGGTATCTCGTGTGGCAGGAGTGCGGGGGGCGGGGGAGTGTCGGGGAGATGGGGAAGAGGCTTTTTTGAAGAGGAGTCAGGAGACAGGAGTCAGGAGTCAGGAGTCAGAATGCCGATTGATATTGATTTGGAACATCCGGAGTATTTGGCTCTGAAGCATGTTTGGAGGCGGTATCGGGACCTCTATATCGGCGGGGAGCTGATTAAGTTGCATGCGCAGGAGTATCTGGTGCCTCGGCAACGGGAGCCGGGGGATGTTTATACCGAGCGATTGAGCCGGGTGTTTTATGAAAACTATATCGGGTCGATTGTCGACTGGTATGCGGCTACTTTGTTCCGGAAGGAACCGGTGGTGATGTTCGAGGGGACGAATTCGCGAGGCAAGGCGTTCTTTTCGGCTTTGATGGACGAGGTCGACCTGAAAGGGACGGGGTTGAATGACTTCTTCCGAAAACAGTTTGTCGAAGGGCTGATTGCCGGGGCTAGCTATGTGCTGGTCGACTTTCCGCGGACGGATAAGAAAAAGAATAGGGCGGAAGAGGATGCGTCGGGGGCATCGCGAGCTTACCTGGTTAGCTACGCGGCGGAGGACGTTATCAATTGGAACCTTGATTTGCAGGGGAATTTCGATTGGGTGGTGATCCGGACGAAGATGATCCGGAAAGAGCGGGTGGAGGATGCGGAGTGGTCGAAGGAGACTCGGTGGTCTTATTACGACAAGCAGAGGTTCCGGATTTATTCGCAAGTGGGAGATGGTGACAAGCGGCTGGTGGATGAAGGGACGCATGCGCTGGCGAAATTAAACCGGGTTCCGCTGTTCGATTTACGCATTCCCGAAGGAATGTGGATGCTTAACCGGGCGGGATTACTACAACTTGAGCATTTCAACAAATCGAACGCGCTGTCGTGGGCGCTGACGATGGGGTTGTTCGCAATGCCGGTTGTTTATTCGGATCGCGATTGGAACCAGATGGTGGGTGAGAGTTATTACATCCAATTGGCTCCGGATGACAAGTTCGGGTGGACGGAGCCGGAGGGTAAGGTCTTCTCGATCGCGCAGGATAATCTGACGCGGTTGCAAGAAGAGATTTACCGGGTGTGTTATCTGGCGCAGGCAGGCGGGGCTTTGGATGCGGGCGGGCAGCAATCGGGGATCAGCAAACAGTTGGATTTTTCGATCACGCAGGAAGTTCTGCGGTCGTATGGGGACGCGATGAAGGACTTGATACGGCGGGTGCTGACGTCGATCGAGGCGGCTCGGGAGGATGGGATCGCGATCAGCGTGACGGGGATGGATGAGTTTGACATTACGGACTTTGGGACAGAGCTGACGGATGCGCAGGCGCTGCTGGGGCTGGGGGTGAGTTCGCCGACTTTGAAGAAAGAAATTTTTAAGAAATTGGCGCTGAAGTATTTGTCGGACAGCAGGCAGGATGTGAAGGATCGGATTGTGGGGGAGATTGAGGCAGGGGCCAGCGAGGAAAAACATGGGTGAGGAAGAGAACGATATTCGATCGATGGTGGCGGAGTTAGTGGAGGAACGGGCGCGGCGCGAAAGCTTGGAAAAACGCGTGAATGAGTTGGTGGCGGCGGCGGAATTGGCGGATCGGAGCGCGACCATTCGAGCGGAGTTGCAGAAGTTGGGGGTCGCCAAGGTGGATCTTGCTTATCGGGCGGTGAAGGATGACGTTTACCGGGGCGAGGACGGGAAATTGATGGCGCAGGGCGGGGCAGAGATCCGCGATTTTCTGACGCAGTTTGTCAATGAGAATCCGGAGCTGCTGCCGGCGAGGATGTCGGGCGGGAGCGGGGCGAGTGCGGGACAGCGCGGGGGCATGGATGGGGGAGGAGTTCATCTCGACATGATCCGGCCAGGGATGAGTGCGGAGGAGAGAGAGCGAGTGAGGCAGGAGATCGCTCGGGTAGCGTCGCAGACGCTGCGTGGATTGTAGGAAGGACAAAGGGGAAAACAGATGGGAATTATTACTTCGGCTAATGTAGCGACTGCGATTGTGAAGCTGGTGGCGGCGGATGCGTTGCCGGCTTTAATGGGGAACCTTGTCATGGGGAACCTGGTGAATCGCGATTATGAACCGGTGCTGGCGCGAGCGGGAGATACGGTGAACGTGCCGATTCCGCCGGTGTTGATTGCAAATAACATCGCCGAGGGCAGTTCGGTGCAGTTGCAGAATCCTTCGATCGGGAACGCGCAGATCGTGCTGAACACGCATGCGGAGGCGACATTCCAGGTTCCAGACGTGACGAAGATCCTGGCGGTTCCGGATCTGCTGAGGCTGTACATGCAGCCGGCGGTGGTGGCGATCGCGGAGAAGATCGAGAGCGATTTGCTGGGGACGTGGACACAGTTTACGTCGAACGCGGCGGTGGGCACCGGCGGCACGACGATTACCGAAGCGACCGTGGATTCGGCGGAAACGGCGCTGTTTTCGGCAATGGTTCCGGCGAGTGCGGTGAAGTATCTAGTGGTGAATCCGGCGACGTATTCGGCGCTGCGACAGATTCCGCGGTTCAGCGAGTTCAACTCGGCGGGGGAGGCGGGATTGCGGGCGCTGGTGGATGGAGCGGTGGGCAAGATGAAAGACTTCTACATCTTCCGGTCGCAGTTTGTGCCGCAGACGGGGACGAGTCCGGTGACGACGCATAATCTGGCGTTCACGAAAAATGCGATCGGGCTGGTGGTGCGGCGATTGCCGCAGCCGCTGCCGGGCACGGGAGCGATCGCGGAGTACGCGGAGCTGGGGAATTTCGGGATGCGGGTGACGATGAGCTATCAGCCGAACACGCTGGCGCAGCAGTTCACGGTGGACGTGCTGTACGGGGTCGGAGTGTTGCGGAATTCGTTTGGGGTGCAGGTGAGTTCGTAGCGGCTAAAGAGACACAGGGGAGCGAATGGCTCCCCTTGGGGGGGATGATGCTGTTGACCGATGGGAATCCAAATACGGATGAGGATTTGCGGGTTTATGAATCGGGGGTTCTGGATGTTGCGCATGAAGAGATGATCAACCTGGTGGTGAAGCTGGGGTTGGCAACGGAAGAGATCAGCGAGATTGTGCTGAATATTCTGCTGGATCAGACAACGACGTCCTCGGGCGGAGACATGACGCGGCGAACGCTGGGTGTGTCCGACGTGGTGGTGACGCGGCAACTGAAGCGGTGGCATGCGCTGTATACGCTGGCGATTTTCTATCGGGACGCGTACAACGATCAGCTCAACGACCGGTACCTGGCGAAGTGGAACGAATACCTGTTGCTGGCGCGCGGGGCGAAGGACATCACGACGCAGTATGGGATCGGGCTGGTGACGACTCCGGTTCCGCAGGCTTCGACTCCAGTGTTAGGTCTGGCGCCGGGGCTGCTGCCGGCTACGGTTTACTACGTGCAGATCACGTGGGTTTCGGCAACGGGGGCGGAGGGGAATCCGAGTTTTGCGACGGCGTTCGAAGCTCCGCTGGCTAGTGTGCTTACGGTGACGAATGGGACGAATGTACCGGCGGTGGCGACGGCTTTTAACGTTTACATCGGGCTGACGGATTGTCCAACGACGCTACAGAACGCGACGCCGATTGCGATCGGGCAGACGTTTACGGAAGCGGCTTCGGGGCTGGTGGCGGGCGTGCCGGCCGGGATGGGGCAATTGCCGGACACGTATATCACGGGCGGGTCCACTTTGAGGCGAGGGTAGATCATGGCGCAGACGGCTAGCGTGGTGACGGGGATTTTCGCGGGATTTTTGCAGAATACGGGGACGGGGATGGTGTCGGCGATCAATACCGCGGTGGCTACGGCCGCGCTGGATTCGGGGGTTTCGCTGGCGCCGATTCCGCCGGCTTACATCGTGACGCAGAACATGTCGATCGAAATTTGGGAGAAGGCGGGCGTGGTGAAGTATCCGCTGATTCAGATTTATTCGGATCGGGTGAGGAACTTATTGACGGAGAAATTCCGGACGTTTTCGGGAAAAATCCGGACGATTGCGGAAGTGCGGGTGTCGCATGACCGGATTGAGGGAATCGAAGATCGGCTGCGGCTGTATACGGACGCGGTGACGCAGGTGCTCGATTCGAATCGCGGGAGTTGGGGACAGGGCGCATTTTATACCGGCGGGTATGAGGTGACGTTCGACGCGGTGAAGCAGGGCGGGAAGAACTTTTTACAGGTGGCGAAGGTGACGTTCGAAGTGGACATGTCCGCTTAAGAAGAAGTCAGGAGACAGGAGTCAGGAGTCAGAATGTCGTGCTACATATCTTCTAATAATGAGCGGATTTATTGCGCTTTGGAAGCCAGTTATGGGGTGATTCCGGTGATTACCGGGGCGGATCGGATTCCGGCGCTGAAGCTGAAAGCCAAGCAGGTTCCGGAGCAGACGGGCAGGAAGGACAAGACGGGGACGCGAACTTTTGTCGGGATGCCGAATGGGATTCGCGAGATTACGACGTTCGGGGTGGACACGCTGCTGACGGACTGGTCGGATATGACGATGCCACCGCCGTATGGACCGCTGTTTCAATGCGCGATGGGCGGAACGCCGGTGATTTGGGCGGGCGGGACTGTCTCGTCGGTTTCGGGAACGCAGATCGTTTTCACATCGCCGCATGGATTATCGCCGGGACAGGCGGTGACGTTTTCGGGGGAGATGAGATTTGTGTCGGCAATTCAGGACACGCTGACGCTCTACATTAATGCGGTGTTTAACAATATTCCGGTGCTGGGATCGACGATGGGGCCGACGATCAATTATCCGCTGGCGGAGTGCCTGCCGAGCGCCAGTATTTTCGATTACTGGGATCCGGCGACGGCGGTGCAACGGATTATCGAAGGCGCGGCGCTGGACAAGATGCAGATTAAGGTCAACGGCGATTTTCAGGAGTTCGATTTTTCGGGGCCGGCGAGGGACTTGGTTGATAGCGCGAGTTTCACGAGCGGCCAGGGCGGTCTGACGAGTTATCCGGCGGAGCCGGCGGCGGTGAATTTCGATTACACGATTGTTCCGGGGCATTTAGGCGAAGTATGGATGGGCGTGACGCCGGCGCAGTTCTGCACCGTGACGGCGGCGGAATTGACGCTCGAAAACAATATCGATCTGCGAGTGAAGGAATTTGGGAGCGATTACGCGCAGTGCATCGCGGCATCGGAACGAGTGGTGACGTTGAATTTCACTTTGTTCGAGCTGCCGGATGCGCAGACGGCGGGGTTGTATCAGGCGGCGCGGCAGAGGTCACCGATTAGTGTGATGTTGCAGTTGGGAGAGACGGCGGGGCAGTTATGCGGGGCTTACATGCCGGCAATGGTGCCCAGCGTCCCGAAGTTCGACGATTCCGAGACTCGGCTGCAATGGAAATTTCAAAATGACAGAGCGCAGGGGACGATGAATGACGAATTGTACATCGCATTCGGATAAAGGCTGGGAGAGCCGGGTGTGGTTCGACGCGACGGCGAGGGAAGGGGTCCGGTACGAGATCGTCCGGGTGTCGTTCGGACGAAGGATCGAACTGGCGCGGCGGATCCGGGAGATCGGGCGCAAGATGGAATATCTTGAAGCGGGCGGCTCGTTGGAAAACGGCGCGCGGGAGAAGCTGGAAGCGACGGTGCTATCGGCGGAAATCGATCGGGCTTATCTGGAGTGGGGATTGGTTTCGGTGGAAGGGCTGGAGATTGACGGCGCGGCGGCGACTCCGGAAACGCTGGTGGAGCGGGGGCCGGTGGAGTTGGCGATGGAGATCCTGGGACGCATCAAATCAGAGTGTGGGATGAGCGAGGACGAACGAAAAAACTGATGGTCGCATTCCATTTCTATCGGACTAGCCAAGCCGGATGGAAATGCGACCAGTGCAGACGGCAGGGGCTGGATGTGAGGCGGCGGTGCGGATTTCTGGCGGAGGAAAAACGCGGGCCGAAGAAGCTGGTGTGGGTGCGGGGACGGGTTTCGTCGGAGGAGTGTCCGAAATCGCTGGTAACGCCGGGGAGTGTCGAATTGCTGGAGAAGTTTTACGGGTGGAAGTTCGCGGGTGGAGGGTCGCTTGAGGGGATGGCGGCGAAGGAGGCTGACGCGTTTCTCATTCTTGAAGGGGAGTGGCGGGCGGAGGCGGAGGCGGCGAAGTGAGGTCCATAAATTATGGCTAGAAATCCATTTACGGAAGTGGCGGGGCTGCTGGGCCCATCGAGTGGGAGCGTGGACCAATTGCTGACCGGTCAACTGACTACAATCGCGACGCAGTTCGAGGAGTTGGAGTCGGTTAATCAGGCGCAGATGACTAACGTGGAAGCGAGCACGGGTACCAGTTCGAGTGCGAAGTCGAGCGGAGGGTCGATCGGAGGAACGCTACTGGATATGTCAGGGTTGGGATCGGGGATGGGGCCTTTGATTTCGGGGTTGATGGGGTTATTCGGGAGCGGGGAAGGGAGTTCGACTGCGACGGTCACTCCTTATATACAGCCGCTGCCGATTAATTTGCAGGCGGGGTTCAACGGGTCGAATGCGGGAGGCGCGTCGGGGGTCGATTATAGCGAGGGCGGACAGCCCCGGCAGACGACGGCGGCTTCGGCGCAGCAGATCACGGTGCAGGTGCAGGCGATGGAT
>JBEKPC010000112.1:0-18016 GCA_049521155.1 Bryobacteraceae bacterium
CGCCCAGATCAGCGACGCGATGAGCCGTCCGGAGTCCGCCGCAGTGCTCTCGGAAGCGGTCGCCGAACTGGATCTGACGACCGGGCTACCCAATTTCCGAGCGGCCGAACGTGCGATCCGCGCCGCGATTACGGCGAATACCAATACCTACGTCGCGCTTCTTTGCGTGGAACGTCTGGAGGTGATCAACGGGCGGTTCGGCTTTCCAGTCGGAGATCGCATTCTGATGCTTTTTGGACAGCATATAGCCCAGCGACTCTCGAAAACCGATCGGCTCTTTCGCTGGCGTGGTCCGGGCTTTCTGGCGATTCTCGACCGCACCGGTCCGGAGATATCGGTACGCTCGGAGCTTGCACGCATGGTTTCGGCGCGGTTGGAGCCGGAAATCGAGCTTGCCGGAAGATTGGTGCTGCTGCCGGTCTCCTCATCCTGGATGGTGACTGGAGTGGCTAACTCGACGATGGAAAAAATCTCACAGAAGCTCGCTGCGTTCTCAGCGGCGCAGGCTGGCGGGGTGGCTAGCCGCTAAGGTCGCCAACACGAGTGGAAAAGGCCTTCGGGGCGCCGATTTACACCAGGTTCGGGATCTTGATGATCTTTTTCTGGATCGCGTATTGCACTAACTGAGCCTTATTGTGAATATCGAGCTTGCGCATCAAATTGAATTTATGCGCCTCCACCGTTTTCACGCTGAGGTTCAGATCGCAGGCGATTTCCTTCACCGAATTTCCTTCGGCGAGCATCTTCAGCACTTCGCGCTCCCTGGTGGTGAGCGTGGCGAATCGCGGCAGGCGGTTGGCGGACTTGATGCGGCTGCGGAAATCGTCGACCAGTTGCGATAGCATGCGGGGGCTGAGGTAGCTGCCACCGCGGCATACGTCGCGCACGGCCGCCACTAACTGCTGGCTGGGGCTATCCTTTAATACATAGCCGCTGGCGCCCACTTCCATACCTTCGACAAGATAGTCTTCGTCGTCGTACATGGTCAAGAAGAGGACCTTGGTTTCAGGACGATTTTTCTTGATCTGCCGGGTGGCTTCGAAGCTGCTGAGGCCAGGCATGCCAATATCCATCAGCACCACGTCCGGACGCGCTTCGTTGGCCTTGTCGACGGCATCGCCGCCATTGGACGCTTCGCCGACCACTTCCATATCGGTCTCGGCCGAAATGAGAGTCCGGATTCCTTGACGAAACAACGTGTGATCGTCCGCGAGCATGATTCGAATCTTCGCCATAATCGTTTTAGCCTGACTTCTCTCTGAGGAATCACCTAGGCGATTTGCCTCTGTTTTGCTATCGGCAGTTCTATGGAAATCTTTGTACCCTTTTTAGTGCCTTCCATCCGGCTTTCCACATAGAACTCCCCGCCCAATAGTGCCACTCGCTCCCGCATGCCGGACAGGCCGAAGGATTCGCGTTTGGCGAAAGCATCCTGTACGTTGAAGCCGACGCCGTTATCTTCGACAATCAGCCTCAGCCTTCCATCGGCGGATGCCAGGGAAATGTTTACATTGGTGGCTAAAGAGTGTTTTCCGATATTGTTGAAACATTCCTGCACCAAGCGATAGGAAATAACCTCCAATTGTTGCGGAAGGACGCCCATCTTCGATAACTGTAGCTTGACGCGGCATGTCTGGAGCCGCTGAAACCGGTTGACCAGTTGCCGCAGCGCGGCCCCTAACCCCAGTTGTTCCAGCACCGCCGGACTGAGGGCGGAGATCAGGCGGCGCATTTCGAGAATGGTGCGCTCCGTCAAATCGCGCGCCTCCCGTAATTTGCCGCGCATTTCGCCTTCGCTTTCGGGCAGCGACTGTTCGATCAATTCGATCTGTAAACGGATGCAGAGGAGACTTTGTCCGGCTTCATCGTGCAGTTCCCGCGAGATGCGGCGGCGTTCCATCTCCTCCACATGCAGCATATGTTCAGCGAGGCGGCGGACTTGTTCTTCGCGCTGCGCCAGATCCTCCATTAGCCGGGCTTTCTCGGCGGCCATCAGGCATCGCTCGGCGGCGGCGGCCAGCAGTTCCTGTTCGCGCGGAAGCCATTCGTAGAACTTCGAGAACCCGAACTGCATCACGCCAGCGGTGCGTCCGTCGGTCGCCAGAGGGATGGACCAGCAGGATCCAAAACGCTTGTGCCAGGCCGGGTCCAGCAGTACTGTGGAATTCAATCCCTCGCCCGTCAGATGCCTGGGTTTCGAAAGCTTCTTGATCAGTCCCGGCTGATTCGGCACCGAAAGATCGGCAGCCTTCGGCGTACCCGCCTTGAGGACCCAGGCGGTACCCTCGTCGTTCAGCATGTACAGGCGGCCGGCGTCGGCGCGGCACACATGGACCAGCGAATCGAGAAATCGCCGCAGCAGCTCGTCCAGATTGCGCGACTCTAATTCCACACGAAACAGTTCGTAAAAGGCCTGTGTCTCCGCTTCGCGCACCTGATAATAGGCGTTGTTCAGCGTCAGGATCACGCAAAAATGCAGCTGCTCCCGGACCCATTGAAAATTGGAATTTTCATCCGGGTTGAGTGTTTCAAGCACCGGGGAAAGGATCTGGTCGTATTCTTCCAGCGCTTCCAGAATCGCGCTCGGCGGGAGATTGAGCTTGGCGAGCCTTCGCCCGTTGTACTCCACCTGCTCGATGAATTTAAGAGGCGGCTGGCCTAAGGAAAGAATCCGCGCGGCCGCCCCCGGAGTGATCGCCGCCAATGCGTGGCGCTGCCTGGGCTCGAACTCGAGCTTGCGCAGGCGGTTCAGAAATTTACGGTCGATTCTATCGGTATGCGGCTCCAGTAAGACCGCCAAACGATGAAGATGGACCCGTAACTGGTCGCTTAATACGTCGGCCGCATCGGCCAATTCGGGCGAAATCTGCTCCGTCTGCACACCCGTCCTTATCGGCAGACTAAGGGGTTCTCATTAGACGGACTGAAAAGCGCGGGAACGATTACTGCAGGAGAACCTTGACCACGTCGCCCTGGCCGTTCGAGACTGCAAGATCGAGCGCCTTCTTGCCGTTTTTATCCCTTAATAGGGGATCTGCGCCGCGGGCGAGGAGCATTTTGACCACTTCCAGCCGTCCCCAGGACGCCGCCCGATGCAGAGGAGTGGCTTCGGTATCGCGGTCCCGGGCATCGATCTCCGCTCCGTGGTTCAACAGAGCTTCGGCGACCTGGCAATTGCCGGCTAACGCCGCGTCATGCAGAGCGGTTGCGCCTTCCTGATTGCGGGCATTCACGTTAGCATGGTGGGCGATCAGTAATTCCACGATCTCGACGTAGCCTTTCAGTGCAGCGTCATGCAATAAACTACTCGGCCCCAGCGGGCCCATGCGGTCCAGCAGCAGCGCAACCAGATCGGTCTGGCCGCGCATCACGGCCTCATGCAGCGCACGCGGCGTCTCCAAGCTTGCGCCCTTTTCGATCAGCAGATCCACCATGGGCACCTGCCGGTAATGCAACGCGTCGTCGAGCGGAGTCGCTCCGTCCTTGTCGTGCGCGTCGATCCTGGCGCCTGCCTCCAGCAGCAAGGCGGCGACCTCGGTTTGGCCCTTCACGGCCGCAGCGTGCAACGGCGTCACGCCATTTTGTGGATTCGCGCTTTTGGCGTCGCCTCCTTTGGCGATCAACAACCGGACGATTTCCGTTTTCCCGCGCCACGCCGCTTCCTCAATAGGCGTCGATCCGCCTTCATCGCGAGCATTCACGTCGGCTCCATGGGCGATCAACAACTGAGCGATTCGAGCCTCTCCTTGCCGCGCAGCCACGTGCAGAGCCGTTAAGCCTCTGTCGGAATGATTGACTTCCGCTCCGTGAGCGAGCAGAACTTCGACCACGTCGAAGCGGTTCATCAGCACGGCGTAATCGAGAGGGGTGGATTGCGCTTCCGCGTGGCGCGCATTCACGTCGGCGCCGGCGCGGATCAGGTACTCGACAATCTCCACTTCGCCCGCCCACGCGGCGTCGTGCAGAGCAGTGCCGCCCAGCGAATCGCGTCCGTTGACAGGGGTACCGCTCGCAAGCAGCGATGCTACCTGTTTCAAATCGCCCTGGCGCGCGGCGCGATGCAGTTCTTCGACGTTCGGGGTGCTTGCTAATAAAAACCCGGCGAACGCGAACAACAGGCGCCGCATTGAAAACACCTCTACTTCTTATTCAACAACTGATCGAGCTCCGATAGGAATCCGGGTGCTTCCACGCCGGCCATGCCCCAATCGCGGACGATCATTCCGTTCGGATCGATGGCGAACAGGTGCGGCGTGTCGAAAGTCGGATTCGCGGGGGTGGCGCGGAAATAGGTGATGGCGACCTGGCCTTGATCGAACACGAACACGGACGAACTCTTGACCTCGGCGGCATATTTTGCGACAGTAGCCTGGGTTTCAGGTGGGGTGACTACAATCGAAAGGATCTCCACTTTCGCTCCGTAGCGGCCTTTCACGCCCTCCAACTTTTTCGACAGCTCCTTGCAATGAGGACAATCGGTCTTCATGAAATCGAGCAGCAGCCAGTGTCCGCGCGAATCCAAGATGTCGTGCGACTGTAGCCTCGAATCGGGCAGAGCGAAACTCGGCGCCCTTCTACCGGAAAGGCTTTGGGTCGCCAGAGGCTGACCAATCAATGTGATTGCGGCGCAGACCAGCACCGCTGAAAACTTAAGCATCTGCCCAACGTATCATTTCGTCTTTTTGGGCACAAGCTGAATCTCAAATAACTTCGGCCACCATTTTCCAGTGACGAAAAGCCGCTTGCCCGCCGCGTCATAGGCGATGCCGTTCAGCACGTCGACCCGCGCCTTCCGATCTTCAGCGGTCAATAAACCAGCGAGGTTCACGCGCCCCAGCACCCGGCCATCGACCGGCGAAATGCGCAGCATCTGGTCGGTTTGCCAGACATTCGAATAAATTTCGCCCGCCACCCATTCCAGCTCGTTCACCTGCTCCACCGGCCCGTTGCCGTCATGTACCGTGAACCGCCTTTTCTCGACGAGCGTTGCGCCGTCCCAAACGCGAATCTGCGCCGAGCCGTCGTCCATATAAATCTGTTTGCCGTCGTTCGTCAGGCTCCAGCCTTCGCCCTGATATATGAACGTGCGCTTCTGCTTCATTGTCGCCAGATCGTACACAAATCCGAGCTGCGTTTTATAGGTCAGTTGTACGATTTGCTGATTCAGAATGGTGATCCCTTCGCCGAACAGATGCGGCGCGATCTTGATTTCCTGCACCACCTCACCGGTTTCGAGCTTCACTTTACGCAGCACCGAATGACCTTCTTCGCCGGTGCTTTCGTAAAGATATCCGCCGCGATACTCCAGGCCTTCGGTGAAGGAGGTAGGGTCGTGCGGATAGACGTGAATAACTTTGTAGGAGTATTCGGGCGTCGCGGCGGCGGCAAGCGAAGCCAGACAAACAAGCCACCAGCGGATCATTTCGACTCCGCCAGGCGCCGCAGCGATTCTTCATACGGGGCGCGCGCCACCCCCCGTTCGGAGATGATGGCCGTCACATAGCGCGCGGGCGTTACGTCGAATGCCGGATTCTCCACCGCGATATTTTCCGGAGCCACAGGGACTCCGAACACATGCGTCACTTCTTCGGCCGCCCTCTGCTCGATCGGAATCGAATCGCCGGATTTTAGCGTCAAATCGAACGTCGATACCGGCGCCGCCACATAAAACGGGACATTATTTTCCTTCGCCAGCACAGCCAGCGAATAGGTGCCGATCTTGTTCGCGACATCTCCATTGGCCGCAATGCGATCCGCGCCGACGACGACGCAGCCGATTCTTCCTGAATGCAAAAAATGTCCCGCCATATTGTCCGTGATCAGCGTGGTGGCGATCCCGTCCTGTTGCAGCTCCCATGCCGTCAATCGAGCCCCTTGCAGAAACGGCCGCGTCTCGTCGGCGAAGACATCGATTTTCTTGCCCGCTTCCGCCGCCGCTCGAATCACACCCAGCGCGGTCCCGTAGCCCGCCGTCGCCAGCGCTCCCGCATTGCAGTGCGTCAGGACAGTTTTGCCGTCCGGCACCAGCGGAGCGCCGTATTTACCCATCGCCCGGCAGATCTCGATATCTTCGAGGCGAATCTTTTTCGCCTCCTCGATCATGCGCCGGACGAGTTCTTCACGCGCGACTCCTTTAAGGGACGCCCGCAGCACGCGCATTCTCTCGATCGCCCAGAATAAATTTACCGCCGTCGGCCGGGTGCTGGCTAGCGTGTCGCACACGCGCTCGAAATCCGCGTCTTCCTGCACCCCCAGAGCCACGCCCATCGCCGCCGCAACGCCAATTGCCGGAGCGCCGCGAATTACCATCGACCGTATCGCTACCGCAACCTCCACGTAGCTCCGGCACGTGACAAACACCTGTTCCCTGGGCAGGCGCGTCTGATCGATCATCACCACGCCCGCATCTGTCCACTCAATTGTTTCGACCATGAATCCCTATTCTCTCATCACATGCACACCGCTCCCTTTGGTGACCGGCTGTTAATCTTAAATGTGACCCGTAAGCGATTCGAATGGAAACTCCGCGACCGCAGCCTCATCCTGGGCGACCGCACTCTGATTCTCGGCGTGCTCAACGTTACGCCCGATTCCTTTTCAGACGGAGCGACCTATCAGGACCCCGATCGCGCCTTCGCCCGCGCGATCGAGCTGGAAGAACTGGGCGCCGATGTCATCGATATTGGCGCCGAATCCACGCGCCCTGGGTCGACGCGCATTTCGGAAGCGGAAGAACTGCGCCGCCTGGTGCCCGTATTGAAGCGGCTGAAGGGCAAATTGTCAATTCCCATCTCAGTCGATACTTACAAAGCCAGCGTTGCCGAAAAAGCCTTTGAATTCGACGTCGGAATCATCAATGACCCCAGCGCGCTGACCTTCGATGCCGACCTCGCTAAAAAGGTCTCGCACGCCAACGCCGGATTGATCCTGAATCATATGCGCGGCACGCCGGAGACGTGGACTAAGCTGCCGCCGCTCAAGGATCTTATCCGCACGGTGCGATCCGAGCTCGACGCCGCGGCTCATCGGGCGAGTCTTTCCGGAGTCGATCGCAAACGCATCGTCGCCGATCCCGGCCTCGGCTTCGGCAAGCGCCGGGAGCAGAACGCGGAGATTCTCGCCGAACTCGGGGAACTGGCGCGCCTGGAACTACCGATTCTCGTCGGACCCTCGCGCAAACATTTTTTAGCCCGGGAATCGACCGACCTGACCGAGTTCGCCACGGCTGCCGCCGTCGCCGCCGCGATCCTGAACGGCGCGCATATGGTGCGTGTTCATGACGTGAAAGCGATGAGAGCGGTGGTGGAAGTGGCCGACGAAATCGCCCGCGCTAACGCTTCTGACACACCGGACAGTAATGTGTCCCACGGCTCCCTACGACGACCTTCTTGATCGGGGCTCCGCAAGCCGCGCACGGCTCCCCTTCGCGCCCATACACGCGATGCAGCATTTGAAAATTTCCGCGATTCCCATCCGCATCCACGTAATCAGAGATGGACGACCCGCGATGCTCAATGGCCAAGGTCAGCGTGTCGACCATCGCCTGATGCAGTTTTGCGGCGCGGCCGGCGCTGAGCCGCGCCGCGGGCGTAAGCGGATGAATCCCCGCCGCGAATAGGATCTCATCGACATAAATGTTGCCGAGTCCGGCCAGGAAGGCCTGATTCAGCAGCAGCGGCTTCACTTGGGTCTTTCTCTTTCGTAAACTCGCTGAGAACTCGGCTAATCCAATGTCGAGCGGCTCCGGCCCCAACTTAGCGACGCGCGCGTGACCCCACTCGATCCGCCCAAACTGCCGAGGATCGTCGTACAGCAGCACGCCGTCGTCGAGCGTGAAGAGGCCGTAGGTATGCACCGTCTCGATGCCCGAAACCAGCAATTTTCCGGTCATGCCGAGGTGCACCGCGAGTCCGCCTCGATCGAACGCGATGACGATAAACTTGCCGCGCCGTGCGACGGACTCAATACGCCTGCCGGAAACCTGCCGCGCCAGTTTCGCTCGATCGCCAGGGGTCACAAATCGCGAAGTAAATCGCGCCGAGATCACGCGGCGCCCGGTCAAGTAAGGCGCAAGCGTCCGAACAACCGTCTCGACCTCAGGTAATTCGGGCACGGTCTATTCGCGCACTGTCTGGGGGACATCAATCAGAATATCGTCCCCTTCCACTTTCACCGCGAACGTCGCGAGCTTCACATTTTCGTCGTAATCGTTCACCCCCGTGCGGCAATCGTACGCCCATTCATGCCAGGGGCAAACCACCTTTTCGCCATCGAGATTGCCTTGCCCCAGCGGACCGCCCGCGTGCGGACAAATCCCGTCAAGCGCGCTCAACTGGCCGCCTACATTACAGATCGCGTACGTTCCTTCGCCCACTTCCGCTTCCATCACCGACCCCGGCGGGAGCGCCGCAAGGGATCCGATCTTCACGAATGCCATATCTGTTTTGTACCACGTGCGGTGTTACGGATTCCGCGATAAGTCCGAGTAAATTACGCCCAGCGGAGGCGCGAACTTGAACATCGATTCGGCGATGGGAGGATTTCGTTTCTCGGCTGAAAACGCCCACTCCAGTTGAGATCCATCGACGCCCTTCACGTTCAGCCAGCGAATGGTGAAATTCGGGTCGATCAGAAACGTAACCTCGGAATACGGCAGCTTGTCCGACTTCGGAAGGGCTGTAACGAAGGTGCTGGGGCCATCCGGCTGCGCGCGAAAATCGCGAAAGTCGTTCTCGAATTGCAGTTTCCCCAACAAAAACGCCAGCGGCGCCCGCATATCTTCACTGCCTTTCAGACTCATTTTGTCGAAGCGCTTTTCATCGGGAAAATAGGAATAGGCAAACTTCCCATCGGAGCCGAACAGCTTGCCCGCGGGCATGGAATATTCCCATCGCATGCGGCCCGGTTTGCGCAAATACAGTTCGCCTTTCTCGGTATGCTTGCGGCCTTTCATCGTATAGGTCTCGGCGAAGGCGACCTGCAAGGTCTGCGTATGGTTGTACCGCTCCTCTACGCCCTTTAGCATACGGACAATCTCCGTATCGGCAGCGTGAGCGCTAGGGAGAGAGACGATCCAGGCTCCAGCTGCCATCGCGGCGCCGGCGATAACGCAAGCGGTCGTGGAGGCGGAATTTGCCACCCTGCCAGAACTCGATCTCGTTTGGATGGACACGAAAACCTCCCCAATGTATAGGACGCGGCGGATCCCCGTTTGGATACTTTTCCTCTATTTTCTTTAATTTCTCAAGGAGGGTCTGGCGCGATGCGATTACCGAGCTTTGTTTCGATATCGATGACGCGAAACGGCTCCCCAATGGCCGGCTATGAAAATAGGCGTCGGATTCTTCCGCGCTCACCTTCGTAACCCGTCCGGTAATGCGGATCTGCCGCGCGAGCGGCTGCCAGAACAATACCAGCGCGGCGTGGGGATTCGCCTCCAGTTCGCGACCCTTGCGGCTGTTGTAGTTGGTGTAGAAAACGAAGCCTCGCGCGTCGAAACCCTTGAGCAGCACCATGCGCGCAGACGGCTTCCCCGCCGCAGTCGCGGTTGCGAGCGTCATCGCGTTCGGCTCAGGCAGGTCCGCGCGCTGGGCCGCTTCGAACCATTGTTTAAATAATTTGATCGGATCTGACTGCGCCAATTTCCATTGTAAGCTGAAGGCATGAAGACTGATGAAGATTGGAAAAAGCAGCTCACGCCGCAGCAGTATCAGGTCGCGCGCCAGTGCGGTACGGAGGCTCCCTTCACTGGTAAATATTGGGACCTGCACGACGATGGGACCTATCATTGCGTGTGTTGTGACGCGAAGCTGTTCAGCTCCGGAACGAAGTTCGAATCCGGCAGCGGCTGGCCCAGCTTCTACGCGCCGGTCGACGAAAAAAATCTGAAAATGATCGACGATTCGAGCCACGGCATGCGCCGCACCGAGGTTCAATGCGCCCAATGCGGAGCACATTTGGGCCACGTGTTTCCCGATGGTCCAAAACCCACAGGCTTGCGTTTTTGTATAAACTCAGCCTCGCTGAATTTTGAAAAAGAGAGCTAAATTATGAGTGATATTTTTTTTCGTAAACTCTGCGTTGCCGCATTATTCTCGGCAACGGTCTCGCTCGCTCAGACTCCGGCCGCTCCCGCCCTCGTTTTCGAAGTCGCTTCCATCAAACCCTCTGGACCGCTCGATCCGGTTGCCATTCAGTCGGGCAAGATGCGGATCGGGATGAAAGTGGACGGCGCCATTTGCGATATCGGAGCTTTTTCCCTGAAGGATTTGATCCGCACCGCTTATGAAGTCAAGGATTTCCAGATCTCCGGTCCGGATTGGCTCGGGAGCGCGATGAACGCTCAGCGGTTCAACATCCAGGCGACCATGCCCGAAGGCGCGACCGAGAAGCAGGTTCCGCAAATGCTGCAAGCGCTGCTGGCTGAAAGGTTCAAGCTCGTCATCCATCGCGAAACGAAGGATCACGCGGTGTATGCGCTGATTGTCGGCAAAGGCGGACCAAAGCTGAAGGAATCCGAGCCCGATCCGGCTGCCCCGGAAGTGCCGGAAGAACCGAAAAAAGGCGAAACGGTGATGGGCCAGGGATCGAGTCAGGTTCGCATCAGCGGAAGCATGGAGGGCGGAAAGGGCATCACCATTAAGGGTGGACCGCAGGGCCAGATGCACATGACGATGGCCGATGGCAAGATGCACATGGAAGCCGCGAAGATGACGATGAGTGCTTTCGCCGATATGTTGACTCCGTTCGTCGATCGTCCAGTGGTGGATATGACGGAATTAAAAGGAAACTACCAGGTGGCACTGGACCTCTCAATGGATGATCTCAAGAACGTCGCGAGGGCGGCAGGCATGGGTATGGCTGCATCTGGCGGCGACGGCGGCAAGGCTTTAACGGATGCGTCCGACCCATCCGGCTCCTCGATTTTTGTGTCCGTTCAGCAATTGGGATTGAAGCTCGACGCGCGCAAAGCGCCGCTTCTGTTGATTGTGATTGATCATTTGGAGAAGGCTCCGACAGAAAATTAGGCTGGCGATTGAAGACCCGCTAAAATAGGGTTATGCTTCGTTCTCTCGCGGCCCTGCTCGCCTGCGGCTGCTTTCTCTCCGCTCAGACAAAATTCGAGTATTGGCCCGGCGCCACCTACGACCCGGCCGTGCCCACTCATAAGAAGGTGCTCGGCTACGATCCGGGCGACCACGTTTCTTCGCACGCGCAGATCATGCAGTACATGGATGCGCTGGCCTCCGCGTATCCGAATCGCATGAAAGTGTGGGAGTACGCGAAAACGTGGGAAGGCCGTAAGCTGGTCTACGCGGCGATCGGTTCGGAGGCGAACATCAAGCGCTTACCGCAAATCCAGGCCGATATCAAACGCCTGGCCGATCCGCGAAAGACCTCCGATGCCGATGCGAAACGTATTATGGCCAATTTGCCGGCGATCGTGTGGCTAGCTTATGGAGTCCACGGCAACGAAATTTCCTCGCCCGACGCCGCGCTGATGACCGCTTATCATCTGCTCGCCTCACGCAACGACAAGATCGTCGACGACATTATGGCGAAGACGGTGGTCATGATCGTCCCATTGCAGAATCCCGACGGGCGAGAGCGATTCGTGTTCAACTACGACGTCAGCGCTGGTCTGGAGCCGGACGCAAATCCGCTGGCCGCGGAGCATAGCGAGCCTTGGCCCGGCGGCCGCACCAATCATTATTACTTCGACATGAATCGCGACTGGCTCGCCATGACGCAGCCGGAGATTCGCGGCCAGATTCACGCGTTACAGGAATGGCTCCCGCTGATCTACGTCGATCTCCACGAAATGGGCACGGAGGGTACCTATTATTTCGCGCCGGACGCCAATCCCATCAATCCTCATCTGACCAAGGCGCAGGAAGAAAATCAGAACTGGTTCGGCAAAAATAACGCGCGCTATTTCGATAAATTCGGCTTCAGCTATTTCACCGGCGAGACTTACGACGCGTTTTATCCCGGCTACGGCGCAAGCTGGCCCGCTTACTACGGCGGCATTTCGATGACCTATGAAAACGGTTCCACACGGGGCTTGGTAGTGAAGAAAAACGACGAAACCGTCGTCACTTATCGCGAAACGGTACGCCGCCACTTCATCACTTCGATTGCCACTTGCGAGACCACCGCTCAACATCGCAGCGAGTTGCTCGAAGAATTTTTTCGCTATCGCAAGTCGGCGATTGAAGAAGGCTCCAAAGACCCGATCCGCGAGTACATCCTGGCCCGCCACGGCGATGTGACCACTGTCGACAAGCTCGCACAATTGTTGGTCGAGCACGGTATAGAAGTGAAGCGCGCCACCGCTCAATTTTCGAATGGCGCGAAACAGTATCCTGCCGGCAGCTACGTCATCTCGCTCGCGCAGCCCGCCAAGCGCCTGGTTCGAGTCTTGATGGACTCCCAGGTTTCCATGTCGGAGGAATTTCTCAAGGCCGAGGAAGCGCGCCGCAAACGCCGCCAGCCCTCTGAGATTTACGACGTTACCGCCTGGAGCCTTCCACTGCAATACAACGTCGAAGCGGCGACGACGGGCACTGTGTCGGATGGAAAATTCGAGCCCGTTGTGCTCGGCAACACTCCTAAAGGCATCGTGAACGGGAAAGCCGAGGTCGCCTATGTGATCCCGTGGGGCACTTCCGGAGCGGCGAAAATGATGACTGCCCTGCTCCATTCGAATTATAAAATCGTTACCAACGACCGGCCGTTCACGCTCGAGGGCAAGCGTTATGAACTTGGCGCGCTGGTCCTTAAAGTGAAGGACAACACCGCGTCACTCGAACAGGACATCCACAAGCTCGCCGAATCCACTGGGGCCGACGTCGATACGCATAACACCAGTTGGGCCGACGATGGACCAACCTTCGGCAGCAGCCATTTCAGCGCCATCCGCAAGCCGGCGATCCTGATCGCCTGGGATCGGCCGACTTCGGGAGGCTCCGCCGGACAGGCTCGCTTCGTGATTGAGCGTCAGTTCGGTTATCCCACCACGGTGATCCGCACCGAACAACTTGGGTCCGCGAATCTATCTCAATATCAGACCATCATTCTCCCCGATGGCGGGGGCTACGCCGCATCTCTCGGCGGCGGAGGCGTTCGCCGATTAAAGGAATGGGTACAAGCGGGAGGCACGCTGATCGGCATCGACGGCGCGATTGGATTTCTAGCCGCTCCCGCCACGGGGCTTTTATCGACCTCTGAGGAAAACGGCATCAAGGAAGGAGCCACGCCGACGGCCGCGCAAACGGGCGGAGGTCGAGGAGGCGGACGCGGAGGCGCCCCCGAAACTCCAGCGGCAGCACCTCCCGCCGCCGACGCCACGCGCGTCGCTCCGAAAATTTTCGTGACGCCTGCCGATCTTGACCTCGCCACGCAGCCTGGCGACGAGCTTCCTGGCAGTCTCCACGGTGCGCTCGCCAAAATCAAAGTCGATCGCGAACATTGGATCACCGCCGGCGTGCCTGAAACCGTCTACGCGCTGGTCAGCGGACGTTCGATTTATCAGCCGGTGAAAATGGATCACGGCTTCAACGCGGCTGTCTTCGCGGGTCCCAACGACGTGCTCGCCAGCGGCTATATGTGGGACGAGTATCGCAAGCAGCTCGCCTTCAAACCCTTCGTCATCGTCGAACGCAGTGGACGCGGCAACGTCATCGCCTTCACCGCCGATCCCAACTACCGTGCCTACATGGATGGCCTGAATCTCCTGTTCCTCAACGCCGTTTTTCGCGGACCGGCCCACGCCGGCGGCGGCCGCGGCGGCGCGCAAGAATAAAGTTTTTCTTGCGCTCCTCCGATGGATCCCTAAGGAGAAATTTATTGTGGGTCCGTTTCAAGCCATTTTGAGTGGCGCCATTACGCTTTCTTTTTATGCGATCGTAGTCGCGGCAGTATGGCGAATGTTTCAAATGGCTTCAGATTTAGGCGAGATCAAGAAAATTCTCGCCGATATTCGCCGCAATACAAGCACCCCCGAGCCAGCCGTACGCCCGGCGGCTCCCGTACCATTGGTCGCGCCTCCCGCGGCCGCCGGACCAATCTCGCTCGAATCGGCCGAAGCGCTGCTGCGCGAAGTCGCCGCCGAATCGCAAGCCCGCGCGGCGGAGCCGTCTAAAACTACCGCTTAAGTGGATCTTCCACCCACGGCGGCGTTGCTTCCATTAACCGTCCCAGGTCCGGTTCCAGCCGCTCCATCGCGCACTTCATGTCCCACGCCACCTTGCGATAACTGAAGTGTCCCTTCACACCGCTGCGCAGCCGCGCGATATATTCCGCCTCCGCGAAATCCATTTTGAACAGGAATCGGGACCGCGCCCCAAAAGGCAGCAGGTAATGTGACGCGGGCGCCGGGAGCGCTTTCATCGCTGCGAACGTCTCCTTCATCGCCGTGCTGTACAACGACCCGACGCCGCTCTCGACCATCGCCTCCGGCGTGTCAAACCCCAATTCACCCGAGTAATCCTGCCGGTACTGTTGGCATCGCCTGTGCCTGTGCATGTCCCGATACGCGCCGATATCCATCACGATGTCGAACGCGTACAGCCCTCCGCGAAATCCTCGCAGCAATTCGTCACGCCCTGTCCGCGATCGCAAAGCCACATCAATGACTTCATTCCTTCGCGCCGCCGACCAGGATCGAGTCAGCTCATACAGTTCCCGAAACGGCCAGTCTGTCACCGGATAAAGTAGCGTGGCCGCAATCTCCGCGTGCGTGTCGGTCGGCCGCGTCAGATCCATCGATTCCAAACGCGCCGTCCCCGACCAGGAAGGTAAATTCTGCTTCGCCCAAACCTTCAAATCCGCTCGCGACCGCGCCGTATGCTCATCGGGATCGACATGCCGCGCCAGCGTCGGCGCCACCGGTTCCATCGCCGACGCCGGATCCCAAGGACACGCCGGCGGCGAGGAACAAGCGCCCGCAATCTCATCCGCCAGTTCGCGAACTTCCGCATATTCGGACGCCTTCAACCGTCGAATCTGCCGCTCCAATGTGCGAATACTCGTCACCTGCCCCACGCCCGTCGGGATTCCGAAGAATAATACATACCGCGCCACATCGAACGCTCGCGCCGTGATGTTGCGATCGTAAGCCTCCGGCTTCATCTCTTCCGGGCGCGGCAGCTTGTCAGAAAGATGCTCCTTCGCCCGCGCGTGAATCGCGTGATACGCGTCCAGCAAACGCTCCGCCGCCGCCGAATACGCTGCCTTTTCGGTTTCCGAAAATCCAGGCGGCGTGACGAATCCACCTTTTGAAAAATCCTGATATCGTGACGAGCGCGCTTGCCCATCCCACAACTGCTCGTCTTCAATCTCGGTCGCCGCCAGCTCCGATACCCCTTCGAAACAGAGCACCACATGTCCCAGGTCGGCAATCGACGCATGCCCGTACTGAAAATAAAAACTCTCCAGAAACTTCGCCGAGTCGTGCGTCCTCACCCACTCGATCGACTTCTGGATCGAATCAGGAGACCGGCTATACCGCGCCAGCGCATACGCGCTTTTTTCGGAAGGCATCGGCGCAACCGCCAGCACGCGTGGAGTTTTCGGGATCAAACAGCTATGATATCGATTCCCATGCAAATCCGTATTAAGAAACTTCACCCCGACGCCGCGCTCCCCGTCTATGCTCATGGACCCGAAGAAGACGCCGGTCTCGACCTCCGCGCCGTTGAATCCGTCGTCCTCGCGCCCGGCATCGCGCAAGGCGTCCCCACCGGCATCGCCATCGAACTGCCTCCCGGTTATGAGGCGCAGGTCCGCCCGCGCAGCGGTATGGCGCTCAAGCACTCGCTCACCGTGAACTTCGGCACCATCGACCCCGGTTACCGCGGCGAAATCCGAGTCATCATGTTCAACCTCGGCCGCGCCGATTATAAAATTGAAAAAGGCGACCGCATTGCGCAATTAGTGGTCGCTAAATATGAAACCATCGCCTGGGAGGAGGGCGCCCTCAGCGATTCCGAACGAGGCGCAGGAGGCTTCGGCTCGTCAGGAAGGTGATGAAGGACGCATCCAATCCGTCGATGCTCTGCGTGTATTGATCATGATCGACATGGCGCTCGATCACATCCGCGATTTCTTTCATGCGGCCGCGACTAAGGAAGCAGCGCCGCGATTGGTGGCTTAGCTTCCTTTACGTGGCAATGCCAACAGCGCACTATCTCGAACGCCGGTAAACTTCCTTCCGATCCCCAACGCGAACGACGAGCACCAGCAGTATCTCATCCGTAATCTAATAAATCACCCGGTAGTTCTTTTTGGGGCCCGGGTGCAAACGGTATAACCTCTCCGTCGCGGGAAGCCTCTCAGCGTCTACCGGACGTGGATCTTCCTCCAACCGAAGCAGCGAGATCACGCATGAACTCACGAAGGGAAATCGTCTTTCCACCCTCAGCAAGCGCCTTTCGCGCATCCTCGATGTCCTGTCGATCCATCTCCTCTTGCGTCAGGTGTTCCAGAAGCTTCAAATCCTCGATCGGGACAACCGCCGCGATACCTTTTCCACGGCGTGAGAGCACGGTCCGCTCCTTGCGTCGAGCAGCGCGGTCCACAATGTCGGTAAATTCGGCTTTCGCCTTCGATACAGTGAGCCGCGTCATATCTATAAGTATCCTATTCCCCCGACTCACTCGCTAACTTACTGGCCAGCGGCCGATCCTGACCCGCATATTTATTTCCTACCTTGTTCCGATACGACACTGCGACCCTCGTCGAAAGCTGCTCGAATGTGAACGAGCAGATCCGCATCCCTGGATACAAAGCCACCGGCATCCGACCCAGGTTGCTCAATTCCAGCGTCGCCTTCCCGATCCACCCCGGATCGAAAAGTCCCGCCGTTCCGTGCACGATAATGCCGATCCGTCCCAGGCTCGAACGGCCTTCGAGCCTTCCCAGAACATCGTCGTCCAGTTCCAGCACTTCTTCGGTAATCGCCAACGCGAATTCATGCGGCTGAAGAATAAACGCCTCGCCCGGCGGCACGATGATCGTCCGCATCAGCCCCTGAATCGCGGCTTTCTCGCGGATATCGATCAGCGCGTGCTTGCTATGCTCGAACACGCTGAATTCGTGTCCTAATCGAAAGTCGACCGAGCAGCTTCCGAACTGTTCCGGCGGCAGCGGGGGCGTCATTTTGATCTTTCCCTCCGCGATGTAGCGCCGGATATCGATGTCCGAAAGGACCATTACTTCACGTACTCCGCCCACAGTTTCGCGATGTCCGTGCTTCCCGGATGAATCACCACGCGGTACTTGAAATGCAACTTATCGCCCGGTTCCAGCGTCACGCTGCCGTTCTGCAATTTATCGCCGCTGAAGGCGCTGACCCCGAATGGATTGGCGGCGAACAGTCCGTACGAGCGCACATGCCAACGCGCGCGGCGCGAGTTTTTCGGATTGTCGAAAATCGCAATCCCGAGCTTTTCTCCGTTGATTTCGCCCGAATAATCCACCCAATCCGCCGGCTTGCCCCAAACTTCTTTTTCGGTCTTCTTTCCGTCGGAATTGCTGATCACGCCGGGAGGCCCGGGAATAGTCGCATCGGGCTGCCCTTTGGTCTTGATCACCTTGTTTTCCTGCAACTGCGGCGCGATGCGGATTCCAAAGCAGCAATCTTTCCCGTCGCCGAACTTTACCCTATCAATCGCGGTCAGATCGATCTCGAAATCGACGATGCGCAGCCCCGGCAAATTATGGAACCTCATCACGCGCGATTCTTCGACAATCGTGACGCCTTTGGGGTCCATCCAATCGAACTTCGCGGCGATGCTGCCCTCTTTCTTGCCGCTTTTCAGTTCGCCCAGCTTACTCAGCTTGATCAGGCCGCGATTCGGCGTCGTGTAGGTGGCTTCGTTATTCCAGAAATCGAAGCTGTTGACCTCGTCCGGTCCGAACCAGACGCCGCGCTGATGCTGATGATCCACCGGTTCAATGGCGGAGACTTTTTCCATCGGCCAATACCTGGTCACAATGGTCCCGGAGGCTGCGC
>JBEKPC010000113.1:0-17761 GCA_049521155.1 Bryobacteraceae bacterium
CGGCATGGTTTTGGCATCGGAAATGGCGCCTAGATGGTCGCGATACTCCTCCGGGATGCTGTTCGGGTCCACCGCGCCACGTCCGAATCCACCACCGCCTCCGCGTCCACCCGCGCCGCCACGCCGTACCGCGCCATCCGTGAGCACGATCACGTCAAACTTGCTCTTCAGATCGCCTGCATCCAGCGTATTCGGATAAATCACCGTGAACGGAAATTCGTACTGTTCGAACAACCAGCGCGTCCAACCGGAGGGCATCGATCCGCCGTAGGAATCGTACAGCCCAATGCGAATCGGCTTCAGTTTCAGGGCATCGCCCTTTGGCGCCGTAGCTACCGCGTAGGACGGTACGCCGATTTCTTTCGCGGCCTTCTGCAATACCGGCAGCGCGTTGCCGGACGCCGGAATCCAGATAGTGCCCGTGCCCAGATCCTGCCCGTCCTCCGTAACGGCCTTCTTTAACCAGTAAACATCGCAATTCGCGGCCAGCAGCCTGTTGATCAACACGAAGGAGTTGTTGATTTTGTGGCTCACCAGGTAACCCGCCGGCTTCGAAACCGACCCGATCACCGCTGCGGGAGGAGGAGGCAGCAGCCCGACGACCTTGGTAAACGGCCCGTCGAATCCCTCGTAAATTCTATCGAACGTGACGCCCATCTGAATCGCCAGCGTCCAGCCGGTAATGTCGTACGGCCGATTCGGAGGACCGCCCGGATACGCGAAATCATTAGGGTGATCCTGCGGCTCAAACATATCCATCACGTGCGGCCGGAACGCCTGCGCCGCCTTGACCACATACGATCCGGAGGGATAATTTTTCCCGTTCACCGTGAAGGCCGCTGTCGCCTTCAGCACCGTGATGCCATTCTTGAGCAGCGCGTTCATGAACTCCGTGGCATTGGCAAAATCAGCCTGATCGGCTGGGAGAATGTAGCCGCGCGGGTCGCGAAACTTCGGATCATGCAAAACCTTGGCATAGAGTTCCTCGGGAAGCCCGCCGCGGCCGCCGAACCCACCGCCGCCCGGTCCCATGTCGCCTCCCGCAGCTACCGCGGCGCCGCCACCACGGCCCCCGCGTCCTCCCCGCCCGCCCGCAGGCGCTTCCGCGGCGGCTGCCGCTTCCAGTGCCACGATACGTTTCGGAGTCACCGTCCAGGTATCCTTGTTGCCCTTTTCAATCGAATTCCGGCCCATCTGATAAATGTTGTACAGCCACGTTTCGCGATACCTGGACGCGAGGTCAAGCATAGCGCGGTTGTTGGACATTTCGTAATCGATCGACTGCCGGTAATGCCACTCCTGCGGCATGATCGGCAACGGCCAGTCGCCCTTCGGCAACTGTTTATCGGCCACCAGAGGAATGCGCATCGGTGTCGGCTCGCCAATGATTTCGGTGAGGATGCCGATCATATTGTGGAAGTACGTGATGGTGCGCAGACCGCCGTTCCACCATGTGGAATAATTCGAGCCGCTACGCATGGCAGATCCGCCCTTGCCTTCCTCGACCAGGCGGCTATGCATCGCCGTGCCTACCATCTCGATACCGAGAGGAATCAGCGGATCGAAATTATAGTTGAACGGATCGCGAAACGGAGGCATGAAAATCACCGCTCCCGCCGGTCCCGTCTGGTGATGGTTGTACATGATCTGCGGAAACCATTCGAGAAACAACTGGTGGTTCATGTTGGTGGTTTCCTTCATGTTCGACATGTAGAAATCACGGTTGTCGTCGTGGCCGACGTACTTTGCGTAGAGCCTCGGCAGCCCGCTCATGCTGCGCTTCAACGGATCTTTTTCGCGCATGTACCAGGTGGAAACCAGTTCCTGCCCGTCGGGATTCGCCAGCGTGTAGAGACCGATCACGTCGTTCAGTAGCCGCATGGTTTCGGGATCGGTGCGGCTGGCCATCTGGTACACCATTTCCATTTCCTGCTGGGAGCCGACGGTCTCGCTGGCATGCAATCCGCCATCGATCCAGACCACCGCTTTGCCTTCTCGCGCCAGCGCATGCGCCTGCTCGTCGGTAAGGTTTTCGGCATGCGCGAGCCGCGCCGAAATGTCCTTATAATGATCGAGCTTCTTGAGGTTCTCCGGCGACGTGATGATCATCATGTACTGCCGCCGGCCTTCTTCCGTAGGCCCGATATCGACCAGTTTGCAGCGGTCGCACTCCGACGCGATCTTGTGCCAGTATTTGTCAAGCTGGGTATAGGTCGCGATCATGTAATCGTCACCGATGTTGAAGCCAAGGAATTCCTTGGGGGTGGTTATTTTCGGCGCGGTCTGGGCGTACGCGGTCCAGAGAGACAGGGAGGCGGCGAGCAGAAGGATTGGGAGAGATCGTATCTTCATTAGAGTAGAGTGTACCTCGCAAAGACGTTTCCGCGAGTCCCAGCGTAACCCATCGACGTACGAATTTCTTTTGCCCGCGTTTTCCAGGACTTAGCGCTTTCATTCGCGTCCGGCCGCGATGGGGGGCCGTATCCTCAGGGCAAAGAGGTTGGCGAAAGGGCCTCGTCAATCTCTTCCCGGTGCGGATGCTTGTTGGGGGCTTCCGCACCGCTGGTCTTCTTTGCGATAAGAGGTCCCCTGCCCTTCATTCGTCCCGCAGCGCCGTCACCGGGTCCAGCCGCGACGCGCGCCAAGCCGGGATGTATCCCGCTGCGACCGCGCACATCGCCAGGACCACCGTCAGAGTCACAAACGTCCCGGCATCAAGCTGGATCACGCCATAGAGCGCGCTCGACATCGCGCGAATCAAAGCGAACGCTATGGGGACGCCGATGCTCAGGCCGATCCCGCCGATCAGCAGGGCGTCTCGCAACGTCATCCGCAGCACCGTCCCCGGGTCCGCTCCGAGCGCCATCCGCACCCCGATCTCATGCGTCCGCCGCGCCACAGAATAGGAGATCACCCCGTAAATGCCGCTGGCTGCAAGGAACAGGCCGATCAATGCGTAGCCGGCCATGCTCGAAGAGGCGGCACTCACGCCGGACGTCTCTTCCTTGATGCGCTGTTCCATGGTCTTCACGTCGAAAACGGCCTGCGCGCGATCTATCTTCTGAACCTCCTTGCGCACCACGGATGTGATCTGCGCGGGGTCGCCTGGCGTTCTGATGTACAGTCTCACATCGGGCTGCGGATGCTGAAGAAAAGATATGTAAGCGCGCGGCAGCGGCCGGCCACTGAACCAGTCTGTCGCGTCGCCGCAGATACCCACCACGGTCAGCCAGCGAGGATCGTTTTTCGACATGCGTAGATGGCGGCCAATCGGATTCTCGCCGGGCCAGTATTGCCGGACCAGGCTGTTGCTCAGCACCACCGCGATTGGGTGATCGCGATCGTCCGTTGAGGAGATAGCGCGCCCGTCGATCATTGGCAGGCGCAATGTTTCAAAGACCCGCCCGCTGACCGCCAACACCTCAGGAATCGTCTCGTCCGGACGAGGAGCGGGCCGTCCCTCGATATACATGGCGTCGGCCAGCCCGCTCGCCACAATCGCCGAGGCACGCGCCTCGTGAAGAGTACCCAGGCCATCGAGCAGCCGGTCATAGAATGCGATTGCCGCCGTTGTGCCGGAATATTTCGGCTGCGGTAGCGAGATCTGCATGGTCAGCAGATTCGCGGTATCGAAGCCAGGGCTTACGGTCAGGAGTCGCTGAAATGTCCGGACCATAGCGCCCGCGCCCACCAGAAGAATCAACGCCATCGAAACCTAAAAACTGCCAGCGTGGTCCGCAGACGGCTTCGCGAACGTCCTCCGGATCCGCTGCGCCCGCTTTCCTTCAGCGAATCGCTCAAGCGGGCGGACGCGGCCCCGCGCATGACCAGACTGAGCGCCGGAACAGCGCAGAGCAGACCGGCAAGCAGGGATACGCCGATGGTCAACATGATCGTTGTCGAATCAACGTGAGCGGTCTTCAGGCCGCCGACGATTTTATAAACCTCGGGCGGAATGTTCCGGTGCGCCACGGTCCACGCGGCGAAATCCAGGCCGATCGCCCCGGAGACCAGGGCGATGACCGCGCTTTCGACCAGAAGCTGTGTGGCGATCCTGGCGCGGCTAGCCCCCATCGCGGCGCGAATCGCAATCTCCCTCTGGCGGTCGGCCACGCGCACCAGCAGCAGATTGGCGACGTTGGCGCAAGCCAGCAGCAACACAAATCCGGCGGTCACAACCAGTGTCATGACGAAGCGGGCGGTGGTTTCATCCACCAGTTCCAACAGCGGCACGGTTTGGAAGCTGCGATTCTCATTGGTGTCCGGATGCTCCGACGCCAGCCGCTGCCCCAGGGTCGCCAGTTCCGCCCGCGCCTGCGCCACCGGAACGCCGGGCTTCAAACGGCCCAGTATCGATATATTATGCGCCGCGCGATCGTGCTGTTCGGCCGCGGTCAGTGCCAGCGGAACCCACATCTCCGTCTCCAGCGGAAAATTGAACTCCTCCGGCATCACGCCGACGATGGTGTAAGCGGCTCCATTCAACGAAACCGTCTTTCCAATGGCCGATGCGTCGGAGGCAAGCCGGCTAGTCCAAAACCCGTGGCTTACCACCAGCCGTCCAGATTCCGCGTCTTCCGCTCCCAGTGCGCGGCCGAGCGAAGGCGCGAGGCCGATCGCCGCGAAAAACTCCGGCGTCACCAGACAAGCCTGCACCCGCTCCGGATCTCCGATGCCGGACAGGTTTGCGTTCCACGGCCGATATGCCGAGAGCGCCGCGA
The DNA here is from genome assembly GCA_049521155.1 of Bryobacteraceae bacterium. GTDB lineage: Bacteria > Acidobacteriota > Terriglobia > Bryobacterales > Bryobacteraceae > Palsa-187. Next base: position 4,722 of record JBEKPC010000113.1, read on the forward strand.
ACGAAGAATTCCGTTCCTTGAGGTCCAGAAAATTCGCCGCCGCAACCGCGCTTCGTTCTTTCGGTTGATTTACCGGCGATTCCCAAACCGTCATGATACGATCGAGCCGCGGATACGGGAACGGATGCAGCAGCAATCCGCTGACATAGACGAAGCAGGAGGAGTTCACGCCGATTCCCAACGCCAGCGCCAACACGATCACTGCCGTAACGCCAGGCGTTTTCCGGAACCCGCGAAATGCTAGCCGAACATCGTCGATCAGATGGCTCATCTTGCCCATTAAAGCAATCCAAGTGCCCTTGATAATGCTGACTTTTCAGACCTACACGCGCCCGCACTGTCCGATAGTGAGACAGCCTGTCGCATAATGGTCAGATCATATGCTGCCAACCGGCTGGGGACAATACCGGCGATTGAAGCCGTTCCTGATGCCCTATGCATCGCGCCTCGGCGTGATTCTCGGCATCAGCGTTCTGGCCACCGCGCTCGGCTTGGCGCAGCCGTACATTTCGAAACTGCTGATCGATAACGCGCTCGTTCCGCGCAATATGCGCGCGCTGGTCTGGGTCGCGGCGCTGATGTTCGGGACCACTGTGCTGGGCTTCCTGCTGAACATTCTTTCCAGTTATCAATATGTCCGCGTTTCGGCATCGATGCTGTTCGATATGCGGCTCGCCCTCTATCGCCATTTGCAGACACTATCGCCGCGATTCTACGCGAAATGGCGCCTGGGCGATCTCGTTTCGCGCCTGAATAACGATATCGGAGAAGTGCAGCGCGTCTCGGCCGACACGCTGCTATCCGTGCTCAGCAATGTAGTATTTTTCGTGGGCAGCGTCGCGATGATGCTTTGGCTCAATTGGCGGCTCTTCTTGTTTAGCGTGATTTTTGTCCCCGTCAGCCTCATCACTTTCCGCCACTATCAGCGAAAATTGATGATCTTCACCAAAGAACTTCGCGAGCGTGGCGCGGACCTCGGCAGCCTCTTCATCGACACTCTGCTCGGCATGCGTACCGTCGTCACCGCGAATGCCGGCGACCGCGAAGCCGAGAACTTCCGCACTCGCAACGGTGCTTTCGTCGACACTCTGCTGCGCCTCCAGATGACGTCGTTTCTGTCCGGCGCCCTTCCCGGCACCATCCTCACCGCCGCCACCGGCGGAGTCTTTCTGCTCGGCGGCTGGATGATCATTCACGGCACCATGAAGATCGGCACCCTGGTCGCGTTCATGGCTTATCACATGCGCCTGCTGACCCCCGTCCAAACGATGATGGGCCTGGCCGCGAACCTCGCCTCGGCGCGCGTTTCGCTCAGCCGCATCTTCGAAATTCTCGACACCGCACCCGAAATCACCGAACACGTCGACGCGGTCGCACTGGACGCGGCACGCGGGGACATCACATTCGACAACGTCACCCTGCGCCACGATCGCGCCGAAATCCTGAGCGGCGTCTCCTTCACGATCCCCGCCGGGACCTTCTGCGCGATTCTCGGACCGAGCGGCGTCGGCAAATCCACCATCGCTGATCTTCTGGTCCGTCTGCTCGATCCCGATAGCGGCTCCGTTTCACTCGACTTCCATGACTTGCGCGACCTGCGCATCAAGGACCTGCGCCATCATATCGTGCTGGTCGACCAAGCGCCGTATCTGTTCAACGCCACCATCGCCGAAAACATCGCCTACGCCCAGCCTGCGGCCAATCGCGCGGAGATCAAGCGCGCCGGAACCGCGGCGGGCCTCGACGAATTGATCCTGCGCCTTCCTGACGGCTACGAAACAAAAACCGGCGAGCGTGGACTCGCGCTCTCGGCAGGCGAGCGTCAACGCATCGCCATCGCCCGCGCTCTGCTGCGCCGTCCCCAAGTCCTGGTGCTCGATGAGCCGACCTCCGCGCTCGACGCCGGCACCGAAAAAATCATCGCCCGAAATCTACGGGAACATCTGCGCGGCTGCACCGTCATCGTGATCACGCATCGTCCCGCGCTGGCCGAAATCGCCGACCAGGTGATCAGCCTGCGCGAAGGAAAGGTATGGATCGAAGCCGCGTCCGTATTGCCGTAATCGATAGCGGCGTGAATCCCAGCCATCCGCATATTGCGCATGTCGATGGCGGTTTTCCTGAAGAAGATTTTCTCGACCGTTTGGGCCACGGCACCGCAGTGATGGCCGCGATTCAGGAAAAAGCCCCCGATGCGGAATATTTCGCCGTGCGCGTTTTCGGCCGCGAACTACGCACCAATATCAACGCCCTGCTCGCCGCTATCGAATGGTCAATCGAGCATCAGATGGATATTGTGAACCTGAGTCTCGGCACCGCGAACCAGGCGCACGCCGAAAAATTCGCGCCGTACCTCTCGCGCGTGATGATCGTCTCCGCCGCCGGAGCGTTTCCGGGCGATCTTCCCGGCGTCATCCGCGTCGCCCCTGATTTGCACATTTCCCGCGACCAGTATCGCCGCGCAGGCGATACATTCTACGCCTCCGGATACCCGCGCCCCATGCCAGGCGTGCCTCCGGAGCGAAATCTCAATGGCGTGAGCTTCGCAGTCGCCAACATGACCGGCTTCGTCGCCCGCGCCTGCGAAGATCTGGCAGACCGATCCGTGGAAGCCGTTCGCGCCAGATTAGCAGCACCATAAGAATTAAATCCGCGGACCCCATAGTAAACTCAAGCGATGCGAATCAAAGAACGCTGGCGTGCCCTTCGCGATTGGTCCAGCCGCGCCTGGGCCAATATCCGTCCTGGCCCCGAGGCGCGCAAAGGTGCGATATGGGGCGCAGTGCTGGTCGCCCTTTGGACGGCCATCGTCGGCGGTATTTATCTCCGTTCAGGCTTCGGACTCGCCATCGATCTCAGCTTCGCCCTAATCGTCGCTCTACTGGGGCTCCCTCTCGTTGCGCTTCTGGCCGCCTTATTGCTGAAGATCCTGCGTAAAGTGCCGGTCTTTGCGACCAGCGTCATTTTCGGAGCATTTGCGGTCATCCTCCTGGCATGGTCTCCCGAACTGGGGAGCCTCATCGGCGCCGTCCTTCTTCTGATCGAGTGTACCCTCGGCGCCGCTATTGCGACCCTCCTCACCGGCCGTTTTCGCGAGGCGCATCTCAGCAAGAAAATCATAACCATCACGCTCGCCATTGCCGCCGTTGCCGCCAATATCGTGCTCTACATTTTTCTTTCGGGCCCCGGAAACGACAAGGATATTTTACGGATCGGGCAAGTTTCCTCACCCGATCCGCGTCCCCTCACCGAACCGAATCCGGCCAGCGCTGGTCCAAATCCGGTTTTGACCCTATTTTACGGAAATGGTTCCGATACTCGCCGCCCTGAATATGGTAAATCAGTAATATTAAAGACAAAAACAACCGACGCTTCTTTGTTCTTTAAGGATTTTAAGGGCTGGAAAGAGAAGCTCCGCCGGCACTATTGGGGTTTTGGATTCGATAAATTACCGCTCAACGGCCGCGTCTGGTACCCCCGCGGCGATGGACCATTTCCCCTGGTTCTGATCGTCCACGGCAACCATGACATGGCTGAATTCTCCGACCCAGGCTATGAATATCTAGGTCAATTGCTCGCCAGCCGAGGTTTTATTCTGGCTTCGATTGATGAAAATTTCCTTAACGGCTGGATCGTCGGACCGGAAAAGGAGCAGGCCGTGCGCGGCTTGATGCTGCTGGAGCATCTTAAAATCTGGCGCGAATGGAATGAAACACCCGGCAATGTTTTTTATCACAAAGTGGACGTAAACAACGTCGCGCTGATGGGCCATTCGCGCGGCGGGGAAGCGGTCGCTACGGCGGCTTTGTTCAACACGCTTTCCTATGATCCCGAGGATGCCAATATCCATTTCGACTATCACTACCCCATCAAGGCTCTGGTCGCGATCGCGCCAGTCGACGGCCAGTACAAGCCGGCGGGCGAATTTCGAACCATCAAAGATATCAGCTACTTCACGATCCAAGGCGCCAACGACTCCGATGTTTCTTCATTCGACGGCAGCCGCCAGTGGGACCACGTCCATTACTCCGGCGACGGAAATTTCTTTAAAGCCGAGCTCTATATATACGGCGCCAATCACGGCCAGTTCAACACCGTTTGGGGCCGCTACGATTCCGGTCCGCAGTTTGGCTGGTTCCTAAATACCAAGCCGCTCATGGATCCGCAGGCTCAGCGCCAGATCGCGAAAACCTATATTTCCGCCTTCCTCGAAGCCACCCTACACGGCCGCCGCCAGTATCTTCCCATGTTCCGCGACTATCGGGCCGCCCGCGACTGGCTGCCCAAAACCTATTACATGACGCGCTATCAGGACCCTTCCTATCAGCCAGTCGCGAACTTCAGCGAGGACCCCGACCTTTCGACCACGACGCTTCCCGGCGGCCGCATCAGCGCCTCGAATCTCTCGATTTGGAAGGAAGGGCGCATCCCTTACCGGCGTGGTGATCGCGGATATAACGGCGTTTTTCTCGGCTGGAATCGCGCGCCAGACGCGCCCGCGCCTTCCTATTCATTGACGCTGCCCGACGGCTTCAAACCACGCTCGGTCCTCACCCTTTCCTTAGCCGCGACCACCGATAAGGCTCCGCTGCCGGGTAAACAGGAAGATGAGAAGAAGGACAAAAAAGACGAGAAAAAGGACGAAAAGACTGCCGAAATCACCGATTTTACCGTCGAATTGCAGTCGAGCGACGGCGCCCCCACGCAGCTTCCCTTGAGCCAATTCGGCGCCCTGCTGCCTCCTTTCAAAGTGCGATTCACCAAACTTCAGTTCATGGACGATTTCGCGTACGAGAAGTCCTCGGAGCCGGTTTTTCAGACCTTCGTACTGCCTCTCGCCGCATTCCCCAACCTGGACCCCGCTAAGCTTCGAACCATCCGTTTGATCTTCAATCGCACGCAAATGCGCGTTATTATCTTAAGTCAGATAGGTTTCGAGGATCAATGAATCCGGCACGCATCGGTGGTTACGACATTCTGAGTGAACTGGGCCGCGGCACCATGGGCGTGGTGTATCATGCGCACGATTCAGCCATCGGCCGCCCCGTCGCCATTAAAGTGATCCGCATCGACTCCGGGACAACCGCCCATGAAAGCGTGCAGCTCCGCCAGCGCCTGATTCGCGAAGCGAGCGTCGCCGGCAAAATCTACCACCCTGGCATCGTCACCGTGCATCAGCTTGGCGAGGACGGCGACAACATCTTCATCGTCATGGAGTTCGTCGAGGGCGCCTCGCTCGAGCATCTTCTGGGCAACAACCCCAAGCTCGACCGCGCCTGGACTCTCGACATTCTGGCCCAGATCGCCGTAGCGCTCGATTACGCTCATAAAACCGGCGTGGTGCATCGCGATATTAAACCGGCGAACATACTTGTGCGCAACGACGGACGCGTGAAGATCGCCGATTTCGGGATCGCGAAAATGACCAGCTCGGCCACCGCCATGACCGGCACCGGCGTTAGTATCGGCTCTCCCGCCTACATGTCGCCGGAGCAGATTCAGGCCGCCCAGATCGATGGCCGCTCCGATCAGTTTGCGTTGAGTGCTATCGCATTTCTGATGCTCACCAGCCGCATGCCTTTCAAGGGCGCGACCGCCCACACGCTGATGTACCAGATCGTGATGGGAGATCCGTTCGAACCGACACACGGCGACGTCCCGATCTCCCAAGGCGTGCGCGCCGTCCTCGCCCGCGGGCTGGCGAAAAATCCCAAGGATCGCTACCCCGATTGCACCACGCTGATTCAGGAATTAACCGCGGCAGTGGGCGTCAGGACGACCATTTCGCAAGCCTCCACCGTACAGATGACCGCTCCGCAGCCCACCTTGGCCCCGCCTCCCGCGCCGGCCCCGCCACCCACGTCGACCTACGCTCCTCCGCCGGAGCCCCCACCCGCCGCGCCGATCTTCGCGACCGCGAGACAGCCTGTACGGGAGGCTGTATCAGAAGCCGTACCGGATGCCGTGCCGTCTCCCGCGCAGCCGCGCAAGGAAAGTAAGAGCTGGATGCTGTTCCCGATCGTCGGTGGACTCCTTGCCGTGCTCCTGATTGGTGCGGGGATTTACTGGTGGTATAGCAGCCGCTCCGCGCAACCGTCGCCCGATAAAGTGGTCAACGGCGAGAACAAACCGGCGCCCACCGGCGCCACTCCTCTGCTCACGGCCATCGCCGCGGGAGATTTGGATCGCGTAAAATCGCTGCTCGCCAAAGGCGCCGATGTCAACGCAGTCAGCGCGGATGGCACCACGCCGCTGATGCTCGCCTCCGAAACCAGCGCGCCCATAGTAGACGCGCTGCTCGCCGCCGGCGCGCAGGTCGAATCCATGGATACGCGCGGCCGCAGCGCCCTTTATCGCGCCTCCGCCGAAGGCAAAGAAGACGCGATGCGCCTGCTGCTCGATCATCAGGCCAATGTAAACTCCCGCGCCACCGACCTTTCGACGCCGCTGATCGAAGCAGTCGCAAACGGCAAACTAGGCGCCGCGCAATTGCTGCTCGACCGCGGCGCCGACGTGAATCTGAGCGATTCCAACAACACGACTCCCTTGATGGTCGCCGCCGAAAAGGCTCCCGCCGAGGTCGTGAAACTACTCCTGACGCACGGCGCGAAGCGAGGAGCAAAAGATTCCCGAGGCCGCATCGCATTCCAAATCGCAGTAGAAAGCAAGAACGCCGCAGCGGTGCAGTTGCTGAGGTAGCCCTGGGTCTAGCCCCTAATTCTCCGTCGGCGCCTTCCTCATGCTATCGATCACCAACACATCGAGCGGCGCCTTCCGTCCCTCCAGTTTCAGCCCGACCTTCTCGAGCGCCGCCAGCAGTGAATCGCCCGATGAGCTCTCCAGTGCCTTCATCGCCTCCGGAGGCAGCACCACCCCTGCCGCAATCGCCGAACGGATCAGCAACGCGCGATAATCCTCCTCCGTGAATTGCAGGTCGATGTCGTACATCCCCTTCAGATCCGTCATGTCCACCACCGGACGATCCTCGAACCGCGCCAGCATGTCGACGAAGCCCGCCATCGTCAACTTTCTGCCGATAAATTTGTTGTCCGCCAGTGTGAAATAGGACCCGTTTCCCAGATTGATATGCACCCCGCCGCGTCCGCCGCTACCAGTGACATTTACCGGAGCCTTCGCCGGCTCACTGTCGGAGGGCGCTTCCGGATCCTTCTCCGACTCATTTAACCTCAATCCGCTCTTCGCAATCACCAGCGCATAAACCGGAAAATCCTTCTTCTCGCGATGGAATTTCATTTGGAACCGGTCCTCCAGCAGCGCCTTCAGCATGTCCGGAACCTGGTCCTCTTTGGCGCCCGGCGGCAGCGTGGCCGCGATATCGAACCTCTCGGAGCCCACCCAATCCGGCCCCGAAATCTGGTACAGCTTCACCTGGTACGCCGCGCTGATATAGTCTTTCAACGAGAGCTGGGTGCAACTGATCCGCGCGCCGTCGATATGGACACCGACGTTCACATGATCGGCGCCCGTCGCGGCCGACGGCCGTATCGACGCCACTTCAAACTGCACTGCCTGGCCGAAAATCGTAAAGCCCGCAAGAACGGGGAGCAAAATCAGCTTCATGAACCGATCGTAACCGCGCCCTCCCACCGTTCCCAGTTCAAATCGGCGAGTGCAGGTTGCCAACCGGTGAGTGACACCTCATTCCCACCGCAGCGCCCGGATCGGATCCACCCGCGTCGCCCGTCTTGCCGGCACATAGCCCGCCGCCAGCGCCACCATCGCGATGCCGATGGTCGCCAGCACAATCGTCGTCATATCATTGGGCTGCATCCCGTAAAGCTGATTCTTCACGTACCTGGTCAATAACAACGACGCGCCTAATCCCAGCACGATTCCGATCCCCACCAGCACCAGCACTTCTTTCATGATCAGCCACACCACGTTGCCCGTCGCCGCTCCCAGCGCCATCCGGATGCCGATCTCGCGCGTCCGCCGAGCCACCGTGTACGCCATCACTCCGTACAACCCTATCGACGCCAACAGCGTGGCCAGCACTCCAAACGCGCTCGATAAAGTCGCCACCAGGCGCTCCGTCACCAGCGAATTATCCAATTGCTTTTCGAGCGTCTTCATGTCCGTCACCGGCAGCGTCGCGTCCACCTGCTGCACCGCCCTCCGCGCCGCCGAAAACATCTGCTCCGGCTCGCGAGCCGTCCGGATATAGACCCACACCCCCAGCGTAAACTCCAACTGCTCATACGGCCGGATCATCTCGATCGGCACCTCGTCGCGCATTCCCTCGTACTTCATGTCGCGAAAAACACCCACCACTTCGATATCCGTCTTCGTTCCCGGATCGCTGCCCATGCCGATCCGGTGCCCGACCGCCCGCCCCTCGGGAAAATATTTCTTCGCGAACTTGTCGTTGATCATGCAAACCTTCGGAGCTTTTATGTCCTCATCCGATGGCCGGAAATCGCGCCCCTGCAAAATCGGCACGTCCATCGATTTGAAGTAGCCGGGCGAGACGAAATTCATGTGCGGATCCAGACCCTCCGTCGCCTTCGCCTGATACGAATCCACCGTAACGGAACTGTCCCACTCATCGCCTTCCATTACCGGCATCACCGCCAGGCTCGCCGCTTCCACCCCCGGCAGAGCATTCAGATTTTCATAAATCTGCCGCAGAATCTCGCGGCTCCGCTCCGGTTTGTACCCGTTCAAGGGAGGATCGATGGAAAAGGTCAGCAGGTTTCGCGTCTTAAAACCCGGGTCCAGCGTCTTCAGATTTTGCAGGCTGCGGATGAACAACCCGGCGCCGATCAGCAGCAGCAGCGAAATCGTCACCTGCGCCACCACCAGCGATTTTCGCAGTCCGATTGACGACGTGCTGGTAATGGCTCCCACCTGATCCTTCAGCGTCGGCGCCAGATCCGGACGCGTCGCCTGCAACGCCGGAACCAGTCCGAAAATAATTCCCGTCGCCAGAGAAATGCCCAGCGTGAACAGCAGAATGCGCCAATCCGGCGATGCCGAAATCGTCAGCGTATCACTGCCCCCCGTTGGCAGAAAATTCACCAGCGATTCATCGATCCAGACCGCCAGCAGCAGTCCCGCCATGCCGCCCGCCATCGATAGCATCAGGCTCTCGATCAGTAGCTGCGAAACAATCTGGCCGCGCGAAGCCCCCAGTGCCAGCCGCACCGCGATCTCTTTCTGTCGCGCCGTCGCCCGCGCGATCAGCAGATTCGCGACGTTCGCGCACGCGATCAACAGCACCAGACCGACAATCGCCATCAACACCAGCAGAGAATTGGAAAAGTGCTCGCGCAGATTCGATCGCCCCTTCGAAGCCGGCAGCAGATCCAGCCACATGCGTAAGAACGCTTCCTTCGTCTCAGGCGCGGCGTGGGCGAACTCTTTGTCCTGCACCTCCATATTCAGCATCTGGTGCATCAGCGGCTGCAAACTTGCCTTGGCCTGCTCCATCGTCACGCCGGGCTTCAACCTTCCATAACTGTTCACCCAGCGATTCCGCCGATTCTTCAGATCGTAGAACCCCAGTTGATCCACCTGGAGCTTCATCATGATCGGCACGCGAATCTGCGGCGAGCGCGTCGGATCCGTTCCGTCAAATCCAGCCTGGCTCACCCCCACCACCGTAAACGGATACCCGTTCAGCACCAGCTTTTTGCCAATCACGCGCGGATCCCCGGCAAACCGGCTGATCCAATAGCGGTAGCTCAACACCGCGTAAGGCTCGCCGCCCGGTACCTGGTCGTCCGACTCGTTGAATACCCGTCCCAGCGCCGCCCCCACTCCCAGCACCGGAAAATACGTGCCCGAAACCGTCTCCCCGGAAATTCGCTCCGTCTTGCCCTCGAAGTTGATGCTGAAATCGATATCGTTGCGGCAGAACATCCCGCTGAAAACCTGGTTCTTGTCGCGGAAATCCTCATACATCGGATAGGAAAGCTTGTTCGGCCCGTTGTTGCTCCCGTAGTGCGAACCGCGGCCCCACAGCAGGACCAGTTGTTGCGGGTCTTTCACCGGCAGCAGCCGCAACAGCACCTGATCGATCAGCGTGAAAATCGCTGTGTTCGCGCCTATGCCGAGCGCGAGCGAAAGCACCGCCACCGCGACAAAAACCGGAGACTTGCGAAAGGTTCGAAGGGCATAGCGGATGTCATTCAGGAAATTAGCCACGAAGAGAATACCGTCCGCTAAGAGAAACGTTACAGCGCGGCCGAAGTTCGCAAAATATTTTCTACGCAGCTTTTGGCGCGGGCAATCTGTACCGCGCAGGCACCCCGGCGAACTCTTCCCAGGTGGTAAATACCTCCGCCTTCATCCCCACCGCCCGAGCCCCCTCGACATTTTCCGCCTTGTCGTCAATGAACAAGATCTCCTCCGCCGGCACACCGAGCCCGTTCACGGAATCCATGTAAATCCCCGCCTGCGGCTTAAAAAGTCGCAAATCGCAGGAAAACGTAACATGGTCGAAATGTTCCAAAAACCCCGGCGTCCCACGCAGCGCCCCAGCCAGCGGGAACGGCAGATTCGACAAAATACCCACCCTATATCCGCTCTCGCGCAATAAATCGATCCAGTCGAATACCCGCGAATCGTAGTGGTTCCAGAACCCGATTTCGTGCTGAACCATCCGCTCAATCAGCGCGTCATCGAACTCCGTCGAAGCATGCGCTGCGACCTTCCGCCAATATTCCCGAGGCTCCATCCCTCCGTCATAAGGAAGCCGATCCGCCCAAAACGCCCGCAAAAACACGTCCACCGGGAGTCCACACTCCGCCGCTGCCCGAGCAATCTTCTCATCGGCAACAGGAAAACAAATCACATTTCCAAAGTCAAAAACAACAGATCGGATTTTCATTAACGCCCGCCGTGCGCCCCATCCGCCACTTGAGGCTCTCTGCGCGTGCGAATCTCCCGCACCGCATAAATCCGCCGCCCCTGGCTTTCGAAATAAGTGCGCGTCAGCACCTCGCCCAGCAATCCCGTGCAGAACAAAATCACGCCCGTCACCATCAACAGCGCCGCCAGCACCAGCAGCGGACCATGTTCCGCGATCAAATCCCGACCCGTCAGAATCTTCTCAACGCCCAATCCAAACAGCGTTCCTCCGCCCAGCACCGCGCTAATCAATCCCCACTTACCGAAAAAATGCATCGGACGCGTGAAATACTTCAACAAAAACCAGATCGTGAAAATGTCGAACATCACCCGAAATGTCCGCCCCAGCCCGTAATGCGACCCTCCAGCCGCCCTCGGCAAATTGCGAATCGGCACCTCGGCGACCCGAGCCCCATAGAACGCCGCCAGCGCCGGAATGAACCGGTGCAGCTCCCCGTACAGGTTCACGTCCTTCAAAATCTCCGCGCGGTACGCCTTAAACGTAGTGCCGAAATCGCGCAGTTCGACGCCCGAAACCTGCGCCATCAGCCAATTCGCGATCCGCGAAGGAATCTTTCGCGTAACGGCATTATCCAGCCGGTTCTTCCTCCACCCGCTCGCGATATCGTACCCTTCATCGATCTTTTCGAGCAGTGCCGGAATATCCTCCGGCGCATGCTGCAAATCCCCGTCGAGAGAAATGATGATGTTTCCCTGCGCCTCATCAAATCCCGCCGCCAGCGCCGCCGTCTGTCCAAAATTCCGCCGCAGCCGGATCACTTTCAGCCGATGATCAGTCTCCACCAAATTGGCCAACAAATCGAAACTCCGATCCGTCGACGCATCATCGGTAAAAATAATTTCGTAAGGCTTCCGCAGCTTTTCAAGGACCGCCGTCAGGCGATCATACAGCGGAAGAATCGACGGCTCCTCATTATGAATCGGAACAACCACAGACAGCATAGGCACTAAATCTAGAATACCAGCACGCCGCGTTTCTCCCGCAGACCAGGAGCTACTTCTTAGGCTCTTTCCCCGGCAGATTCTCCGGATTCTCATGGACCCGAGCTCGAAACGCCGCTTTCATCCCCGCCGCCAGAGACACCGTCGAATCCCCATATTTGTCCCGAATCTTATCGACCGCAGCCAACGTCTTCCTCCACCGCTCCGTCCGCCCCTCATCGATCAGCGAAGTCTGCCCTTCATCGGATTCTAAGGACTGCGCATAAACCCCCAGCAGCCGAATCGCCCCGCCGGTCCAAGCCTTGTGAAACAACCCTCGCACCGCCTCTGCCAACTCCGTGTCGATCTGCGTAGCATGATCCAAAGTCCGCGCGCGCGTGAACGTGGAAAAGTCGGAATATCGCAGCTTGATCTGCACCGTCCGCGCATAGAGCGCATGATCCCGCAACCGCCGAGCCACCATCTCGGCCAGCCGCACCAGCATCGCGTCGATCTGATCCCGCTCCGCCGTGTCTACGTCGAACGTATGCTCATGGCTGATCGATTTCGGATCGCCTCCCTCGCCCACCTCCCCATCAAACCATCCGCCCGCGTCCAGCCCGCGCGATTTTCCAGCCAGCGCCAATCCCCATTTCCCGAACCGCGATTCCAGAAACGAGTCCTCCAGCCCAGCCAGATCCCCCACCTTCCGGATCCCGCAGGCGTGCAGATTCTTCTCCGTCACCTTGCCCACTCCGGGAATTTTTCGAACATCAAGAGGACCCAGAAACTGCGCCTCCTGTCCCGGAATAATCCACAGCACCCCGTTCGGTTTCGCCTGATCCGAAGCCACCTTCGCCACCATCCGCGAAGCCGCGACCCCAATAGAACAATTCAACTCCGTCGCCTCCTTCACCATGGCGTGCAGCTTATGCGCCGCCCGTAAAGGCGGCCCATGCAGCCTCTCTGTCCCCGTCAAATCAAGATACGCTTCGTCAATCGAAGCCATCTCAACTCTCGGCGAAAAATTTTGCAGAATTTTGTACACCCGCGCTGAATAATCCATGTACCGGTCGCGATGCCCTTCAACAAAGATCGCCTGTGGACACAACTTGTGCGCCGTCCGCAGCGGCATCGCCGAATGGACCCCAAATTTCCGCGCCGCGTAAGACGCCGCGGAAACCACCCCCCGTTCATGCGCCTTTCCCCCCACCACCACCGGCTTG
>JBEKPC010000114.1:0-17733 GCA_049521155.1 Bryobacteraceae bacterium
CGCGTAAAATCATCGTTGTCCCCGGCTATGGCATGGCCGTCGCGCAGGCCCAGCACAAGCTTCGCGAACTGACCGACGCGCTTACTAAACGTGGAGTCGAAGTGCGATTCGCCATCCATCCCGTAGCCGGCCGAATGCCGGGCCACATGAACGTGCTCCTCGCCGAAGCGGACATTCCCTACGACAAAATGCATGAGATGGAGGACATCAATCCCGATTTCGCCGAAGCCGATATCGCCCTCGTGATCGGCGCCAACGACGTGGTGAATCCAGCCGCGCGCCACGATACGGCAAGCCCTATTTTCGGCATGCCGATCCTCGATGTCGATAAAGCGCACACCGTCATGGTTATCAAGCGCAGCATGAATCCAGGCTTCGCCGGCATCGATAACGAGCTCTATTATATGGATCGCACGCTAATGCTCTTCGGCGACGCGAAATCCTTCGTAGCCGAAATCGTGAAGGAGCTCCCCGCCCACTAAAATGAACCTGCGAAGAATTAAGAATTGGGGACAACCTACTCTGTCCCAAGGCGCCATCAATGCTCGAAAGCCCGCTCCCCTCCGACGCCGCGTGGACAGAGCGGGCTGTCCCCAATTTTTCGCCCCATCCACTCAGCCCAATTGCCACACCGGCGGCAATGAAAACCATGGTTCGTCGTGGGGCAGGTTGCCAACCTGCGGACCGATTGCTAATCGGTCCATCCGGGCGCAGCCCGGACGCCTGGCACAGCCTCCGGCAGCGTTTTCGAGACTATAAATGATTTGGGCCCCCATCGGCGCGACCCTAATGGCCCTCGGCGTCATGCTCGGCGCATTCGGCGCGCACGCGCTCAAGGACCGCCTCGACGCCTACTCCCTGGACGTCTATCAAAAGGCAGTCTTTTATCATTTCATCCACGCGCTCGGCATCCTGATCGTTTCCGCCCTCCAGCGCTCGGGCGCGCTCACAGCCTCCGCGTGTACGATGGTGTGCTCGCTTCTGCTCGCCGGCATCGTTCTCTTCTCCGGCAGCCTCTACCTGCTCGCCCTCACCGGTTCCAGAGGACTCGGCATTATCACGCCCTTCGGCGGACTGGCATTTATCGCCGCTTGGCTGCTGCTGGCTTACCGCCTGCTACGCTAACCACGGCAATTCCGCGCCGCCGCAATCCATCGTGGATGCTTTGCCGCCGCGCCTGATCTTCTTTGACTAAATGCGCCGCGATTTCTTCCTCCGTCGCCATGCGATGGGATTTAGCATGCAGCAATTTCGCCGCCGGCTCCGCGCCCACCTCGGCCATGCGTCCGCCCACCATCCCTCGCTTCCGATCCTCGATGCTCATCAGCCATACGAACTCCGGCAAGGTCCGCTCCAGCGTACGAACTTCCTGCCAGTATACTTTCAGGTCGCGCATTATTCTTCTCCCCGCAACACGCGCGCGATCTCTTTGGCCGCCGCGTCTTTCTTCTCTTCCGACATGCCGGGATGAATATGTTCCATGTGAATCGCGTTTTTCTGTCTGCGCTCATTCACTTCTCCCGCTACCGACCGCCTTAGCTCGTCGAGCCCTTCCCGGTCGAGCCCCTCTACCAGTTCCTGAAACTTACTCATCGTCTTTTCTCCCCACGCGTCATATACGATTTCTCGATCCGGTCAGCGTTCTCACTCTGCTGGATCGCCAGCTTTTTCAACCCGCTGGCATGCGCCAGCAGCGCCCCGGCCACGCCTTTCGATAGGTCCACCGGCAGCACGATTTCTTCGCTCACCGCTTCCTGAAGCTGGCCCAGCAGCCGCTCCGCGCGCGCCTGCGCGATTTTTTCAATCGCCCGCGTCCGCGTCATCAACTCGTGCGAATCCCCGCGTAGTTGCGCGATCTGCGCCATTGGGATCAGATGCTCCACTAGCCGCTCCAGCGCGCGGCCGGCGTGGCGATGCCGTGTTTCGATCGCCGCCAAGTCGCCGGCTTTGGCGAAATCCGGCTCACCCGTGGCCGCCGAATGAATGATCGTATCCAACGCTCCCTCTGCCACCCGCGCCATCTCCGCGCTCGATTCCCGTGCGTATTGATGCAGCGCGCGCTCGGCCTTTTTCAACTCCTGAAGCCGTTCGCCCCCGCCGCAACTCGCTTCCGCCGCCGCGATCACCTCCGGCTGCTCCCCGGCCAGCCGCAGCGATTCTTCCAGGCGCTCCTGCAAATCCTGTGACAGCCGCTGCTCGTCCTCGCTGGCCACGAAGTGCAGCGTCGGCGTTTCAATGATGTTCATGATGATCGTTACTTCCTGCACGCAACATAGCTTGGCCCTGCGCGCAGCCGCACCGGGTGGAAACGCCAAATGCCTGAAAACTCTCGGTTATTTCAGGTGCGAAATTTCGCGCATGATCGCCGCGAGCGCGCCGCGGAACTCAATCGGCGTCGTCACGTCGAAGATCCGCGGAGCCAGTGGTTTCAGCGTTCCCGCCAGCGAATCCAGAATCGGGAGAGCTTCGCCGCCACCTTCAGGCACTGGTGCAGGAACGCGGCCGCGTCTCCCGAACCCGTCCGGCGCCGCTCCGATGGGAAAACCCGGACGCGGCGATTGGTAGCGAATATAAAATACCCGTCCTCCGGCCTCCGCTTCGATGGGCCGCAGATCTTGTCCCTTTGGAAACGCCATCGGAGCGCTCAGCACGATCACCACCTGGGCTTTCTCCACCCGCTTGCGAACCTCGGAAACGAAAAACTGTGCGTTCTGTTCGTGATTCTCCAGCGCATGCACGTCGATCTGGTCGGGATTGGTCTCGACCAGCGCCCCTCGCAGCCGCGCCCAATCGAGCGTGCCCACTTCCTCTTGCGTAAACCTCACCCGGTGCCGCTCCAGATCGAGCATGGAGACATGGATCGATCCGTTCTCGATCTCCATCTGCGAAATGGCCTTGAGCGCCGGAATCAGGTTGCCCATGTTGCGCCGGCTCACCCGGCCATTCACCAGCTCCGAAGCCGATTCGTTCACCACTACTTCGACGCGCACCGGCCGCTCCGTCTTGACCGGCAGATGAAGGCGCGATGTGATCTCCGGCAAATACCACAGATCTGGCGGCTCCGGCGTCCCTGAAAACTCCGCACCGGGCAGATCCAGCCACGCGCCGGGCAAAGGATCGCGAGGCAATTCCGGAACCCGCAGCTTCATCCGCTTCAGGCTGTGTTCCTTCGATCCGGCGTCATACACCGCCGCCGTGACCTCATAATTGCCCGGCGTCATAAACGTGTATTGCTCGTAATTGACCGACGCCACATCCTTCACGTCCGGAAGAATCAGCGCCCGATGGTTTCGATAAGTGCGATTGTCCTGATCGCGAATTTCAAGGAACGCCACCACCTGGCCTGGCCTGTTCCGCTTCACGAACTCCTCTCCATCGACGGCAACCTCGACGATCGTCGACAGGCGCTGATATACCGTCAGACGAATCGGGAGAATCCGCATCGACCAGCGGATGCGCGCCTCGCCGCTCCCTTTCCGCCATTCCTCGAAGGGGATCTTTTCGAACGCCGGGTCCGGACGTCCTTGCTGGCCAAGCGCCACGCCCGCCGCAAACACACATAAATAGAAAATCCGCATCACTTCAGACAATGGAATCATAGCGGAACCGGGGAGGAGGGGCTATGCTATTTGTAATGTCGTTTGTAATGGGGGTAGTGGAGCGGTCATGACCGAAAACCGCCCGATCACGATGCTGCTGCACGCCTTTGCAAGCGGCGACAAGAGCGCGTTAAACAATCTGATCCCGCTGGTCTACGCAGAATTGCGCAAAATTGCCGACGGCCATCTCCGCAATGAGCGCCCCGGCCACACCCTCCAGCCCACCGCCCTGGTTCACGAAGCCTACGCCCGGCTAATTGAGCAAAAACAGCCCGATTATCAGGATCGGGTGCATTTTATGGCCGTTGCCGCGCAAGTGATGCGCCAGATTCTCATCGACCACGCCCGCAAGAAATTTGCCGCCAAGCGAGGCGGTTCCCGCCCCAAATATTCGCTCGACGAAGCCTGCGACGCCGCCATCGAGAAGCCCTCCCTCATGATCGATCTGGACGACGCCCTCAAAGCGCTGGAATCCCACGACGCTCTGAAAGCCCGGCTCATAGAAATGCGCTTTTTTGGCGGTCTGACCGCCGAAGAATCGGCCGAAGTGCTGAAAATGCCCGTAAACGACGTCCGCCGCGGACTCCGCATCGCCCAAGCGTGGCTGCAACGCGAACTGGACCGCTCCGCCGGCGATGCATGAAATTTTTTTTCGCTCAACCTGAAAAATATGTCTCCGCTTTGCGCATTACAGATCAGAGGCGGCAATCCGGATGATCAATAAAAAGATTCTCGGAGGGTCTCGAGTTGCCGCCCTCTTCGAACGCTTGGCGCAGTGAGCGATAATCTCAGGCAATGCCCTCAAAACAGTGGGAGCAAATTGAGGCGATCTTCCTAACTGCCGCGGACCTTCCCCGGGCGGAGCAGCAAGCCTTCCTCGACGAAGCCTGCCGCGGCGATGACGAACTGCGCGGCGAAGTGCAATCGCTGCTCCAGTCCGACCGCAAGAGCGGCGAAAAAATCACCCGAGCCGTGGAACATGAGGCGGAATCCCTGTTTGGCCTCAGCCCCATCGTCGGCTCCCGCCTCGGCCCCTGGCGCGTGATTCGCGAGCTTGGCCGCGGCGGCATGGGCGCCGTCTATCTCGCCACCCGCGACGACGATCAGTTTCACAAAACCGTCGCCATTAAGCTGGTCAAGCGCGGTATGGATACCACCGACGTCCTGCGCCGCTTCCAGCATGAGCGCCAGATTCTCGCCGGTCTCGATCACGCCTATATCGCCCGTCTCATCGACGCCGGCACCGCTCCCGACGGACGCCCTTTCTTCGTCATGGAGTACGTCGAAGGCCAGCCCATCGACGTTTACTGCGTGGATCGCAACCTCAGCACCGCCGACCGCTGCCGCCTTTTTTTGAAAGTGTGCGAAGCCGTTTCGCACGCCCACCGCAATCTCATCGTGCATCGCGATCTCAAGCCCGGCAATATCTTCGTCACCCCCGATGGCACGCCCAAGCTTCTCGATTTCGGTGTCGCCAAGCTGCTCGCGCCCGAATCGGACCCGCATCTCACCGTCACCGGCATGCAGGAGCGCCTGCTCACCCCTCAATACGCCAGCCCGGAGCAAGTTACCGGACGCCCCGTCAATACTTCGAGCGATGTCTACTCGCTCGGCGCCGTGCTCTATGAATTGCTCACCGGATCCTGTGCCCAGAATCTCGATTCCACCACTTCCCGAGAGGAAATTGAGCGCGTCATCTGCATCCAGGACGCCCCCAGGCCCAGTGCCGTGAAACCCGGCGTTCCCTCCGATCTCGACAACATCGTATTGATGGCCATGCGCAAGGATCCCTCGCGCCGCTATCATTCCGTCGACTATCTGGCCGAAGATATCCGCCGCTATCTTGACGGACGCCCGATTCTCGCCCGCAAGGATTCGCTCTCTTACCGCACCGGAAAATTCGTTCGCCGCCATCGCCTCATGATCGCCGCTGCCAGTCTCGTCCTCCTCAGTCTGGTCGGTGGACTCGTGATTGCCGAGTCCCAGGCCCGCCGCGCGGAGCGCCGTCTGCAACAGATGGTGGAGCTCGCCAACCGCTCCCTTTTCGATGTTCACACCGCGATTGAGCGTCTCCCCGGCGCCACGGATGCCCGCCGCGCCATCGTCAAGACCACCCTCGAATTTCTCGAAAATCTCAATAAGGACGCCGGCCGCGACGATCGCGTGCGCCTTTCCTTGGCCACCGCCTATTATCGTCTGGGCGATGTGCAGGGCTATGCGCACAAGCCGAACCTGGGCGATACCAAGGGCGCGCTGGCCAGCTACGCCAAAGCGGTCGACCTGCTGGCGCCTTTGCGCGTGAAGCATCCCAACGACCCGGACGTTCTACGCCAGGTCGTCGATACCTATGATCACATTGGCTCCGTGAAGGCCAATATGGGCGATATTCCAGGCACTGTCCAGGCGTATGAAGCCGCTCTGCCCGCCGCCCGTTTGCTGCCGAAGCTTCTGCCCAACGATGTGGAAGCCAATCAAGGCGAAGGGGTTTTCTATAACGACCTCGCCCTCGCCCTACAGTTCTCAGATCCCAAGCGCGCCAACGAATATGCCCGCCGCCATCTGGATCTCATCCCCGCGCTGCTCCAAAAATTTCCCGGCGATGACGATATCGCCGATCAGGCTGCCGTCGCTCACGCCACCATGGGAGTTCTGCTGGCGCGCGCTGGCGATCTCGCGCAGGGCCTTGCCGAAGAGCGGAGGAGCGCGGAAATTCGCGAAGGAGTCGCGGCCCGTCATCCCAACGATGTCCAGCGCCGCCGCTTGCTCATGATCGCCTATGGCCATGTCGGCGATCACCTCGGCTCGCCGTTTTCGATCAATATGGGCGATGCCAAGGGCGCGCGCGAATATTTTGACAAGTGCGTTGCCATCGCCCGCGAAATCATAAAAGCGGACCCTCAGGATCGCACCGCTATCTACGATCTCGCCTCTGCGCTGCTCCGCCAGGGAGCGGTCGATGTTCCCAAAGCCGCCCTCTCGGAATCGCTGGCCATCCTGCGCGAATCCGCCGCACTCGTGGAAACGCTCGCGCATTCCGATCCTTCGGGCATCCGCTTCCAGCGCAATTTGGGCACCACCTATGAGTACATCGGCAACCGCCTGCGTGACTTAGGACATCCTGACGAGGCATTGGCCGAGTACCGTCGTTCTATCGCTGTCGCCGGCGCAATGATGGCCGCCCATCCCGGCGATGTGACCGCGGAGGCGCAGATCGTAATGGATCACGAATGTATTGCCGGCCTCTTGCTCGCCCGCCACGACTTTGCCGGCGCCATGGCTCAGGCCCAGGAAGGCCTGGCCCTCGCCCAAAAAAATGCGAACGGACCCGAACCCGGTCTCCGCGTCCGCTATCTGGGCGGCGCCTGGTTGACGCTGGCCACCGTCGATCATGCGCTCGGTAAATTGCCCGAAGCCCACGCCGCCGCCGCCCAGGCGCTCGCCGCTTGGAATACTCCCGGAGTCGTCGGCCTGACGCAGCAGCGCCGGGACCAGGCATCCGCGATCCTCGCCGCCGTCAAGTGATATCATCACTCGCATGACAACTCTCGTCTTGTTGTTTGCAATGTTCCTGGCTGACATTTCCGGCAAATGGTCTTTCGAAGTTGTGCTCGACGCCGGCAGCGGCAGTCCCAACTTCGAATTCACCCAAGCCGGCGAATCCCTCACCGGCATGTATCACGGCCAATTCGGAGACCATAAAGTCACCGGCACGGTAAAAGGCGATAAAGTAGAATTCACCTTCAGCGGCGACGACGGCACCGTGAAATACGTCGGCACCCTGGACGGCGAAAAGAAAATGAAAGGCGCCGTCGATTACGGCGAAGCCGGCAAAGGCACCTTCACCGCCACAAAAAACTAGCCTGCCTTGCTCTATAGCAACTGTGAAAATTTCCTGGTCGCAAGTGGGGCGGTCCCCCCGGACCGCAGCCGACGCCCCCGTCGGCTCTTCTTTTCATCAGCCGAACCACGACCAACGAACCCAAACGCCGTGAGTCCGATCTCTTTCCCCTGAAACATCTTCCCCCCGAACCCGCTCACACTTCCTATGTCAACCGAAACCACCTGCTGCATCGTCGGCGGCGGACCCGCCGGCATGATGCTCGCCTATCTGCTCGCCCGCTCCGGCGTCCCCGTCACCATTCTCGAAAAACATAACGATTTCCTCCGCGATTTTCGAGGCGACACGGTCCATCCCTCCACCCTCACTCTGCTCCAGGAACTCGGCCTTCTCAAGGACTTCCTGAAGCTCCCGCATCAGCAGTTGACCTCGGTAGGCGGCATGTTCGGAGACTTCCCTTTCCAAGCCGCAAACTTCACCCGCGTCCCCGGACCCTGCAAATTCGTGGCGCTCATGCCGCAGTGGGATTTCCTGAATTTTCTCTCCGCTCGCGCCATGCGTTTCCCGACTTTCGACCTGCGTATGCGGCACGAAGCGGTCGATCTGATCCGCGATCACGGCCGCATCACCGGCGTCGAAGTGCGCACGCCCACTGGAACCACGCACATTCACGCCGACCTCGTGGTCGGTTGCGACGGGCGCCACGCTCTCACCCGCAGCGCGGCGAAAATGGAGGTGATCGAGACCGGCGTTCCCATCGACGTCCTCTGGTTCCGCATCAGCCGCAAGCCGCACGATCCCGACCAGGTCTTCGGAAACATCAACTACGGCAAGGGTCTCATCCAGATCAACCGCGGCGATTATTTCCAATCGGGATTCATCATTCGCAAAGGCTCCTTCGATCAAATGAAACGCAACGGTCTGGCGGCTTTCCGCACCAGCATCGTGCAGATCGCGCCTCATCTTCTCGATCGCGTCGACGAACTGCAAAGCTGGGACCAGATCAGTCTGCTATCGGTGCAGATCAACCGCCTGCGCCAGTGGTATCGTCCCGGGCTGCTCTGTATCGGCGATGCCGCCCATGCCATGTCGCCCGCCGGAGGAGTCGGAATCAACCTCGCCATTCAGGACGCTGTTGCGGCGGCAAATCTTCTGGCCCGTCCGCTTCTCGAAGGGCGCGTCACCGGAGCCTCATTGGCAGCGGTCCAGCAGCGCCGCGAATTTCCCACCCGGGTGACGCAATTCGTCCAGGCGCACGCCCACCAGGGCCTCGAATACATTTTCCGGCATCCAGGCCCTCTCAAAGCCCCCTGGCAAATGAAGGTTGCCGTGAATATCCCGGGAATCCAGCACCTCACCGCCCGCCTGATAGGAATCGGCGTGCGTCCCGAACACGTTCGTCCCAGCCTCTTCAAGCGAATCGCCATCGCCACCGGCATCTCCCTGGCGGTAGCCGCAAATTTAATGCGGAACGCCCCCCAGCGTGCCAAATCGCCGCACCGATAGCAAGGTCCGTTGTGGGGCAGGCGCAGCCCGGAGAGTGTCTGTGGGGCGGTGCCATGCGCTGCCATCGATATCGACTCCGGATCTTTACTTCCCCTTCCGCGCCCTCTTATTCAACTCCGCCACAAACGCCCGCGCCCCCCGAGGCGGCCTCTCTTTGCCCGACAAAATGTCTGCATTGCCGATCTCATATCCGTACAGCTTCTTGTTCTCCCCCGCATCCGTCCTCAGCGTCGCGCCTGCGAGCGATGCCCCGTTGAACAATTCCTTATTCCGCGAGAATGAAACCACATCAGCGTCCACCGTGAACTTATCGTCCAGCAGCATTTGCATTCCCGCCGGATTCACAACCACCAGGATCAGGTCCGTCGCCGAATCGAGGTTGCTGCTTTCCATCGCGATGGCCGCCGGTGAGCTCCAGCCTCCATTCACTCTGCGGCACGATGCAAATCCCCGTCCATATTTCCCGCCCACCAGCCCCGCGCCCTTCATCAGCCGCGGCACTACGATGATGCATTGCGCCTTCCCGGCCAAGTCCTTGGGAACATTGCTATCGACCGAAAGAAACGCCCGCAGCGCCTGCGTAGCATGGTCAAGCCGCCTGTCCGGATTCACCTCCTGTGCGGAAAGAATCCCCGCAAATCCAAATATCGCCAGTACGCGATTCACAATCTTTCCTCAATCAATGCCCGTGAGCTACCCGCAATCAACCCCGAAGTAGGTTCACTCGGATCCCCCTCCGCGTCATACTCCATCGAAAAATACCCGCGATACCGAGCCGCCCTGGCAATCTCAAAAGTGCGTCCCAAATCCACCCGAAACATTTTCTTGCCATCCTGTTCCGAGTCCTTCACGTGGCAAATTCCATAAGCGTGATCGAACAATGCCGCCATCGCCTTGTAGTTATAATCGTCGCCGCGTTCCAGTAGCATGGAATTGCAAAAATCAGGCAGCGCCCGCAGCCACATCGTATTCACCGCCTTGATCACGTCGACCAAAAAGAACGCTTCTTCACTATGCGCATCGTCATTCTCCAAATGGACGACAACATTTTTGGCCTCCCCGTAACTCGCGACTTGGCGCAAGCTCTCCGCCGCTAACGCAACATCAGGCGGATTCTTCGCCGTCATCATGTGCACCCGTACACTCGGCGATCCCACTGCGTTTGCAACATCGATCCAATGCTTCGCCGTCGAGATCGCCACTTTGCGCCGCTCCTCATCGGCATCATAAAAACTCGCTCCCAGCCGATCGACAGGAATGTTGACCACCCGCGACCCACTTTTCTCCACCGCGGCGCGAAGCTTCTCAAGATAGGCGGCGTCGGTCGAAGGAAAATGTTCGCCCAGCAACTCCACGCCATGAACGCCGAACCGGTCGGCAACCATCTGCGGAAAATCAACCAGCGCCAGTGTGCCGTTTTTCGGATCCACCAGTTTCCGAAAAGGATAAGACGCCACCGCTAGCCGATCCCGCGGATTCGCAGGAAACGCAACATGCGGCGGCAAATCTCCCGAATACTCGCCCTGCTGATAGGTGTTGCCTTTATAATCCATCTCGTCGTGGATGCCGATTTTCGAAGTGTAGTAGGCGCGGATGGTCGCGCTTTTCAAAGTTTCAAAAAACGGCTCTTTTTGAATGCTCTCGACAACTGCGATACGCTGCGAATTATGGCATTTTAAGAACGCTTGTTGATACATTTTTGATGCTTTATGGTCGATTAAGGCGAGCTGTTTTCGCCAATCGTCGCGTTCTTCAGGTCCAAACGCCTCGGCCAGCCTCTGGTCGATATACTCCGCAACCTTCGCCGCTTTCGCCCCTCCTGACTTCTCGTCGGTGGGAATAATGATGTCCGTCAGTTCGTCCACCATCGCGTATTCTTCGCTGGTGAAGAATTTATGCCCGTCGGCGCCCTTTGCCAGTGCCGCGCCCAGGCTCAATTTGATTAAATCCCGGCGGTCAAGCACTTTTAAATCTCTCCTTTACGCATTTGATCGGCCAGATAATCGCAGGAGCGCCAGCACAAAGCCATGATGGTCCAAGTCGGATTCTGGCACGATGCGCTGACGTGCGAACTGCCGTCGACCACAAACAGATTCTTCACATCGTGTGATTGTTGGAACTGATTGACAACAGACTTCTTAGCATCGGTCCCCATGCGCGCCGTGCCCAGTTCGTGGATGGACCAGCCGGGCGTCAGCATTTCCTTATCGGCGCCGATAATTTCGATGCCCGCTTCTTCGAACATTTCCTTGGCGCTGGCGCTCATGTCGGCGACCATTTTCTTTTCGTTATCGCCGAAATTGATGTGGAATTTCAGCACTGGAACTCCCCAGGCGTCTTTGACTTGCGGATCTAACTCGACGTAATTTTCATAGCGCGCCAGCACCTCTCCAAACCCTCCCATGCTGATGAATGCGCCGGCATGGTCGCGTACTTCTTTCTTGAACGATTTTCCAAATCCAGGCGTAGAGAACGCGTGTTCCGGAACCATGGTTGTTCCGCTTTCGCCCTCGAATCCGTAGCCGCGAATGAAGTCGTTTCTTTTCTCGGTGAGATTTCTAAAGCGCGGCAAATAAAAGCCGCCCGGTCGTCCGTCATCGAGCGTTCGCGGCTTGCCGACCAGATCTTTCACCAGACCGGTGACGCCCGGACCCATGACGTGTTCACAAAAATTATGACCGATATGCGAATTGCCGATTTTCGATAGCAGCATCAAACGGGCGGATTCCAGCGTGGAAGCGCCTAAAACGACCACTTTTGCCTTGGCCTGATAATTCTGTTTCGTCTCGCTATCGATGAAGGAAACGCCGCTGGCTCTCCCATCTACCACATTGATTTCATAAACGGTTGCGTTGGTGCGAATGGTCAGATTGCCGGTATCGAACGCGGGATAAATCAAACCGGTAGGCGAATCGAACGCGGCGTGAATATCGCAGCCGCCGACGCGGCGATTGCAGGCTCCCCGGCCGAAACATTTACTGCGATATTTGTTGTGCTTCAAGCCGTCGGTCGTGACGCCGGCCCGATAGGGCGTGACCAATCGGCCTCTTTTTTCAAGCGATTGGCGCAGCATCATTTCAGCCGGCATCAGTTTATTAGGCCTCTGGAAGAGGCTGTCAGGGAGATGCGGGAGATTTTCCTTTAAGCCGGAGATGCCGAGGTAATTGTCGACGCGGTCGTAATAAGGTTCGATATCGGCGTAGGAAATCGGCCAGTCCTCGCCGTAGCCGTCGCGCGAGGCGGCTTTGAAATCGGTATCCGAAAGACGCAGCGCTAAACGGCCCCAAATATTGGTCTTGCCGCCCAAGGCGCGAGCGCGAACCCAGGCGTAGCTGGTCCCTGTATAAGGATGATCCTTTTCATCGACCACAATATTCTTCGAATAGTCGGTGCCGCTCCAGCCCTGCACATAGGAAAACACGTGTTGAAATTTCGAGCCCTTCGCATAAGGCGGCTTGCGGATGGTGTACTCGTTGAGCGTAAGCGCATGATCGCTGGGAGGCATCTCGCCGCGGCGGGGATGGTTGTACGGCCACTCCATCGACTTCAGCTCTTTCTCGATCGGCAACTTGCGGCCGGCTTCGAGCAGCAGTACTTTCATGCCGTGCGAAGTGAGAACATGCGAGGCCATGCCTCCGGCGGCGCCGGAGCCGATGACGATGGCGTCATACGTTACCTTCAAGTCAACATCTTGCAGCATGATCCATATTATCTTGAGATTATGTCTTCTAATCCAGACCGTGTTTTTGGATTCGCTACGCGCGCGCTCCATGCGGGACAGCAGCCGGATGCTGCGACGGGCGCCCGCGCGGTGCCGATTTATCAGACCACTTCCTACGTGTTCGACGATACGGCGCATGCGGCGGCGCTGTTCAATTTGCAGCGCTTCGGAAACATCTATACGCGCATCATGAATCCGACGACGGCGGTGTTTGAGGAAAGGATGGCGGCGCTCGAACGCGGCGTGGGCGCGCTGGCGGTGGGCAGCGGACAGGCGGCGCAGTTTATTGCGATGAGCAGCCTGCTTGAAGCGGGCGATGAAATCGTATCGGCGAAAACGCTTTATGGCGGCACGTACACACAGTTCGACGTGAGCTTTCGCCGGCTGGGAATCCAGACGACGTTTGTCGATCCCGACGATCCTGAGAATTTTCGCAAGGCGATTACTCCGAAAACGCGGGCGATTTATGGGGAAACGATCGGCAATCCTCGCATTAACGTGCTGGACATCGCCGCCGTGGCGAAGATCGCTCATGAGCACAATCTGCCGCTAGTGATCGACAACACGTTCGCGTCTCCGTACCTGTGCCGGCCGATTGAGTATGGCGCGGACATCGTGCTGCATTCGGCGACCAAGTTCATTGGCGGACACGGGACCTCGATTGGCGGCGTGATTATCGATAGCGGCAAATTTCCCTGGAATCAGGGCCGTTTTCCACAATTATTGGAGCCGAGCCCGGGCTATCACGGGATGAAATTCTTTGAGACGTTCGGGGATCTGGCTTACATTGTGAAGGCTCGGGTGGAAGGATTGCGGGATTTCGGGCCGGCTTTGAGTCCGTTCAATTCGTTCTTATTTTTGCAAGGACTGGAGACGCTGAAATTGCGGATGGAGGCGCATTGCGCGAACGCCCTGCGAGTGGCGCAGTTTCTGGAAGCGCACGATCGGGTGAAGTGGGTGCAGTATCCGGGCCTAAAATCGAATCAGTATCATGCGCTGGCGCAAAAATATCTGCCGCGCGGCTCGGGCGGCATGCTGACGTTCGGGATCAAGGGCGGGATTGCCGGAGGGCAGAAATTTATTGAGGCCCTGAAGCTGTTTTCCCACGTGGCGAATGTGGGCGATGCGAAGAGCCTGGTGATCCATCCGGCGTCAACGACACATCAACAGTTGACGACCGAGCAGAGGGTGGAAGCGGGTATCAGTGACGATCTGATCCGGCTCTCGGTGGGGATTGAAGAGATCGAAGATATTCTGTGGGATCTGGATCAGGCTTTGAGGGCGAGCGCTTGAGCGACACTTGCGCGATTTCATTTGGGGATGGCGTAGGAGCGGGTTCCCCTGTCAATACCAGCCGTTTCGCGACCACGGCGGCGGACCGGCTGCGCATTCTGGAAAAGTACCGGAAGATTGCGATGGTAGGGTTGTCGTCGAATCCTTATCGTCCGAGTCATTTCGCGGCGATGTATCTGCTGGCGGAAGGGTATGAAGTGATTCCCGTGAATCCGCGGGAGAAGGAGATTCTGGGCCAGATCTGTTACCCCTCGGTCACGGCGATTCCGGGCGTGGTGGAAGTGGTGGACATTTTTCGCGAGCCGTCGGCAGTGCAGGAGATCGTGGATGAAGCGATCGCGGTGGGCGCGAAAGTGGTCTGGATGCAGCTCGGCGTGATTCACGAAGAAGCGGCGGAGAAAGCTCGCGCGGCGGGGATCGAGGTGGTGATGGACCGCTGCATGAAGATTGAACATGCGCGGTTCTTTGGCGGATTGAATACGCTGGGGATGAACACAGGGGTGGTTACGGCGAGGAAGCGGGGGAAGATCGCTGGGTGAAGGCGAGCATCGGAATTTAATCGGAACGCTTGAAATTCTTGAGTTGGGGGAAAACCGGGGAAAACCGGGACTGCCTACTGACGTGCACCCCAAAAATGAGACAGAGAAAATAGTGACAGCCCCTCAAGGAAGGAGCTGGAACGATGGCAAGGAAGAAGGCGAGGGAGTTCAGCCGGGAGTTCAAGGTTGCGGCTGTGCTTCGGATGAAGGCCGGAGAGTCGACGGCGCGGTTGGCGGAGGAGCTTCAGCTCCGGCGCAAGCTGCTGTACGAATGGAAGCAGCGGATGGAAGGAAGGCGGCGAGGAGAGCCTGAGCCGCGGGTCGGGAAGGCCGCGGAAGTCGGCGGCCACGCGCCAGCAGGACAGCGAAAGCAGGCAAGCGCAGCGGATCGGGGAGCTGGAACGGCTGGTGGGTAAGCAACAAGGACTGATCGCTTTTTTCGAGAAAGCCTTGCAAGCAGTCGAAAGCTTGCCGAACAGCGAAGCTGGCAAGGCGCCATCTACGACAGCATCCGGCGCACGCGGGAGGAGGCTGTGACGCTCCCGGTCGAGGAGATGTGCCGCGAAGCCTGGGGGCGACGGTGGCGACGGACGGGGGCGACGGGGACGGGGGCGACGGGGACAGACAGAATCGACGAGCTCAAAAATGTGCCGAATCGTGCAGACAGCTCCGTCCCCTTCACGATTCTGACCCTGCGCACGCCTCTTTTTCACCTCCGCGGCGAGGACTTAGCGGTAATTCTCTAATTCACACGTTCGGGTCAAGCCGTTCGTCCGCTGCTGGTTAAACGCGTGCGATTATCAAGAAACCGTCCGAGAGCTCCGATGACGGGAAATCCGGGGAAATCGGCCAATTTTCATGAGGGGGACGGAGCCGTCTGCGTCGTTCGCAAGCGTTTAGTCCGTGTCGATTCTGTCTGTCCCCTTCGGCCCCCTTCGGCCCCCCTTCGGCCCCCCTTCGGCCCCCTTCGGCCCCGATCCTCAAAGAGCGATCCGCGCCTGTCTGCTGGCGCGCAGTGTGCCTGTCGACATCAAGGTAATCTGCGCTGTTAATGGATCGATCGAGGACATCTCGACGCGCCTGAACACAAGGAGGGCGCCTGAGAATCTCCAGTTCATAGCGATGCCCCCAAGGGCAGGGGGCGCACGAGGATCGCATCGACCACGGCGAGTACCGTGGAATTGGCGCCGATGGCGAGTGCCATGGTCAGTATGACTGCGGCGGCGAAGCCCGGATTCTTGAAGAGCAGGCGCAATCCAAAACGAGTGTCTTCGAACATTTTTCCCATACCGCGGTTGTTATGCGAGCAGGCTTCGGACCATGATGAACGGAGTGTTTTCAACGAAAGGACGGTGCGGCGGTGACCGGTGGCGCGGATCGGTGTCCAAAAGCGAACAATTGGGTTAAAATCAGAGTACGCCCCGATAGCTCAGTTGGTAGAGCGCCAGTTTTGTAAACTGGATGTCGCTGGTTCAATCCCGGCTCGGGGCTTTTCGAATTTTGATTCTCCGACTAAAGACGCCGCGTTCTCGGTTAGACTAATTTGATGCGGAGTTTGAGTCTTTTCCTTTTTGGTCTTTCCCTGATCGCTCAGAATGCGCCTCCGGCCGGGCGCGGCGGGGCTGCACCTGTTACGCCCACTCCTGCTGCTACACCGACGCCCAATCCTAATGACACGGTGCTGAAGGCGCTGGACGATATTATGTGGGTGCAGAAGTTGAGCGATATTGCGGATGTCGACAAGGTTGCTTATGCCGGTCCGCCGCCGGTGCACGTGCTGAACAAGACGGGGCCAGGGGCGGGGAATCCGCTGATCATTCATGCGTATACTTTCATTCCGAAGAAGATGGACCGGTCGAAGAAACAGCCGCTGCTGGTGCTGGCGCATCAAGGGATTCATGGCAACGTGTCGTCGGCGGAACTGGGGCACATCATTCGCGAAATGATGGAGCAGGGATACGCGGTGATTGCGCCGGATTACCGCGGGAGCACGGGTTATGGGCAGGGATTCCAGAACCAGATCGACTACGGCGGGCGCGAGGTGGACGATGTGCTGGAGGGTAAGAAATGGATGCTCGAGAAGTATAGTTTTCTCGATCCGAAAAGGGTGGGCGCGATCGGCTGGAGCCACGGAGGGCTGATCACGCTGATGGAGATCCTGACGCATCCGGACGCCGGGTACGCGGTGGCGTATGCGGGAGTGCCGGTCAGCGACCTGGTGCTGCGGATGGGCTATCAGACGGCAGGATACCAGGCGCAATATTCGGCGGCTTATCACATCGGCAAGTCGGTGCGGGAGGATATAAAGGAGTATGAGAAGCGGTCGCCGATTACGTATGCGGCGAAGCTGGCGACACCGCTGCTGATCCATTCCAATACCAATGACGAAGACGTCAATGTGCTGGAGGTGCAGCGGATGATCATGGCGCTGAAGGCGGAGGGGAAGCAGTTCGAATCCAAGATTTATGAAGACGCACCGGGAGGGCACATGTTCAACCGGCTGGACACGAAGCTGGCTCGGGATTCGCGCGAGGAGATTTATGCGTTTCTGGCGAAGTATTTGAAGAACTGAAAGGACCAAGTGGATTCCATATGAAACTTAGATTGATTGCGGTTTTAGCGGCGGCGGGCATTGTTTACGCGAAGAAAGTACCGGTGGAGCTGGCGGGAACTGCCTGCCAGACTCCTCCGCCATTGCATTGTCCGGACGCGAATTGCGCGGGCACGATGGTGATCGAATCGGGAAGCACGGTGGAGCCGAAGAGCGGGCGCAAATTCTTTCTCGACTATCCGTGCGATTTGAAGAAGGGTGAAAAGGTCACGTTCATCCTGTCGCTGCATGGGTTCGGGTCCTATGGGAACTGGCAGCGCAATTATTTTCCGGTCATGGATTACAAGGACAAGTACCGGCTGGTGATCGCGACTCCGAACGCGAGCGCGGCGCCGCCGAAGGCATGGGCTGCGGTCGACGACGAGTATCTGCAAGGCATCGTCAATCTGGTTTATGAGCAGATCGGCAAGGAAAATATCAAGGCGTTCTGGCTGGTGGGGCACTCGCAAGGGGGGATGACTTCGAACCGTCTGATCCGCACGGATTTTTTCAAGCAGAGAGTCGACGGGTGGCTGAGCTTATCGGGGGGACGGCTGGGGGCGAATCCGGGGCGGGGGAATTTCAGCAATCTGGCGGCGCGTGGTCCTGCTCCCGCGGCGGCTGCGGTTCCGGCTCACGCGCTCGGC
>JBEKPC010000115.1:0-17603 GCA_049521155.1 Bryobacteraceae bacterium
ACTCGACACCAGTATCGCGAACGTCGCGCTTCCGCATATCAGCGGAAATCTGGGGGCCAGCAGCGATGAAAGCACGTGGGTGCTCACTTCTTATCTTGTCTCCAACGCAATCGTGCTGCCGATCACAGGCTGGCTTGTATCGGTAATGGGCCGGAAGCGGTTCTTTCTCATCTGCATCTCATTGTTCACGGTGAGCTCGCTTTTCTGCGGCATCGCCCCAACGCTGGCCATTCTTCTGATTTCCCGCGTCATTCAGGGCGCCGGAGGCGGTGGTCTGCAACCAATGGCCCAGGCGATTCTCGCAGACACGTTTCCACCGGAAAAGAGAGGGTTGGCGTTCTCCGTTTACGGTGTGACCGCCGTGGTTGCTCCTTCCATCGGACCAACGCTCGGAGGCTGGATCACCGATAACTACACCTGGCGTTGGATCTTTCTAATGAATTTGCCGGTCGGCCTTCTCGCCTTGTTTCTGGTCATCAAGTATGTCGACGATCCACCTTTTCTCAAGCGGGTGCCGCTCAAGGAGAGCAAAGTCGACTATGTCGGTTTCGGGTTCCTTGCCATCGGGATTGCCTTCCTTCAGATCGTACTCGACAAAGGTCAGGAAGACGACTGGTTCGGATCGCACTTTATCGTCACGCTCTCTGTAATATCGATCGTCTGTCTGGTCTTCCTTGTCATATGGGAGCTGCGAGTCAAAGAACCGATCCTCGACATCCGCCTGTTCAGCAACCTGAACTTTGCTACTGCGAGCGTGATGATGTTCATGGTGGGGGCGGCGTCTTTTTCGACCACGGTTCTGATGCCGCAGTTTCTACAGAGCCTGCTGGGATATTCGGCCCAAAGCGCCGGAATGGTGCTCTCCGCCGCCGCGATCATTCTGCTGATCGAGCTCCCGCTGGTGGGGCAATTGGCTGGCAGAATCCAGGCGCGTTACTTAATAGCGTTCGGGTGGGCGCTGCTCACCATTGCGATGTTCTTCTCCACGCGCCGTATAGATCTCGAGATCAGCTTCGCCTCGGCGACGTGGCTGCGGATTGCGCAGTATGTGCCGATCGGATTTATTTTCATTCCGGCAACCATGGTGGCCTATCTGGGATTGCCTCAGGAAAAGAGTAATGCTGTGGCCGGCTTGGTCAATTTTGTGCGCAATATGGGCAGCAGCGTCGGCACGTCGGCCGTTACGACGATCCTGGCCCGGCGTGCGCAGGTTCACCAAGTGATGCTTGCCAGTCACACAGGCTCAGGCGATCCGGCCTTTCGCGACTCGGCGACGGCTCTTGCGGATCGACTTGGGCGAAGCGGTGTCGGCCGGCCGGATATGCAAGCGTTGAGCAGAATCTATGAAACCATGCGCAATCAGGCGTCCACGCTCTCGTACATCGATACGTTCTGGATGCTGGGAATAGCGGCCGGGATTATGTTTTTATTGACCTTTCTGCTGAGGAAGAACAATCCGCGCGGTCCACGAGGACAGGTGCTGGCGCATTAGCCGCCGGAAGTCGGGTGCCGACCGACGGGCAAGTGCCGCATGGTCGGCTCACTCACCAGCGGCTCCTGATTCGGGACGAAGCCTTTTCTATCGATTATGGATTTCAATGTTTGGCAGCCATGTTGCCCTCAAAATTCCGTGATGCGTTACTACATCCACGGCGGACCGTCCGCGTTGCGCTTTGAGCTGGCTGGAGACCTGAACGCCGGCGACGCCTCGAGACTGGAGCAGGCCTGGCGCCGGGTTTCTTCGGCGATCGGGAACCGCTTACTGGTCGTCGACATGAGCTTCGTCACGGGGATCGACGAAGCGGCGCGAAGCCTGTTCAAGCGCTGGTACACGCGGGGAGTGGAATTCGCAGCCGGATCAAAGCAATCGCGCGAGTTGGTCGAATCGATAACGGAACGTCCGTACACAAGGGAATCGCCGCATGAGCCGACTTATCAACCATGGTTTTCCTACACAAAAGCTCGAAGAAAAAGTGAAAACACCAGCGGGATCCACTCTACAGGAGGCTGCGAGCCTGAGTCCTGACGGTCGCCTGAAGGTGCTCCGGACCGCAGCCGTTCACTTCGCAAGCGCGGGACTGCGCGGAACCACTGTGTCAATGATCGCCAGTGCGGCTGGAATTCCGGAAGACACTCTTTACGCTCACTTCGAGACCAAGGAACGTTTATTCCGCGAAACAGTCAAGAACAATATCGACACGCGGCTCCGCCTGCTGGAGGCGCATGCGGTTTCTGCCGTATACGAAAGCGAAACAGACGCCGTTGAACGGATCGCGGAAGCGACGGTGAAGGTCTGCACGAGCAGCGCTGGAAACTCAATACTTACGAGTTGGGCGCTGCTGGAAGATCACGAACATGCGGCGAACCTCTACCGGGACGAGATCGGCTCCGTGGAATTTTTGTGGAACCGGGTGTTGGCGGAACGCTTCGGAGATTCGCCCTCGCACAGGATTCTGTCGATTCACCTTGTTCCCCATGCGGTGAGCGCGTCTCTCGCATACGGCTTCTGGCTCGCCGCGCTTCGGCACGATGAGTCTGGCGCGGCCGCGATTGCGCAGGGATTTGTAGCGGGGATCGGACAGACAGCCTCGGCTCTCCTGTCGGGGCGGGCCAAGCCCGGTATAGAAGGAGTGGCAGGGTTAAGCCTGCTGGATGTCAGGAAGGATGACTAGAATGCACTCCGAATCGTCTATGGATCGGCGCCTCACTCACCGCGAAAAAGAAGGGATTCGGATTCTCGATCTGCGAGGACAACTGCAAGCAGGCGACTCGGAATCGACCCTTCGTTCCGCGATCAGCGCGCTCGCGAGAGACAATGTCATTCATATCGTACTCAACCTCGCGGAGGTAACAAAGATCGACAGCGACGGTCTGGAGGCATTGGTTTTGTGTCACACACAGATTCAGAAGCGTGGCGGTGCGCTGAAGCTGGAGCGGCTCAATCTTGAGGATCTGAGCTTGAATGTCCTGACAAAACTCAATACAGTGTTCGAAGTCTTTGCGGATGAGCAGGATGCGGTAAATAGCTTTTTCCCGGGCCGCGCGACTCGCCCTTACGACATTCTCGAATGGGTCCAGGAACAGGAAAAACACGCTGATCCTGCGTCTCAGGATTAAATATCTGAACCGCGATTGCGGTTTCGGCATCCATGTACGTTAGGTGAAACTGGCCCTTGAATCCGCGGCGAGTCTGGCCCTGGCAACTCTTGTTCAGGCCCGCTACGAAGCGCTGTTCCGGGTATCCAGAACGATTGGTGCGCATCGCGATCCGGCAGAACTGTTTGAGTCGCTCGTGCGCGAGCTCAGGGGCGTCGTGGAGTTTGACCTTCTTTACTGCTCGCAATACAATCCAGCGGGGGAGCGGCCAGCTTTTTGTGTTTTCGAGACGCCGGCCCGCCGCATTCCTCTTCCGGAGTTCGAACCGGAAGAAACGTTGACTGCCTGGGTCTGCGAGCACCAGAAGCCGTTGATCATTCCGTTCCTCGAAAGAGAAACTCGCTTTCCTCGTGTGACTGCTCTGCTTGAGAGCGAAGGCATTCGATCGCTCTGCGCGCTTCCTCTCCGGACGGCCCACCGGAGGCTGGGATCCTTCAGCGTTGGCAGCCAGCGGCCCAACGCGTACTCCCAGGACGAAATCGAGTTCCTTTCTCTGGTCGCCGATGAGGTTGCGCTTGCGATCGACGACGCGTATCATTTTGAGGCCCTGCATCAGGAAAAGGATCGCCTCAGAATGCTGCTCGATGTCAGCAACGCAGTCACGTCCAACCTGGAACTGCCCGATCTGCTGCGCGCCATTTCAGCCAATGTGCGCTCGATCATGCAATCGGATGGAGCGGGCGTGGCGCTGATGGATCGACCCGGGATGGATCAACCCGGGGTGGACCAGCCGGGCAATCATCTGCGCCTCTGCGTCATCGACTTCCCCGAAAACGACGGCCTGATCGCGGAGGGCGAAATACTGCCGGAGGATTCTCCCTCGGTCCAGGCGGCGCGTTTGCGCGAGCCCGTGGTGCAGGAACAGGGCAAGAACGGAATCCGCCATTCGACCTGTAGTATGCCCCTGATCAGCCGCGACCGCGTTCTGGGGACTCTCGGAGTCAAGCGAAACAATCCCTTTTCCGCCCAGGATATAAGCTTTCTGAAACAAGTGGCCGGACCGGTTGCGATCGCAGTCGAGAATGCGATGGCCTACGGCCAGATCGCCGAGCTTACCGATAAACTGGCGCGGGAAAAGGTATATCTCGAAGATGAAATCCGCAGCGAGTTAAACTTCGAGGAGATTATCGGTAAGAGCGAAGTGTTGCGGACTGTGCTCCAACAGGTGGAAACGGTGGCGCCGACCGACTCCACTGTGTTGATCTGCGGAGAGACCGGCACCGGCAAGGAACTGATCGCCCGCGCGATTCACGATCTAAGCTCGCGTGCGAAGAATGCGTTCGTCAAGCTGAACTGCGCGGCCATTCCAACGGGATTGCTTGAAAGCGAGATGTTCGGCCATGAGCGAGGCGCTTTCACCGGCGCGATCGCGCAGCGCATCGGGCGCTTTGAGCTCGCGAGCCGCGGCACGGTCTTCCTGGACGAAATCGGGGAAATACCACTCGAATTGCAACCGAAGCTGTTGCGTGTTCTGCAGGAGCGTGAGTTCGAGCGGCTCGGGAGCTCGCGCACGCTGAAGAGCGACGCTCGTCTGATTGCGGCGACAAACCGCGATCTCGCGGAAATGGTTGCGGACCATGAGTTCCGAGCCGACCTGTTTTATCGCTTGAATGTTTTTCCGATTATGCTTCCGCCGCTGCGGGATCGCCGCGAGGATATTCCGCTGCTGGTGCGGCATTTTGCCCGGCAGTTTGCGCGGCGCATGAACCGGGCGATCGACACGATTCCGTCGGAAACAATGAATGTTCTGGTCTCCTACCATTGGCCGGGGAACATTCGCGAGTTGCAGAATCTGGTCGAGCGCGCCGTGATTCTGTCCACCGGGGCTGTGCTCAACGTACCACTCCGGGATCTCCAGTCTCAGGCGCAGACCGCCGTGCCGACAAACGCGCCGAACAACGGAAAATCCCGCAAGATCGAAACTCTGGAAGAAGTGGAGCGGCGGCACATCCTCGACACTCTTGACGCAACCGATTGGGTGGTCGGCGGTCCCAAGGGCGCAGCTGTGCTGCTGGGGTTGAAACGCAGCACGTTGCAAGTGCGCATGGAGAAGCTCGGCATACGCAGAGCGCGCGCGGCCGAATAACTCCCGCGCGACGACCGAATGGCGAATGCCATTGGGATGGCTTACCAGCCGGCGTACTGGCGTCTGATAAACCTGCATCTGTTGCAAAGACACACCCGGCCGCGTGGCAGTAGGAATGCATTAATCAGGGCAGGGATGCCCATCAGGGGGCCAGGTTCATTCAGCAGACAGGGAGTAACTTCATGTTAAGAAGTAAAGTCTCCCTCTTCATAATCGCGGGAGCCATCGCTCAGTCAGCGCCGGCGTTCTCGCAGGAGGAGAATCCAGCCTATAAGAATGAGGCAGCCGTTCAGGCGTTCGGAAGCTCTGTAAAGACCCCCTCCAGCAACGGCGTCGACACAATCTCAGTCGATCCGCCTGCCCCCAGCCGGGCGCTGGCGCTTTACGTTGCCAGTGTCACTCATGGTGACCCGTGGTCGGCGCCAAATGGGGTCATGCTGGAGATTGACGCGTACCTTCCGAGGCTTGGGGAAGAGGGACACCTTAAAGCAATTCGCGCCTGGGCAGAAAGCAAGACGCCCGAATATCAGGTGATCCATTTCGATGGTGACGCCTCTGTGAAACAGCAAGTGATTGCGCGATACCTGAGCGCGGAGCAGCAGGCCGCGGCTATGCCAGCATCCTCGCTCGCCCTCACGCCGGCCAATTACAAGTTTCGCTACGTGGGATCGAGCAAGGGAACTCCCGTCTATGTGTTTCGTATTACTCCGAGGAAAAAAAGACCCGGGCTGATCAGCGGAGAATTGTGGATCGATGGTGCTACAGGGCTCCTCATCCATGAGGCTGGTTACCTGGTCAAAAGGCCTTCGATCTTCATACGGCATTTCAAAATCGTTCGTGACGTGAGGCTCCAAGACGGGGCTCCCTACATTCGCACAACTCAAATCGAGATCGAGGCCCGGTTCGTGGGGCGCGCAGAACTGACGATCACCGAGAGCCCCTGCACGCGCGAGCGGTCCGGAGGCATGGAGAGCGGAAAATGAGGAACGCCGCTATGACTTGACCGGCATGGTGGGCCGGGGGGGCCGCGCGAGTGTCTGCTCGACACAGATGTCGACGTCGTTCAGATGGTCGCGCGAACCCCCACAGGGGTTCAGGTCGTCCAAAAGGTAGACCTTTAAAATTCTTCTTGCGGCCATCTATAACTGCGTATATACTCAGTTATAGATGAGCGGATGAGATGGCTAAACCGAAGAGCGAAGATAAACGCAACGCGATTCTCTCAGCCGCAAGCCAGGTTTTCGCGGAACGCGGACTGGGTGCTCCGACCCTGGCCATTACCAGCGCCGCCGGAATCGCCGAAGGCTCGCTGTTTACCTACTTCAAAACAAAGGATGAGCTCATTAACGCGTTGTATCGCGAGATCAAGCTGGAACTCGCGGATGCGATCATGTCCGGTTTCCCGCGTAAACAGAGCGTACGCAATCGGCTGCAACACGTGTGGAATCACTTTGTGGATTGGGGCGTTGTGAACCCTAACCAGCAGAGGGTTCTCAAGCAGATTCAGGTTTGGGGCGGGCTGACAGGGGAGTCGAAGAACGCGGGAGTTGCGCCGTTCACCGAAATCCAGCGGATCACGGACGACGCGGTGACACAACGGCGCTATAAGGATATACCGCAGGCCTTCATTGGGGCCGCGTTGACCGCGCTTGCAGAGATGACGGTGGACTTTATGCGGCAAGAGCCGCAGAAGGCCGAGATGTACCGGACCGCCGGGTTTGAATTGCTCTGGGCCGGGATTACTCGCCGCTAGTCATTTTTTTGAATCTATGATGAGTGCGTACGCATTCATATTACTAGGGGAAGAAGACGAACATGACGAAGTCGACACCCTGACTGACCTTCCATCGCTGCCAGGCGGTCTCTCAGCATCGCACCGCCTGCAAGGAGAAACCCACGGGCGTCAAGAGTGTGTCCGATGAGACCGGCCGCAGCATGGCGCAGGTGGCGCTGGCGTGGCTTCGCTATCGACCCGCGCCGGTCATTCCGATCATCGGCGCCCGGAAGCTATCACGGTTCCAAGACAATCTCGCGAGCTTCGAACTAACGCTCTCGGCAGATCAGTTGAAAACGCTGGACGAGGCGAGCGCGATTGAACTTGGGTTCCCATACGAAATTTATGCAAAGACGATGCCGCGAGCAGTCTGCTACGGCGGTCTGCGCGACCAGATCCTGGCATAGCTCATTTTGAATTTCAAGAAAGGATCAGAAAATGACACAGAAGACTTGGTTGATTACGGGAAGTGGAAACGGATTGGGGCGAGACATCGCCGAGGCAGCACTGAAGGCAGGCGATAACGTCGTAGCTGGAGCGCGCCGCACGGAAGAGCTGGCGTCGCTTCTCGCGCAGTACGGTAAGCGGGTGAAGCCCGTTACTTTAGAAGTGCGCGATGAGACGGCCGCAAAGGCAGCCGTGCAGTTAGCGGTGGACACCTTCGGGCGTCTGGATGTGCTGGTCAATAACGCCGGATATGGCCAGTTTGCGCCCTTCGAGCAGATGAGCGCCGAGGACTTCCAGGATGTGGTCGACACGTGTTTCTACGGCGTGGTTTACACGACGCGTGCCGCTATACCGGTGATGCGCAAGCAGAAGAGCGGTCACATCTTTCAGGTTTCGTCGGTCGGAGGCCGCATGGCGGTCGCCGGCAACACACCGTATCACGCAGCCAAGTGGGCCGTGGGCGGTTTCAGCGACTCTCTGGCGATGGAGGTCGCGCCCTTCGGAGTGAAAGTCTGCACGCTTGAGCCAGGCGGCATTCGGACCAACTGGGCGCGGCGTGCAGGGCAGAATGCGCCTGATCTGCTGCCGGAGTATGAGGCCTCGGTCGGTCCGATCCTCAAGATGCGCCGAAGTCTCGAAGGACGTTGGGAAGGCGATCCGCGCAAGATCGGGGATGTGATTGTGCAACTGTCGAATAGCAGTGAGGTGCCCCTAAGGTTGATCCTCGGTGTGACGCGGAAAAGCGTGTGCGCCAAGTGGAAGCCGCGCGCGCAAGCGAGGCCGAGAAATGGCGGCACCTCACTTTATCAACAGTGTTCGATGACGCGGTGTTTTAATATCGCCATTAAACCAGCTCATAATTACCCCTATGCTATTGATTTAACAGAGATAATATGGCGGAGGAAGAGGGATTCGAACCCCCGGAACCCTTTCGAGTTCAACGGTTTTCAAGACCGCCGGTTTCAACCACTCACCCATTCCTCCACTTCGTATTCTATCTGATTCCTTCAGGTCACGAGAATCGCCGGA
Source organism: Bryobacteraceae bacterium (assembly GCA_049521155.1). Taxonomy (GTDB): domain Bacteria; phylum Acidobacteriota; class Terriglobia; order Bryobacterales; family Bryobacteraceae; genus Palsa-187. The sequence goes on from JBEKPC010000115.1 coordinate 8,493, forward strand.
AAGGAGAGGCGCAGCGGCGCGCGAGGACTTTCGGATGTCAGCACTTCCTTCTCCGGCAGCGGAGACGATACGCCGGCCTTGCCATTCACTGGTGCCGGCAATGGCGCCGGCGTCGCCCCGTGGCAGTTCGCCGCGGTAGAGCAGCGCGTCGAGAATCACGCCGGATCTGGCATACTTTCAGGAAAAACTGCGTGAATTCTACCAGCGCTTCCTCGCTTAAAAGTTCCGCGGTCGTCGGGCGATCCTCTTAAGGGAGCTCAGTGAGTCACCTTAGGGTGTGATTACTTTTTTCCCATTGTGCCCCCGGCACTTGGGGGGTGAAAATTGGGGTTAGCAAATGCCGCCACAGTTCGGACACGTAGTTACGGTTTCGGTCATGGTTGTGCTGGTCGCAATGTTCACGTGGCTCTATCTGCGGGACCGGCAGCAGCGTGTTCGCTTATGGATGATGGGCTGGGTGGCGATCATGGTGCATTTTGCCTCAGGCCTGCTGGCGGTGTTTTCCCTGATTCCGTCCCATTTGGCTGATTGGATGGCGTACTCCACGCTGATTGTGGCTGCGGCCTGCTTCTTTCTTTCCGTCACTGAAATCAGCGCATCGCGGCGGGATCTGGCGCTCTATCTTGGCGGTACGGTCGTTCCCTCTATCGCCTACTGGACTTGCCTGGTATTCGACGTCAAGACCGCCGGCGCTTATCGCGGCCTTCTCGCGCTCCACGGTTCTGCGTTTTGCCTGCTCATCCTGCTGGACCGGAAGCGTGCGGACGCCGCCCGGTACGTCGCAGTGGCGGCGGGAATCGCAGTCAACTTCTGGGCCATGTATGAGGCCGACGTCCATCCCGAATACGGCATGGACATCATCATGCTCGGAGCATTCGCGGTCGTCGGCCATGTCTGGTGGGAACATTACCGGCGATTCAGCCCGGGAATCCTGTTGACATCAGCTTCCTTCCTGGCTTGGGGACTGGTGTTTCCGGTGGCCGAATTCCTCGCCGCGATTCACATTACAATTCCCGGAGACAATGTAGTCTGGGACCTGCCGAAGTATTTTGTCGCGTTCGGAATGATCGTCACGCTGTTCGAAAATCAGGCAGAAATGCTGCAATTGGAGATCCGTGAGCGGCGGCGCGCGGAAGATGCGGCGAAGTCCGCCAATCAGGCCAAGAGCATTTTCCTGGCATCGATGAGCCATGAAATCCGGACGCCGATGAACGGCATTATCGGAATGGCCGAGGTGCTCCTCGATAGCGAATTGAGCGGTGAGCAGCGTGACCACTTAAATATCGTCAGAACTTCGGCCGGATCGCTGCTGATGGTGATCAACGACATTCTCGATTTTTCGAAAATCGAAGCCGGCCGGCTGGAGTTCGAATCGATCCGTTTCCATCTTCAGGATCAGCTCGCCGAAGTGATGCAGACCGTCGGTTTCCGCGCCCAGGAAAAGGGACTGGAGTTGATTTGCGATATCCGTCCGGGCGTTCCCGCTTTTGTGATGGGCGATCCGGGGCGGCTCCGTCAGGTGTTGCTGAATCTCATTGGAAACGCGATTAAGTTTACAGATTGCGGTGAGGTGATCATCCGTGTTCGCACCGGTCCGGAAGACCGGTCAACGCTTCAGTTCACGGTGACCGATACCGGCATCGGTATCCCGGAAGAAAAGCGGAATGTGGTTTTCGAAGCGTTCCGGCAGGCCGATGATTCCACTACGCGGAAATTCGGTGGAACGGGATTAGGGTTGGCGATTTCGGCGCGGCTGGTCGAGATGATGCAAGGGAAAATTTGGGTGGAACCAGGCCCGCAGGGCAGGGGAAGCGCGTTTCATTTCACAGCGTGTTTCGGAAGCGCCGCCGACCAGTCGGAATTGGTGGAGGCTCCCAAGGAATCGCTTTACGGAGCGTCCGTGCTGATCGTGGACGATAATGCCACCAATAGATCGCTCCTGTCGGATCTGCTCCGCCGCTGGGGCATGGAGCCGGAGATGGCGGTGAATGGCACGGCCGCACTGGAGAGGATTGCCGAGCGCCATGTGTCGGGAACCCCGTTCCGGCTAGTGCTGCTCGATTCCGAAATGCCCGGAATAGACGGATTCGAAACCGCGGAACTGATCCACCGCAGGCGCCTGGAGGGGAGTGTCATTCTGATGACGCCAGTCGGCTGCATGAAGGACGCCGAACAGTGCCGCGCCATCGGAATCGATGTTTGCCTGAGCAAACCGCTGGCTCCGGCCGAGTTGCTGGAGACAATTTCGAGAGTGCTCGCGCCGCCCGCCCATTCGCGCGTGCCCGCCAGATTGCGAAAAACCGGCTTGGTTCCGCTGCGGATCCTGGTGGCTGAGGACAACCCGGTGAACCGCAAGGTCGCGTCCTGCCTGATCGAAAGACTCGGGCATTCCGTGACGATGGTAAACAATGGCCGTGAAGCGCTGCACGCCGTGGCGCGGGATTCATTTGACGCGGTCCTGATGGACGTCCAGATGCCGGAAATGGACGGATACGAAGCCACCTCCGTCATTCGCGGAATGGAGCTTGGTACAGGGCGGCACATACCGATCATCGCGGTGACGGCGCACGCCATGTCGGGCGATGAGGAAAGATGCCTCGACGCTGGAATGGACGCTTATCTCTCCAAACCGATCGATTCGGAAAAACTGGGCGAATTGATCGATTCGCTGGCTGCTGCGATGGCTTAAACGCTCATAAAGTGCTGTTTTGTGTCCCCGATCAGGCCTTAAAGAGGGATAATTTCACCTACTTCGGGAGCATTGGCCGGCCCTCATGGGCGACCAGAAGATCGTGCATATCGTTGGCATGTTCTTCCTCATTGGCGAGAATTCCTTCCATCATGACGCGGGTGGTCGGGTCTTTCTCGCCAAAGTATCGAATCAGCTCCCGGTAGTGCTCGCAGGCGATTCGCTCGGCGACCAGGTTCTCTTTGATCATTTCGACCAGATTCGAGGCCTCGACGTATTGCGACGCCGACCGGCTGGCCAGTCCTTCGGGATTGAAGTTGGGGACACCGCCGAGCTGGTTAATGCGTTCGGCGACTTCCCGTGCGTGGCCCTGCTCCTCCTTGGCGTGCTCTTCGAATTCCTTCTTCACGCTATCGCTGGAAATGCCTGTGGCGGCGATGGCGTTCATGGTATAGCGAAGGACGCAGACGATTTCGGTGGCCAGAACGGACTGGAGGATTTCGATTGTTTGCTTTACGTCGCCCTGATAGGCCGGCGTGATCGCACCCTTCTCGATGCTCTTGCGCGCCCTGGCTCTCAACTCCTCGACGTCTGTAATAAAAGGCTGTTCGTTTTTCATATCTTTAGCTTAGAGTACTGGGAACGGAATGCGTTTCACCTGGCGGTCAGCACGGCTTCGATCAGGTCACCCAGTTGCTCCGCCGTAAACTGATTGCCCTCGATGTTGGCCACCAGCTTTCCATGGCGGTCGATCACAACCGTATGCAGCGAATGCGTCATTAAGCCTTCGTCGGGCCAGAAATTCATGCCGAACATACCGCACACCTGCTTCACGGCGCCGAGCGGCCCGGTCAGGAAATGCCAACCTTCGTTGGCTTTCCAGTTTGCCGCGTACTTCGCCAGAACCTCCGGCCGATCATGTTCGGGATCGAACGTCAGGCTGAGTAAAATAAGGTCCCGTCCCAAGCGGCGTCCAAAACGTTTCTGAAGGCGTCCGAAGTTGTTGGACATACGGAGACAATAATCGGGCAGCGGACAGCGGGTATAAATAAACGTCATCGCCACCACCTTGCCTTCGAATTGCGAGAGCGTCACCGGTTGGTTGTTCTGGTCCACTAAGGCGAAGTCAGGAACCGATTGCCCAGTCTTGATGGTGACCGAATCCAGGCGCATGGCCGCGTCCAGCTCTTTCAGACGCAGGGCCTGGTCGGGATCCCGCTCCACGCTGTGATATTCGCGCACGCGGACATCGGCGATTGAGGAAGAAGTTTTGGTGACGACGAGTGTAAACCCGATCTTCATGCCTGGCTTCAGTTCGCTGAGCGTCTTCTGGTCGCTGATATGATACGGCATGACCATTGCATCCATGTACCCAGGGATCGCGTCGTGCGAAACCACGACTGTCTGATGCGGTGCGTCGACCGCCGTCACTAATCCAGTTGCCTGGTATCGTTGCTCGGCACTGAAGGAAAGTGGCGCTGCGAGAAGAAGGACTAAGACGATCGCTTTATATCTCATGAACGCGGCTAGGATCCGGTGTTTCGCGCCGCGCCACCGAGGCGAAACGAATGACGAGTCAGCTTCACAGGAGCCTTCTCAAACTCTTTGATCTCCAGAAACTGATTGGGCTGGACGTTGGTAAAATTTTGCTTCGTCTTGGAGGCCGGCCACCATACCTCAATATTCTCGATCCGGGCGGATTTTCCGAGGCCGATGTGCTGCTGCAATGGCGACGCCCCGAACGATCCTCCGCTACCCACGGTGCGGCAGATCGTCCGCCGGCGCCCTTCATTTTCGACCGTGACGGTAATGCGCGCACCGATGGCGGAGCGGTTCGATTTCACGCCGACCATGCGCAAGGTAATCCAGTCATTTCCGTGTCCGCCGGGATTTTCGAATAGCCGGGAAATATTGCGATCGCCGGCTTGCGGGCCTCCCATGACGACGAAAAGGTCTTCGTCGCCGTCGTTATTCAAATCGGCGAACGCCACCCCGTGTCCTTTGGAGAGCGCACCGGTCCCGGACGAGGTGGTGATATCGACGAAATGTTTACCTTCCTGGTTGTGCAACAGCACATTCGGCATCAAAGTCGCATAGGATGGGTTGCCCATCCCCAGGTAAATATCCAGGAATCCGTCGTTGTCTATGTCGCCGAAGTTTGCGCCCATGGGCATGAACACACGGTCCAATCCGGTTTCCACGGTGACATCGCGAAACGTTCCGTCTTTCATGTTCTTATATAGCTTCAATGTCTCCCCTTTGCGGGGAAGGCCAATGTAGCTGTTCGCCACTTCTTCAACTGAATAAAAATAGCTGGTGACAAACAGGTCAGGCCAGCCATCATTGTCGTAATCAAAGAACCAAGCCGCGAAGCTCATCCACGGCAGTCCGACGCCGGCCTTTTGCGACACCTCCGTAAAGGTTCGGTCCCCGTTGTTGTGATAGAGGAAGTCCGGTCCGTTGAAATTAGAAACGTAGAGATCCGGATAGCCATCGTTGTCATAGTCGACGGAGACTACTGCCTTGCTAAAGGCTGACCGATCGATACCGGCTTGATGCGAGATATCCACAAACGTTCCATCTCCCTGATTCCGGAAAAGTTGGCTGGGGGCATTCTCATTGGCAACGAACAGGTCAAGATTACCGTCGTTGTCTATATCGGTCCACACAGCCGACTGGCTTGGTAGTATCGGGCCGGCAAGAAGACCACTTTGAGCCGTGACATCCGTGAATGTGCCGTCGCAGTTGTTCCGCAGCAGGGATCGGCGCCGGCCGAATTCCCAACCGCCGCGGAGAACCAGGAAATCGACGCAGCCATCATTGTTATAGTCAGCCTGAATAAGGTTCAGACCGCCTGTTTGATCGGAGAGTCCCGCTTGCTGAGTCCGATTCGTGAAGGTTCCATCGCCATTGTTATGGAAGTAGTGAAGAGGCGCGCAATCGTCCACTTCCGAGGTGACTACATCCAAGAAGCCATGGTTATCGAAGTCATCAATAATGACTCCGCCAGCCATACCGTAGGTATTGAGTCCAGCGGCGGGAGCAACATCCGGAAATCTTCCCAGATCCTCTTTAGACGCGAACACGGAGGGAGGAATCAGGAACTCCTTGGGTACCTTGGATGGATAAGAACCCTGCGTCATGTAAGCCAGGTTTAAAAGCCATTGAAGCTCGGTATTGGAAGGTTCCCGTTTCAGCGCTTTCGTCAGATACTCAATGGCTTTCTCGACATCGGCCGGTATTGCATGGATAGCTCCAGGATGAGACGGGAAGATTCTGCCGATCTCAATAGCGGCATGACTCACATGGTCCTCAGCCGAAGCGCGGTGCAGGTAACCAGCCCCTAACACTTCCTCCATATGCTGCGCCAGTTCCTCATCGGAGGAAGCTATCGCACTTTGGTAGACGCCCTCCCATTCCTTGATTGCGTAGTTCACATCCCCGATAGATGACCACAACTCGGCCAGCGTATATCTCGTATATGCCAATGCCCGTGGCTCCATGCTCGGGCCTTCGCGGGATAAGCGTCCCTGCACGGCCGCGATTGCGTTCCGCGGAGCCTGTTCACGGGCGTCGCACACTCGCTTCAAGTCCATCGCGAAGTCGCGACCCTCGGGACCCGTGGGGACGCTGGTCCGGAATGCTTCATAGAATTCCGAATAGCCTGAAACCGAAGGCGCCAGCCGCACCGCCGGCGGACCTGTCACAGCTAGTGTGCGTGTTCGATCCTCGACGGCGGCTTTTCCAGGAGACTCTTTGAGTAGCTTGAGAATGGCATAACCAGTAGGGATTTTCACGATACTCGTGACTTGTCCCGGCTGGATGCTCCGCAGCGCGTCTCTTAGTTCAAGACGCAGATCATCCGGATCGACCTGGAGATTGCCGCCATCCTTCGCCGTCGGATCGATGGAGTGTTCACGAGCCAGCGCCGCAAAGTCGTCGCCACTCTTTAATCGATCCAGTACCATCCTGGCGTCTTCGAGAGTGCCGACCACGATCAGCCCCAGCTGGGCGGGCGTTTCGCCTCGTCCACCTTGAGGGACGAGCGCGATCCACAACAGTAATGCTGTTACAACGGCCTGCTTCCATCGCACCCTGGTGACCCACCTGACTAGCCGCAGCTCGGTGGAGTTATGTTAACGTTAGCGAGCCGATCAGGCAATAGCGTAAAGCTATTATGGTCCTATGGCAAGTCATTACGGCCGTATGGCTTAGAGCACGTGGCTGATACTCGTTAACACTATCTTAGGTGACAGTAAGATTCCACTATTTAGTAGAGAGACTGTGAACTGTGTGTTGACTCTCCTCTCCGCCCGGTATGCCGAACAGACTATGGTGGTGTCTTGCGGAGTGCCGGCTTTGTCCGAATGATGCTCGTCTAGTATAATAGACGAATGGCGATTATAGTGGACGAATCGGGAGCGCGAATTGCCCGCCGCCTGCGCCTGGAGCGCGACATGCGAGGCTGGTCTTTGGCGGATTTAGGAGAACGCTCCGGTGTTTCCAAGGCCACCATCAGCAAGATCGAACGCGAGGAGGTGAGCCCGACTGCCGTGATCCTGGTGCGGCTTGCCGGAGCCTTCGATCTGACTCTTGGAGGGCTATTGTTACGGGCGGAAGGCGAGGGGAAGCGGCTGTCGCGGGCCGCGGAACAGGCGGTGTGGCGCGATCCTGAAACGGGATATCTGCGCAAGCAAATTTTCAACCGGCCGGATCATCCGCTGGAGATTACGCAGGTCAAGATGCCGGCTGGAAAACGGGTGATGCTGCCGACCTCATCGTATGCGCATATCCGACAGGCGATTTGGGTGCAGAAAGGCGAGCTCGTGATTATCGAAGGCGGCGAGCGGAATCTTTTGAAGGCCGGCGATTGTCTGGGATTCGGTTTGCCCTGCGAGGTCACGATTGCCAATGAAAAGGCCGTGCCTTGCACTTATCTGGTGGTTCTCGCGCGGAGCTAAACATGGTAGAAATCAAAATCGTACCCTTGCATGACACACCGCGGATTCGCGGGGCGTTGAGCGAAATTCTGGTCGAGGTGGTGGCGAACGGCGGCTCAGTTAGTTTCATGCACCCGCTATCGCGAGAGGTGGCTGAGGCGTTCTGGGAGCGTTCGCTGGCCGCTGCCGCGCGGGGCGAACGGATCGTTCTGGGCGCCTTTGACGGCGAGCGCTTGGTGGGGACTGTGACGCTGGTTCTCGATTGTCCGCCCAATCAGCCGCACCGCGCTGAAATCGCCAAGATGATGACGCGAATCAGCCATCGGGGTCGAGGCGTGGCGACAGCGTTGATGCGGGTTGCGGAGCGTCTTGCTGTCGAGAGGGCGCGAACGCTGCTGGTGCTCGATACGGCGGTCGAGGACGGCGCATCCAGGCTTTATGAAGCGCTGGGATTCACGCTGGCTGGAGTGATTCCGGACTACGCGCTGAAACCTCATGGAGGGCTGACGGGGACGATGATCTATTGGAAGCGGACCGAGTCAGGCGCCTGATCTACTCACTTTCAATTATTGCGCTGACGGCGTCCCATCCGTAGACTTGCAGAAGTTGTCAATGGGAGGGGAGTTGTTCATGCGAAAAATCGCGACGCTATTGGTGTGCCTATGCGCGGTGGTCAGAGCGCAGGCTCCGATCGGAACGCTGGAAGGGCAGATTACCGATCCGGCTTCGGCGCTGGTGAGTGACGCCGAAGTCACGGTTCATCAGGCGCAAACGGGCCTGACGCGAACCGTTCATTCGTCGCGCCAGGGAACCTTCCATTTCTCCGATCTTCCCATCGGAACCTATTTGCTGGAAGTGAAGGCGCAGGGATTCGCCGCGTATTCGGTGGCAGCCATCCGCATCGATATTGGCCAAGTTGTGTCCTGGCCGGTGCAGTTGCACATCGCCGGCGGACACGTCGAGGTGAACGTCAGCGGGGCGACCGTGACCGTCGACACCAGCCCGACCATCGGCAATGTGGTTTCGGAGCAGCAGGCGTTGGATCTGCCGTTGAACGGCCGAAACCTGACGCAACTCGGTTTGCTCCAGCCGGGTGTCGCGCCGATGACCGCGGGGCTGGCCGAAGCAGGCGGGATCGCGCGCAGCGGGCAGGCTTATGCGGTGAATGGACAGAGGCCGGAATCGAATAATTATTTGCTGGATGGCGCGAGCAACGTGGACAGCGTGAACGGCGGATACGCGATGCAGGTGCCGGTGGATTCGGTGAGCGAGTTCCGCATCCTCACCTTGAACGCGCCGGCCGAGTACGGCGAGACCAGCGGCGCGACAACGTCCATGGTGACGAAGTCTGGAAGCAACGCTTTTCATGGGGATTTCTACGATTTTCTGCGCAACGACGCCATGGATTCGCGCAATTTCTTCGCCGCGCAGACGGAGCCGCTGCATCGCAATCAGTACGGCGCCACTTTGGGTGGACCGATC
>JBEKPC010000116.1:0-17229 GCA_049521155.1 Bryobacteraceae bacterium
GAAGTCGACCACGCCGATTCGCCCCACGCCGGCTGCCGCCAGATACAAGCCGAGCGGCGCGCCCAGCCCTCCCGCGCCTACCAGCAGAACTTTCGCGTTCTTGAGCTTGATCTGTCCTTCCATACCGACTTCGGGCATGATCAGGTGGCGCGAATAGCGCAGGATTTCGTCCTTCGAAAGAGCGGTCACGGGCGGCTCCGCGACGGTGCTGCCGCCGGCGATGCTGGGGACGATGGAGAGCGTGTCCGAAGGCGCAACAGCGGTCGCGTCCTTTTTGAGATAGCGAATATCCTCATCGTTCAAATAGACGTTAACGAAGCTACGCAATTTTCCTTCGTCGTTGAAAATCTGCTTCTTCAGATCGGGGAACTGCGCGGTGAGCGCGCTCAACACTTCACCAACGGTCGAGCCTGCCAGCTCAACCGAATCTTGCTTGCCTGCGAACTGGCGCAGCGGCGTAGGGATCAGGACTTTGGCCATATCAATTCTTCTTTCTCGGCGGCGGTTTGGTCGGCGTTCGGCAGGAAGCTGTTCGCGTGATCGAACTTTCCGCCCTTCACCGATAGTACGACGAACGAATACCAGGGACACGAATTTTCGAGATCGGTTTTGGAAAAATACGCGTCGCAATCGGGGTGCGAATGGAAGATGCCGATCAGGTCCAGCCCTTGCGCGCGCGCTTTCTTATCGGCGGCGAGCAGATCCTCGGGTCGAATCTCATAGCGGTCTTCCTGCTTGCCTTTATAGGCGTTTTCAAGCGTGATCGCGGTGGTGACAACTTTGCTCTCGCCGTCAATACTGCCGACCATCACGCCACAGCACTCGTCGGGAAACGTGGACTGAGCATGGCCGACCATGGTCCTCCACGCTTCAGGATTAATCTTGATCATTCCAGAATGACTCGCTAAGATATTTCGTCGCGCCGTCGGCGAGGATGGTCACAACCACACCGGTATCGCCTTTTTCGACGATCCGGCGTGCGACCTCCGTGGCAGCATGGACGTTTGCGCCGGACGACATTCCTACCAGCAGTCCTTCATTCCGGCCGAGCCAGCGCGTCATGCGATAGGCGTCTTCGGTTTCGATCCACAAGTTGTCGTCGGCGATGGAGGGATCGTAAATGCCGGGCACGATCGCCGTCGGCATGTGCTTCAGGCCTTCGAGCCCGTGAAAACCCGAGGACGGCTGGGCGGAAATGCATTGAATTCCCGGCATGTCGCGCTTCAGGCGGCGCGAAGTGCCCATAAAGGTTCCACTGGTTCCCATGGAGGCGACGAAGTGGGTAATCGAACCGGCGGTCTGCTCCATCAGCTCCACCGCGGTGCCATCGAAATGAGCCTTCCAGTTGGCGGGATTGTTGTATTGATCGGGATAAAAATAGCGGTCGGGATCCGCTTCGTAAATCTCGCGGCAGAGCCGAATGGCTCCGTCGGAGCTTTCGGCGGGATCGGAAAAAACCATTTCCGCGCCGTATGCCGTGAGGATCTGTTTGCGTTCATGCGACGCGTTGGCGGGCAGGCAGAGCTTGATTTTATAACCCTTGATGGCCCCGATCATGGCATAGGCGATGCCGGTGTTGCCCGACGTCGCGTCGAGCAGGATTTTGTCGTGCGTAAGGCGTCCGGAGCGCTCCCCATCGAGGATCATGTTGAGGCCCGCGCGGTCCTTCACCGAGCCGCCGGGGTTGAAAAACTCCGCTTTCGCGTGAATTTCGACGCCCGGAAACTCGGAATCAAGCTTCTTTAGCCGGATCAGCGGCGTGTTGCCGATCTGGTCAAGTAACGAGGAAGCGGTTATGTGCACCGATTTAGGAAGGGCTGGAGCCATGCGAGACACCTCAATTGTACCCAATCTCTGTCAACATAGTGCTCATTTTCGATACCTAATGATTAGAGTCGGTTGGATCGATTTGGATGCTATAATTTCGGCAATTATGGATCCATTCAAAGTTTCGCGCCGCAGCCTTCTTCTTGCTGGAGCGGGACTGGCTTGGGGAGATACGGCCCCCAGCGCCGGTCAGATCATCGACCGGATCAAACAGAACGTAGGCGTCCCATGGCGCGCCGAAACGGTGGACCGAATTGTGGCCGGAGAGGCGGAAACCCCGGTCAAGGGAATCGCCACCACCATGATGGCGACACTCGACGTCATTCAGCGCGCAGCGGCCGCGGGGAGGAATTTCGTGATCACGCATGAGCCGACGTTCTGGCTGCATCAGGACACTCTCGACGGGCTGGCGCAGGATCCGACGTACCGATTCAAGGCCGATTTTATAAAGAAAAACAACATGGTTGTGTTTCGCTTCCACGATCATTGGCACGCCCATCATCCCGACGGCATCGCGACGGGGATGATGCGGGAGCTAGGGTGGGAGAAAAACGCCGATGCGAAAAGCCCGAGAATGTTCTCGTTCCCGCCGTTGACATTGGAGCGTTTGGCCAAGGAGATTCAGTCGCGGCTGAAGATTCGCACAATGCGCGTGGTAGGCGATCCTAACCTGAGCGTCCAGAGGGTCGCGGCCAATTGGGGATATGCCAGCCGGGATCCCGGAATTCAGTTATTCGCCCGGCCCGACGTGGATGTGGTTATTGTCGGCGAAGCGCGGGAGTGGGAAGTGATCGAGTACGCGCAAGACGCTATTGCGGCGGGTCAAAAGAAGGCGCTGATCGTGCTGGGGCATGTGGTATCGGAACAGGCGGGCATGAAGTATTGCGCGGAGTGGCTGAAGACTTTCATTTCCGATGTGCCGATCGAATTTGTCGCGGCGGCGGAGCCATTCTGGAGTCCCGTGGCGTTGTCCTCAAAGTGACGTGATAGCATGATCCGGACGCAGATCAGTCTCGAGGAGAAAGAATACCGGCTGGCGAAGAAGTCCGCTAGGGAGCAAGGGATCTTTGGTGGCCGGTGGGCGATTCGCCAGACTTTTCCATCAGCTATCCATCGCGTTACTGGCACCGCGGATTGCTACGGCGAAATTGTTCGATCTGCCTCGCCAGCGCTGGATCCTGCGCTGAAATACGCTGGAGAATCGGACCCAGGAAACGGCTGTAGCTCTCGACGGTGGACCAGTCGCCCTTGGCCAGCGCTTGTTCTACCGTATGCTTGGTTTCTGGAGTAATCAGTTCAAATTCGCCCAACGAACACGCGGGCAGTCTGCAAAGGAGCAGGTTCGACCTGGAGCGGCAGAATGGCTTCGATTGCTTGCGAGGGGACAATGTAGATCAGGCGCGAGCCTTCCTCAAACCAGGAGTCTCTCCACGTGTCAATCATCGCTTGCGCTTCCTTCGGGAACAGGCCCTGCGCGATGAGAGTAGTTTCCAGATCGTGCAGCAATTGCGAGAAGGAACCGTCGAGCAAAGGCCTGTCGAGCGTTACCGCGTTCGTCAATGTACCTGCGTTGCGATAGCCGCGTCGTCCTTCGTGATTCTCGAACAGGAACACGGCAGGCACCGGATCGGAACCGCGATTTTCGACGGTCACCTTTTCATCCACGAGACGCGCCGAAAGAGGCGGCTGGAAGCGTCCCACGCCGCGATAAAACAGGAATTTTTCATGTTGATTGCCGACTGACACCGGAGCGGCATCTGTGGCGCGCGCGGCGTAGTAACGGCTAGGAGCGCTCTCGATCGGGAAATCCGGAGCCGATGCGGGCTGCACTTTGACGCCGCTCCAGCCGATCTCACCCATGAGGTGGCGCAGCGAAGTGTCGATCCCGTTGAGGTTTGGCCCCAGACGGACCAGCGACGCGTCCAGCCCGGCGGGCGGAGGGTCGATCAGGCTTTTCGTCTGGTAGATCGCGCTCTCGGGCGAATGAATATGCATCCGGTCCATCAGGCTCTTCGACTGATAAATCGCATTGTCGGCATTGGGATACCATTCGGTGATCACCCCGTATGGAAAACGCACCTGGACATGGGCGACCACCTCGCCCGGACTGTAAAAGTACATCACCGGCGTCTCCATGCGCACGGGTCCTTCAAGCCTGAACTTGAACCCCCGGTATCCGGCGGCGTTGACGAATTCCGGCAGATCGCTCTTGCAACCGAGGGCGTCCCAATCGACAGCGGAGCCATCCGCGCCGGCGACCGAAGTGAAGGTTCCCCACTCGTGGATCGTCAAGCCGTTGGACTGCACCTTGCCCGTATCGGCCGCGATCAGAATCAGCGCGGCCGAGACGGCCAGAACGAAGGTAAAAGCGGACGATTTCATTTGTTTCCTCCTTGTGCGAGCGTTTTGAGCGAAGTTTCGACTTCCGCGTCAGTGGCCGGACGAGAATAGAATTTCGAGGATTCGCGGATGAAGCCCTTCGGGCCGATCGGCACGACCGCGCCGGCGCTCGCATTGGCGCACGTGCCTTTCAGATTCACGACCCAGTCGCCCTCGGCGGGCCAGTTCTGGTAAACAGCGTAGACCCCCGGTCTAGCGCCGGTGGCGACCTTGAGAACAACCGACCGCCGCGTGCCCTTCACCAATCCTTCCGCGGTGCCGCCGATTTGGGCCTTCGCGGGTTCCACGCAGCCTTCCGTGCGGAACACGAACGCCGCTGACTTCATCTGAAACTCCTGCGATGCCACAGGGCTGCCGATGGTGAAAGTAAAACCTTCCGCCACCACCAATAGCGCGGCTGCAGACGCCGCAAGACCAAGTCGCAACATCGAAAAGCTCCTTTCCAAACCATTGGACGCTGGGCGCCGGCATTTTCTTCCCGAATTACCACGTCCAGGCTAATTCTTCTTTCCAATGCTTCAGCGTTTCCTGATCCAGCCTGAGTGCCTGCTCGCGCGAGACTCCCGCCGGGACGGGTGTCAGGGCGGCGATACGATCATACACGCGCTCTCGTTCGTTCGGATTAACACGCGAAAGCAGATGCCACAGAGTAAGCGTGTCACGGATGCGCGATTCACCAAGAATGGTGCTCAAAGCGGCATCTCCACCTTGTGCGAGAGCCTGTTTCAGGGCCTCCGGCGCATCGTCGAAGTAGGGAATACCAGGGCCGATACGGGACCGGATGTGACAACTCGCGCCGGCCGGTACCAGAGATTCCAACCCCTTCCACTGAAACGACACCCATCCTTTGGTGACGCGCAGTAGGCCCGTACCATTCTCGTCTGTATCGAGTGAGTACTCGCAGCCAAGATCCACGGCAGTGCCAGCCGCTGTGTCGACGAAGAACAGCCTGGGCGGCGCCGAGATCTTCGCGCGGATCTCCCCTCGCGCCAGCGCCAGCCGGTGTTCGCCCGGTTTCGCGGTCACGACACGTACCCGCGTATTCGGCTCGACCTCGACGGATCCAATGTCGCCGATTTTAATTCCGGCGCGCGAGGACGAGTCCGTTTCCATCCACTCGCCGGGGGCGATTTTGCCGGTTCCACTGATGTATTTCGCACCCACGACCGGTCTACCATCCAACCGGACGACGTCCCATTGCGCACCCGAACCAAGTCCGGCGCGCCAATATGCAATGCCGACGAGGACCAGCACCGCAGTTGCGGCCAACGCCCACTGCCAGATCTGCTTTTCGCGAGGCTCGGCATTCAGCGTAACATCGATCGATTGCCATATCTCGTCGGGTGCCACGACGGACGGAAGCTGCTCGACCATGGCCATTCCCCGTTGGACCTGCTGATACTCGGCCTGGCACAAGGCGCACTGTCCGATGTGACGTTCGACTTTCGCAGCGGTTGGCCGCATGAGTTCGCCATCGAAATAGGCTGCCAACTCGCGCGAGACATGCCTGGTAAATATCTTCATTCCATGAGCCCCTTCAGCCGCTCCGCCAGGATTTTGTGTCCCCGGCTTAGCCGGGAAGCCACAGTCCCCATGGAACAGCCCAAAATCTTCGCCATCTGTTCGTAGGACAGATCCTCGAAATGGCGCAATAGAACGGCGATTCTAAATTTCGGCGGCAACGCCGACACGCCTGCGCGGACGGAACTCGCCATCTGTCGACGGGCGTAGGCCTCCTCCTGCGAATCCGGCGCGGCGAACATTTCCAGATGGCGATCCGAGATCTCCGCCGCCGGCTTCCGGCGCCTGGCAGCGTCCATGCACGCGTTTACAACCAGCCGGTAGAGCCAAGTGGAAAATTCCGCGTCTCCGCGAAACCGGCCGATGCCGGTCATCAACTTAAGAAATACGTGCTGCGTGACATCGCTGGCTGCGGCTTGATCGCCATGAAAGAAATACAGCGAGATTGAATATACCTGATCCTTATATATGTCGTAGAGCGCACGAAAGGCGTCCCTGTCGCCCTGGCGACAAGCTTCGATGATCGCGGCGTTGATCTCGCGATCGCTCAGATGAGCCACCAATGAATGAGACGGGGCATGGAGGATTTTTCTTCCATTTTCCATCTCCCATGATCCGGGGATCATGGGAATGCTTCACTTGCGAGTCTAGCCAATGCCGATCTTTGCTGGAGACAGTGGCGCCGAGGCCGATTGGGGCACCGATTGAGTCGTGGTCTGAATGGTCGGCCTGGGCACAGCGGACCCGATAAGCAATAGAAGCAGCGGGTAAAAGACGACACACTTAAATTCACTCGAAGCAGGGCGTGAATCGTCCTCCGCAGGGCTATGCATTCAACGTAAACGCCGAGCCCTAAAAATTCAAGGTTACCCGGAACACGCCCGGGACCATCAGAGCGCTATCTGTGGCTACCCGGATAGAACACCCTTCCTGGCGGAACGCATAAGCCCCCAATCTGGTGGCCGAGAGCTATTTTTCCCCAACTCCGGCGCAACACTTCAGTGGAATATCGAACCCAGCGTGGAAAGGAAGTGGACAACAGGATCAGCATGCCTGTCGTCACGAGGATCTAGGCACATGGTTTCGGCCATTCCGCGCGCAGGTTAAGTTCGAACTTGAGATGTTCTTCTGGTACGATCAGGCCGTGGCCCGTTTGAGAATACCGTCCACGGAGACGGCGCACGGGTAGTCAGCTTTCAAAAAGAAGGAGTTTCCATGGCAAGAAAAGTCGCGGATGTGATGTGGGAGATGCTGGCGAAGGCCGGAGTCAAACGCTGCTATGGGATCGTCGGGGATGCGCTGAACCCGGCGATCGACGCGCTGCGGCGCAACGGGAAGATTGAGTTCATCCACGTTCGCCATGAAGAGTACGGCGTATTCGCGGCGGTCGCCGAAGCGTACCTGACCGGCAATCCAGTTGCGGTATGCGGAACCGCCGGGCCAGGCGTGACCCATCTTTTCAACGGACTGATGGATGCGCGCAAGGAGGGAGCCGCGATTATCGCCATCGCCGGCGATGTCGAGACGAAGCTTATGGACACCGCCGCCCTCGAAGAATTGAACCCTTACAAATTTTTCGATACGGCGTGCCTCTATATCGGCCGCGTGGTCAACCCTGAACAGGCACGGGCCGTTTTCACGACCGCGATCTTGACCGCCGTCGCAGATAAGGGACCAACCGTGATCTCGTTGCCCGGCGACATCGCGTCGGCGAACGCCCCAGGTGAGTCTGCTTATGAGTTTACGATTCCCACTCCGCCTCTATTTCGCCCGGCCGACGCGGATATCGACAAACTAGCCGCAATGATCGAGGCCGCCAAGAAGGTGGCGATTTTCGGCGGAGACGGCTGCCGCGATGCCCGGGATGAGGTGCTCCAACTCGCGGCCAGGCTGAAGGCCCCGGTGGGATATTCCTTTCGCGGCAAGCAATGGCTTGAGCATGACAATCCCTATGCCGCCGGGATGACGGGGCTGCTGGGTTACGGGGGAGCTTATAAAGCCATCCACGACGCCGATCTGCTGTTGCTGCTCGGCACCGATTTTCCATTTTCGGAGTTCCTTCCGGGCGGCGACGTTAAAAAAGTCCAGATCGACAGGAACCCAAAGCATATCGGACGGCGCACTGCCGTCGATCTGGGACTCGTCGGCGACGTAAAGACGACCTTGGAAGCGCTGCTTGGAAAGGTCGGCGACAAGGCCGACAGCCGTTTCCTCGAGAAGCATATCGCGGAGACCACTTCGTTCCATGAACTCTTGCAGCACTATGTCGAAAAGGGGCCGGGGATTAAGCCAATCCGTCCGGAATTCCTGGCGGCGACGCTGAGCGACCTAGCCTCCGATGACGCGTTATTTTTCGTGGACACGGGGACGGCTTGCATCTGGGCGGCGCGCCATTTGAAAGGCGGAACGGGCCGGCGGATTTTCGGGTCGTTCTCGTGGGCGTCGATGGCCAACGCCGCGCCCAACGCCTTCGGGGCGCAACTCGCCTACCCCGGCCGCCAGACCATCGCGTTGTGCGGCGACGGCGGGTTCACCATGCTCGGGCTCGGTGACCTGCTGACGCAGGTGCAGCGGAAGACGCCTGTCGTTCAGATCATCCTCAACAATGAATCGCTCGATTTCGTGAATATCGAGATGCAGGAAGCCGGCGTGGTCCCGTTTGGCGTCGATTTCAAGAACCCGAATTTCGCAAAGGTCGCCGATGCCATGGGCGCGAAGGGCATCCGCATCGAAGAACCGGGCGATGTGAGAGAAGGGCTCGCTGTGGCGCTCGCGCATCAGAGCGGCCCCGTCGTCGTCGACGTGGTGGTCGATCCATACGCGCTATCGCTGCCTTCGCATCTTCCCTTCCATGCGGTTACGGGCTTCACCCTTAGCCTCGCCAAACAGGTGTTGAGCGGCAAGATGGACTCGGTGATCAAGACGATCGAACGCAATACCGGGCTAGTCTAAAAGCCGTCATGGGCTCGGAAAAGGCGATCTGGTTGCGTTCCGAATCGGTGATCATGCGATAACTGCATGGGGCACCCTTGTAAAATGATGTCGTCGAATCGGTGTCACACCGCGAAAGAATACTTTATGTAAAACAGCGGATTCCAGAAAATCGTGTGATGTCAATCACATCAAGGTAATGTAACGTACGTTACCAACCTGCTGTAGCTTCTTATTTGGGAAGGGAGCGGAGTATAAACCTAGCGTGCGACTGTTTTCTCTTACCGCTTTCATGTTTGGATACGTGGCCAGCCTTGGAGCCGCACCCTCGATTGCCGGAGTTTATAATGCCGGGAGCTGGATTCCACCGTCGCTTCCCAATTCGGGGATCTCGCAAGGCGCGGTTTTCGCGATCACGGGGACCGGGCTGGGACCGGCCACGCTTCAGCAGGCGGGCAGCTATCCCTTGCCGACGAGTCTCGGAGGAACGTCGGTGCAGGTAAAGGTGGGGTCCCTGACGCAGGATTGCATTATGATCTACACGTTGTCGTACCAGGTGGCCGCTCTTTTGCCATCGGCGACGCCAGTGGGAACTGGCACACTGACGGTAACCTATGGGGGCGCAACGGCTTCCATCGCGATCCGCGTGGTCTTGGGTTCGTTTGGTATTTTGACGCTTAACGAGGGCGGCACAGGTCCGGCAGTGGTGACGGATCTGTCTTACAATCCCATTACGTATGTGAACCCGGCCCATCCAGGAGACACACTGATCGTGTGGGGAACCGGTCTGGGGGCGGTGAGCGGGAATGAAACGGAGCCACCAACTACGGCGACCAACTTCCCCGGTGTGCAGGTGCTGATCGAAAATCAACTGGTGACGCCGGGGTACGCTGGGCGAAGCGGGTCTCCTGGGCTCGACCAGATTAATATTGCCGTACCGGCGGGGATAAGCGGTGGATGCAAGACGTCGATTGCGGTCGTGGTGAATGGAGTGGCGAGTAACGTGGTTTCCACGTCGATCGCGCCGCTGGGGCAGAGTACCTGCGGCGAGCCGTACGGCTACCTGACGACGGCCAATCTGAGTAAGGCAGTTACCAACGGGTCTTTGAATATCGGGTTGGTCGATCTGAGCGGCGTCGCGTCGAACGATCAAACCATGGTTGGGAGCTTCGCAAATTATCCCCTCAACAGCTTGATCCGGTCCTATGGGGGAAACTACGGCCCTTCGATCGGGAGCTGTATCGCTTACGAACAAGCAGCGGGTTCGAAACTGATCCTTACGGATCCGGTAGTGCCGCCGCTGGCGCACCTGAGTACGGGTTCGTCGCTGGTGATCGGTGACAATCAATCCTCGGTCACCGAGAGCGCGACTTCGACCGGAACGTATGGCGCCGACTTGGGAACCAGCTTCATTTCACCGGGCACTGTCACCGTTTCGAACGGCAATGGCGGGAGCCAAGTTCCGGCCTTCAGTTGGTCCGCCACGCTTCCGGCGCCGATCGCTTTCGTGGGTTTCCCCAGCACGGTGAATCGCGCGCAGGATCTTACGGTGACCTGGACGAACAGTTCCGCCTTTACGGCGGTGAGCATTTTCGGATACAGCGCCGTGGTGCTGAGTTCGAGCCAGAACGCCTACGTTCAATTTGTATGCACGGCGCCGGCGTCGGCGACACAATTTACGATCCCCTCGGCAATTCTCAACCTATTGCCTACCAACGGTTATGGAGCGCTTGACGTGCCCGGCGTGGGATTCCAGATCTCCGGGGTGGTGGATAGCCAGATCGCCCAGCCGGCTTCATCGGGACTGGATGTAGGCCAGTTCAGCGTGTTCACGTCGAGCGGTCCCATCGTGAAAGTTCAGTAGCACGGACTAGTTTATGCTCGGGATCTTGGCGGGATCTTCCAGCACGAACTGCGGATTAATGCGCGCATCGTGCCAACGAATGCCAAAAAATAGATGTGGCCCGGTGGCTCGGCCAGTGGACCCGACGCGGCCCAGCACATCGCCCCTTTTGACTTCGTCGCCAACCTGGACCTTTATCTCAGCGAGATGGAAATACATGCTGATGAGACCGTCTCCGTGGTCGATGAACACGGCGTTGCCCTCGAAAAACATATCTTCGGCCATCCTTACGGTTCCATCCGCAACGGCTAAGACGGGACTGCCGACAGGCGTCGCGTAATCGATTCCAGTGTGCGGCTGGGAGGCCGGCTTGCCGTTGAAAATACGATTCACTCCAAACGATTTTGCGGGAGGCAGCGGGTGCGCGGGCGGCGCCAGCGGCAGAGTGAACTTCGGCAGCCCTTCTTTGCGATTGAAAATTTTGGCCAATTTCATGCGATCGCGCTCATCACGCTGTAAGTCCGCAGCGGACGGATTGGCCTGCGGAATGTCAGGAAGCGTAATATCTTCGGTGCCGTAATCCATGGCTTCGATAATGATGTGGCCGAAGTGGCTGTGGCCCGCGCCCGAGCGCGAAATCGAGATTCGCGCTCCTGGAGTCTGGCCGAGATCGATCGGATAGTAGCAAGTGCCTTTCACCGCAGCCCAGGATCGGCCCTTCATCCCGCAGCGAGTGGTCCCCTCCGCACCCCAACGCACGACGGTACCTGGCGCGGCGGAGATCGTGGCAACTGGAGCAGTTTGTGCCCAGACGGGTAAACAACAAAGGGTTGCCAGAAAAAGATTGACTACTGGATGGCCGGCATCGGTGCGGATGATCATTCTAGGATTACGACTCCAGCCGGTTTGATCCCTGGAGGGGGTGTCCGTTTCCGAACAAGGTGCAATTTTCTGTAACGATTGGCCCCAGCTCAAGTAGTACGAATGACAGCGACCATGAGAACTCTGATCAGCAATGTGCGTTATGCGGTGCGGCGGCTCCGCATGTCGCCTGTGTTTACGGCGGCGGCGGTGCTCACACTGGCACTTGGAATCGGCGGAACCACCGCGATCTTCACACTGGTCGATGCCGTGATGCTTCGCTCTCTTCCGGTTTTGGATCCCGCAAGCCTGTATCGTATCGGCGACGGCGATGACTGTTGCGTCGAAGGCGGTACGCAGGACGTATGGGGGATGTTCTCCTACCCGCTCTACCAGCATCTTCGCGACGCCGCGCCGGAGTTTGAAGAAATGACTGCATTTCAGGCGGGCGGGGGGCGCCTCAGCGTGCGGCGCGCAAAAGGGCAGGAGGCAGCCAGGCCTCTGCGCGCAGAGTACATCACCGGGAATTACTTTTCCACCTTCGGAGTGTCTTCTTTCGCGGGACGGGTTCTTATGCCGGCGGATGACGCTCCGGGAGGCGCGCCGGTGATTGTCCTCAGCTATCACGCTTGGGAATCGAACTTCGGCTCCGACCCCTCCGTCATTGGTTCCCCGTTCTTCATCGAGGGACAGCCATTCACCGTGATCGGAATCGCGCCGCCCGGGTTTTTCGGGGACACCCTGCGCGGCGATCCTCCCGACCTGTGGATCCCGATCCAGCAGGAGCCCATCGTTAATCCGTCCGCCTCGTTGCTGCGCCAATCGCCGTCAGCGTGGCTTCGCGTGATCGGACGCCTGCGTCGCGGCGCGACGACGGCCGGGATCGCTCCGCGCTTGACGGCCACTTTGAAGCAGTGGATCCAAAACGAATCCGGGTACCCCTCTAACTGGATGCCCGATGTGATCAAGGCTCTCCCCAGGCAAGTAATCAATATAGTGCCCGCGGGCTCCGGCGTCGCCGAGTGGAAGGAGAACTACAAACGCAGCCTCCAAATTCTCTTCGGGGTTTGCGGACTGGTCCTGCTAATCGCCTGCGCTAACGTCGCGAACCTGCTGCTCGCACGCTCGGCAGGGCAGCGCGGCCAGACGGCTGTTCGCCTGGCGATTGGCGCCAGCCGCAAGCAGATCGTCATGCAAGCGCTCACCGAAAGCATCGTGCTGGCCGTTGCTGGGAGCATCGCCGGATTGGTGGTGGCAAGCGCCGCGGCGCGGCTTTTGCTCGCGCTAGCCTTCCGGAATGCCCATTTTCTTCCCATCAGCGTTGCGCCTTCGCTCCTGGTGTTCGGATTTGCGATGGGACTTGCCTTGCTCACCGGGATCCTGTTCGGCGCGGCTCCCGCATGGTTTGGTGCACGCATCGATCCTGCCAATGCGCTACGCGGCACCAGCCGGAGCGCGGGGAATCGTTCTTCGCTGGCCACCAAGAGTCTTCTCGTTGTGCAAGCCGCCCTCTCGGTTGTTCTTGTCGCGGGAGCCACCATGCTGGCCCGCAGCCTCGGCAATCTCGAACACCAGGATTTCGGCTACCAGCTTCAAGGACGCACACTGGTTTCCATCCGGACGCCGCACGCCGGTTACACCGTACCGAAGCTGACCGCGCTCAATCGCGAACTGGAGCGCAAGCTCAAGGCTCTGCCCGGCGTGCAGGGGTCGGGACTCGCTCTATACAACCCTCTCACGGACAATTGGGGAGAATTTGTGTTCGTTGCGGGTCATCCCGGGCCGGATACGAATGGCAACTGGGTTTCATCCTGGGATCGCGTCAGCACGGATTATATGCAAGAGTTCGGCATGACGATGCTTCGAGGCCGGGGCTTCACGAATGCCGACAACGAGACCACCGCTCCCGTAGCGATTGTCAATCAAGCCTTCGTCAAACGCTTCTTTAAGGACAGCGAGGACCCTCTCGATCAGCACTTCGGCTTGGATCTCCCGGAATATGCCTCCACCTACCGGATCGTCGGTGTGGTCCGCGACGCGAAGTTCGCCGGCTTTGCGTTGAGTCGCCCCGCGCGGCCGACGTTCTTCGTGCCGCTGGCGCAAAGCGTCGACTATAAGGATGCAATGATGCAGCGGGTAGAGTCGAGCACTCACTTCATTTCCGGCATCATGCTCAAGACCTCTTTGCAGCCCGGTGCTCTGGAACCGGTGCTCACAAAACTGCTGGCCGCAGTGGACCCGAACCTCACGCTGATCAGCGTCCGAACGATGCAGGAGCAGGTGTCTCTCTCCTTCGATCAGGAGCGCGCCGTCGCCAGCCTGGCCGGCTTATTCGGAATCGTAGCGCTCCTGCTCGCGGCGGTCGGATTATACGGCGTCACAGCATATTCTGTCGCGCAGCGGACCAATGAAATTGGACTGCGGATAGCATTGGGCGCGGATCGGGCAAGCGTAATGGGGCTGGTGCTGCGTGGGGCGTCCTTCCGGGTGCTGCTGGGCCTGATATTCGGCGTTCCCTTGGCCATCGGAGCCGGGCGCCTGCTATCTGCGCAACTCTATGGCGTATCCAGCTGGGATCCACTCGCGCTGATCGTCGCCGCCGGCACATTGGCGATCTGCGCATTTTTCGCCGCCGTCATTCCCGCCCGCCGCGCTGCTTCCATTTCGCCAATGGATGCGTTGAGGACCGATTAGCTCTATCTACTGCGATCGGCGCAGTGTCCATAGGCCTCCACGAGCTCTCGAATCGCGAGGCGATCCGCTGCTTGTTCGGGAGAGATGCTGATGTGTTTACCCATTTCGTGCTCCCAGCCGCTCGGCTAGAAATGCTCCGCTTGCCTTGAGCGCCTGCGTGGCAGCGTTGAATCCGCCGACATTGGTGACGAAGCCGTGCGGCATTCCCATCCATAGGTCCAGTTTGGCGTCGACACCCGCCGCGACGGCGCGTTCTATATAGCGGCGCGAGTCGTCCAACAATACTTCGTCGTCTCCCACGTGAATGCGGATTGGCGGCAGGCCGGTCAGATCGGCGTAGAGAGGCGAGGCCAGGGGATTCTTCGGATCGGTCTCGCCCAAATAGGACCGGACGAGGCCCGCGGCTTGGGATTTGGTGAAGTACGGATCTGCTTGCGCTCGCGTGTCGAAGCTCTCGCCTGTGAGCGCGAGGTCGGTGATCGGAGAGAATAGGACTGCGCCCACTACAGATGCTGTTGACAGAAGCACCAGGGCCAGATCGCCTCCAGCCGAGTCGCCCGTTAGGGCAATCCTGGTGATTCCCTGGTCAACCAGTCCGCGATAGCATGCTTCGAGGTCCCGAACGGCAGCGGGAAACGGATGCTCGGGAGCGAGCCGATAATCTGGAATAAAAGCATCGGCGCCGGCGCTCAAAGCGATGTGTCCGGCGAAATTCCGGTAGGCCTGAGCGGTTCCCCAATTGAACCAGCCGCCATGGACGTGAAGGATCGCGACGCCTTTTTGAGCACGCGCCGGCTTGGCCCACCCGCCGGATATTCCTCCGACGGTCGCGGCTTCAAAGGTTACGCCCTCCGGGACTGCGACCCGTTCCATGATGTCGTCGAACAGACTGCGGGCAGCGGTTCCTTCGAGCTTGCCTTTCATGGGTGCGACTACCGATCGCAAAGCGGCGACCGCGACCGAGTCTTCGTCGCTGAGCGGATGGATGGTGGGTCGCATTCTATTTTCCTTTCGCGAAGGACGGAGTCGCCGGAAAAAGGCCCGACGCGTTGACTCCGAGAATGGCACGCTTTTCCAAATCATTCAACTCAGAGCTTTGCAAGACGTGTTGTTTGGTGTTTATAGCCAAGTCGCGGCGTAGATACGGAAAATCCGTGCCATACAGGACTTGATCGATTCCCGCCACGTCGCGCAGCATGCGGAGGACAGGATCGCTGGCGGCAAGCGCTGTGTCCCAATAAATGCGGCGGAACATGTCGGCAGCAGAGCCTCGCTGGTCGCCGCCCGGGATGAATCCCATCTCGTCGACGATCGCGAAGCGTGTGGCAAGATAGGGAATCGAACCTCCGGCGTGAGAGAAAATATACTTCACGTTTGGTGAGCGTGCGAATCTGTTTGTGTAATGCATCTGAGCGACGGCCCGATTGGTGTCTGTCGGGAAGTCGAGCAGATTGTCGGGGAGTCCTAACGAATGGGCAACCGCGTCCGGTGAAGGATTAGGATGCACATAAACGACGGCTTTGCGGCGCTCCAATTCTTCGAAGACTGGCTCCAACACAGGATCTCCGAGGTACACGCCGTTGGAATTGGTGAAGAGAACGAAGCCATCGAGGCGGAGGACGTCGAGCGCGTAGGAGAGCTCTTCTAAGGACGCATCGACATCCGGTAGGGGAAGGCAGGCGAAACCTCCGAAGCGGTCCGGCCTTCGATGGATGAGTTCGGCCGAGAATTCATTGCAGCGGCGCGCCAAGGCTCCCGTGTGCACGCCGGGTGAACTCAAAGAGACCACGGCAACGTCGATGCCGGCGTCATCCATGAACGAGATACTTGCTTCCTTGGTCCAGCGAAGCGGCGCAAGTCCTCCGACGGGAGCATTTGCGTTCTCGGTCGCCTGCCAGAAAAAGTCGGGCAATATGTGGTGATGGGTGTCGATGGTCATGCTAGCCGAGAATCAGCTTGGCTGCGCGGCCGGCAATCATATGAGTTGGGGCATTCGTTGGCCCGGTAATGATTCGCGGCATGACGGACGCGTCGGCCACGCGCAAGCCGGTAAGGCCGTACACCCGGAGCTGTGGGTCGACGACCGCGCGATGGTCCACGCCCATTTTGCATGTGCCGACGGCATGTCCGAAGCTCGCCGAGCCAAGCCGGGCAAGTTCCCGGATGTCTTCGGCGGTCGCGTTGGGGCCAGGCATGACTTCGATCTCACGCACACTGTCAAAGGCGCGTTGATTTCCGATCTCACGCGCGGCTTCAATGGCGCGCACAATGGCCGCAAAATCCTGATCCGTGCCGAGATAGTTGCCATCGATCACAGCGGCATCCTGAAAATTATTGCTCGCCAAGCGGACAGCGCCTCGGCTGGTTGGCTGCACAAGAGCCGGCGCGATCGTGAACGCGTCCTCCGGAAGGGCACCAAAGCGCGCGGCCGCTTCGGGAGTAGCGATGGGCAATTGTTCGAGGACAAGATTAATGTCGGTGTCACTCGACGCGGCACTCGACAAGTACGCCTCTGCCTCGACGGCATTGCTATCGGCCGGCCGGTCCGGCATCTTGCCTTTGTACTTGAACACGACGCCGGAGACGAGCACATGGTCCTGAAGATTCCCGCCAACGCCGGGCAGGTTCTCAACGACATCGATTCCAAGACTGCGAAGCGCCGTTGCTTCCCCGACGCCTGAGAGCATCAGAAGCTTGGGGCTATGGATGGACCCGGCGGTAAGAATCACTTCCTTCCCGGCCGCGATATCCGTCACGTTGCCGCCAGTCATCACCTTGACGCCCATGCATCGAGTCCCTTTGAAGTTCAGCTTCACCACGGCCGTGTTGAGCAGCAGGGTGAGGTTCGGCCTCGACAGCGCCGGGCGCAGAAAGGCGTTGACGGCGCTCACGCGAGTACCATCCGCGGCGATGTTCATGTTGATGTAGCCTGCGCCGGGGACCATCGGTCCGTTCACGTCATCCAGAATCGGCATGCCCATCTGGCGGGCTGCATCGAGGAAGGCTGGTGCTGTGGGATGAGGATCTTTGGGGCGGCGGATGTGGATGGGGCCGCCGGCTCCGCGCCAGGCATTGGCGCCACCTTCCCAATCCTCCTGAGCCTTAAAGACCGGAAGCACGTCGGCGAAGGCCCAACCCTTGGCTCCGTTCTC
>JBEKPC010000117.1:0-17124 GCA_049521155.1 Bryobacteraceae bacterium
GGCATCATCGAACTCGGCGGCGGATTCACCTCCACCGATCTCAACACCTTCGTGGATGCATCGAAGGTGGCGCTGTTGGTGACGGTAGGGATCGGCGCCTGCTCCTGGCCGGCCTTTAAGGCAACGCGCGTCGATCCCTTGGTGTCGCTGCGGGACGAGTAACGCTGAAGTGCGCACAAACCTGGCGGAGTAGGCATAGCAACGAAACCAACGCCATCAGCGCCCCAGTGGACGGTTCTGGGGTGGACCCGCCGACGGACTGCATGGACGCGCTTCCTTCGCAAGTCGTGGCGGATAGCGTGCTCTGACCATATTGAAAGCAGCTTCCCGATCCCATGGCCGCAGTGAACCCGCTTGTGTAATAGACCTGCGGGTAGGTAGGGAACCAGTAGGTCCAAGCGTATCCGGTGGAACTGGATACGTTGATATACCAAGCCGTTATGTTCCCGCTTCCGTCCGTGGCGATGTTGAATCGTTGCTGGTCACGGTCGAGTTGGTGATCTCAAAGCCAGTCCCGTCCGAAAGGAGGAAACTGGTGATGTAAGGTTCAATGTTCCCGCCAGTTCCAGTGCTAAGCGGACCCTGAGGGAAGGTGAGGTTATCCACTTTGAAGGCACGTCGAAGGTGATCGCCAGGGAATAGGGTCCGCCAGTGCAGTATAGCCTGCTGCACACGTTGTAAACGTCGTTCGAGATGGTGTACTGGATGCTGCCGGCGCGGGCGAGCGCGGCCGTAATGAACAGCAAGCCTGCTAGTCTTCGTGTCATTTTAAGAATTTCTCCGATATGGCATTATTCCCGACGATGCCGTTTCCTGCCCGGAAAACGCACGGAAGTAATTCGGAAGATTTTCTTACGGTGGTCAGAACGTACCGATCTCGCTAGTGTCCTCAGCGGATCGCGGCATGCCGCAGGAAAATGGTCAAATAAGGCGTCTTCTTAGCCCGTAACGACGCAATTATGGTCATTTAAGCCCCGTTAAGAAAACAACTGCGGCTTTGAGCAGGACGATCCCCGCTTTGGGGGTTTTGAAACGCCGCTAATGATCGGAATCGGCGGTGGAAGCGACCTGCTCCGCAACCTTTTCCGATTCGTCCATAAGCCGTTTGTAGAAGATACCATGGATCTTATCGGACGTTAACTCGTCCGGCTCGGTGTGGGTATCTTTCACAGCCGCCGGCTGCGCGATCAGACGGAACGCTTGAAGGCCCTGGCCGACCGCAAGTTTTTTGACGATCATGTGGTAGGATCTCCCTGTTTCGAAGATAACACGGTCAGGAACTCCGGCAGGAATGTCGAGTTTGACCAGGAAGCCAGGTCGCGGATCGAGGCCTCCTGTCCCAGCACGCGGAGGATATGGGCGCGGCTGGGATCGTAGGTGCCCACGTTCAGGACGCCGATCGCCTGACGGCCGCAGTCCTCGCTCCACAGGGGAACGGCAAGGAGCCACGCATGGCGCTTTCCGGGCTCCAGTTCCATGTACAACCCGGCGAAAACAGAGCCTCTGGTTTCTTCATCATCGTAGGTTCGGGCCTCTAATCGCTTGGCCGCCCGCCCGGCTATGCCCTCGCCGACCGGCATCTTCACATCCCAGAAATCAGGCCCCGCGACCGCGGTGCCGGCGACGAATCTCAATATTTTCTTGTCCGCAGCCTCCATGCCCATGACGGTGATCTCGATATGCGGAAGAAGGTCCAATAGCGCCGTCTGATCAGCAGGGGTTTTGACGATCGTCTTCAGAAGAATCTCCGCGACGTGATCCCCGATCTTCGCCAGACAATCGATTAGTTGCTTTTTGCGGGCTGCAACCCCTTCGCCGCTGGCAGCGAAGCAGTCCCGGGCCGAGAGAAGCTGCGTTCGCCTCGCCTCCAGCCGGGCGCGCTGTTCCGGCGTCGACGGAAGAGTGCCGATGAAAGGTTCGCCAAGCCGCCAGTAAAGACGATAGGCGGTGTTCTGCGGAGGCTTGGTCACTCTCAGGAAGACGCTGTTGAGCAGCCGCGAATAAGAAAATCCTGCCGCGGCTCGGCGAGTCAGCGCGGAGTCGAAAACCTGCGTCTCCTCGCCTCCGATCACAAGATTTTGGTAGGCGTACACAAAAGGCTGTTCCCGTGTCAAAGACATGGAAGCCGGAAAGCTAACTTCGAGCACTAACTCACCGGCGGTCTCTCCGCGCACCTCGACTTGCGCATAGTCGGAGGAATCCTGTCTACCGTTCCCCGATTCCCCTAATTCCTTCCGGTCCATCGCATACGTGTGGGCATCCAAACGCTCGACCAAAAATCGTTGTGGCCGCTCGGCCGAAGGCGCCGGATCGAATTGAAGGGTCTTATTGTCCGCCAAAAGGGAAACGCCAGGTGACGTTTCATTCTGCTGGAGCAGATACTCGTTCGCCTTTCCCCGGCTCACCCAAGGAGAAGCCAATTCGTAAGTCGTCGTTCCCGACTGGCTCCGCACTCCCCGAATTCCCTCAAAAGCCATTTGGTTATGACCGTCGCCGTCATCGTAAATAAAGGTTGAGTAACTGATCCGGTCGCATTGAAACAGGTCGGGCTTCGTCCCGGTGAGGGAGTTGGACGCCGGTAATGGCTGAGGCGCCGGCATCGTCGCCGGAAATTTCACGTCGAACCGTTTATAAGCGTCGCCGAGAAGCTGGTGGACAAGGGCCCTGTCATCCATCGGTTTGACGATGCTGATATGATCGCTGCCGGGAATCAGATGATAGTCGCCAAAATAGCGCGAAGCCGAGGAGACCGGGACGATGGGTGAGATTCGAAAGAAGCCCGGCAGCCTTCTAAACCACGGCAACTTTATAAACCTTTGTTCGCACCATTCGCACCCAGCTAAATTGGGGATGAGACCGAGATCCCGCATGTCCTTGAAACGTCTGTCCAGATCGTCCAGCGAGTCGGATCTCCATTTGAGCTCCCGGCCAGTGCGGTTTCGAAAAAACGAAATGACATTCTCAAGCGAATTGGCCCACCGGGAACCGACCGAGGGGGAAGCGGCGAGAACCAGATAAATCGCCTTGGACTCAAACAGTTCGCGCCAGCACTCCAACATGTAGCGAACCACAATTCCACCCAGACTGTGACAGACGAACACCAGCCGCTCATGGGCCAGCACCGCCGGATAGCCGCCGGTCTCACGCGACAGCGCGTCCAGCAATTCTTTTGCGCAATCGCGCATTCCGTACTCGCCGGCGTCGACCTCGGTATTATATCCGCCCAGAAAGACGGAAATCCGGCCTAAATCGCCTTGATCGTCGCGAACCAGATGGGGCCAGAATGCGCCGGTCTTGGGCTGATACCAGCACTCCGCCGCGCTCGAAAGCACGCCGTGAACAAAGACCATTACTGTGCCTGTTTCGCGATTGATGACCCAGGAATTGTTTTCCACCGGCGGCATAGCCGGTTTCGCCGCGCCAAAGATGGAAATCATGCGCATCTCCGCAGCTAGGATTATATATGGAAGAGACCTTGAACGAAGTGGCAACGGCGGATTGTTGCAGTTGATGAGTTTCCTAGCCGTTCCGGCAATCCCCACCCTGACGGGGCGGGTTTATAACCCCTAGGACGTCGCCTTATGTGCGACGCAGAGTTAGGGCCAGCAATGCTAGGCCGAGCCCGAGCGCTACAAACATGCGCGGCTCCGGAGTCGGGGTAACCGTAAGAGTAAACGAGCCAGATGGAGTATTCGCAGCCGAAAAATCGGTGAGCGTGATCACACTATTTCCTACCGTAAAGCTGGTCGCTCCACTGTAGGTGGTGGAATTCACATTGGTGAAGCTGGTGTTGTAGGACTGCACGTCAGTTCCCGCCACCGGAATCGAGAACGTCGAACTGCCCGCAGCTACGTAAGCCGATAGATCCCCCGGTATTCCCACCCCTGCCTGGTAAGCCGGATTGTAAGAAGTCCCAGTGTCGTTGAAGAATAGATTCAGTCCAATAATGTCGATGGGGAAGCCAGTGCCCCCTGAAAACGTGAAGACATTCGGGCCATTAGCGAGAGCGAGACTAATTGCCAGCGACGGCGTGCCATTGACGTCCAAACCGAACTGATCGGTGTTACTGTTCGTGGAATACTGATAAGCTGTTGCCGAGTATGCTCCTGCGTTCTGGCCGGTGGGTCCGCTGGCATATATCTGAACGCCGACTAAGTCAAGTCGGCCCGGGCCGCAACGGCCCCCAACGCCAGCATCATCGATGCGGCGAGGCGCGTGCGGCTCACGATATTATGAACGAACTGCCGCCCAAATGGCAATGACGTTGACGTAGCGGGCCGATTTCCGGTCGACGATCAACACGTGGTCCGCGCCTGGCCGCCCGTGGGTTCTGTGGCCGAGGTAAGCGGATGCGCCACTCTTCACTGCTTGGGGCCGTCTGCGATCAAGTCCAGATCGGAGATCGTTTCGGGAGGAAGTTGCAGCGCCGAGGCTGCGAGATTTTCGCGTAGATGTTTGACCGACGATGTGCCGGGAATCAGCACGATATTTGGTGCGTGCTGTAGAAGCCATGCGAGGGCGACTTGCATCGGGGTCGATTGCAAGGACGCCGCGGCTCGGTCGAGCGCTGTGGATTGTAAGGGAGTAAATCCTCCCAAGGGGAAGAACGGCACGTAAGCGATGCCTTGTTTCGCCAGTTCGCCGATGAAGCCGTCGTCGTCCCGATGCGCAACATTGTACAAGTTCTGCACGCAGACGACCTCAGAAATTTTCTGCGCTTCCGACAATTGCCGTGGACTGATATTGCTCAAACCGAGATGACGAATCAATCCCTGCTGCTTGAGTTCGGCGAGCACCGTGAAGGGTTCCTCGATCGTTTCATCTGAGGGCGCCGCGAGTCCGCCGACACGCAGATTCACGACATCCAGCGCGTCCAGGCCGAGGTTTCGCAGGTTGTCATGAACTGCGTCTATCAGCTCCTGGCGCGAAAGAGCGTGAGGCCAGGATTTGTCCGCTCCCCGGCGGGCGCCCACCTTGGTGACGATCACCAGGCCGTCCGGATAAGGATGCAGCGCTTGCTTGATGATCTGATTCGTCACGTGAGGACCATAGAAATCGCTGGTATCTATGTGGTTGACGCCGGCTTCCACGGCCGCTTTGAGGACCCGGACCGCTTCGTCCGGATCGCGCGGCGGTCCCCACACTTGGGGACCCGCCAGTTGCATTGCGCCATAACCCATACGGTTCACGGTCAGCGAACTGTTGGCGAGCGTGAAACTTCCGCCGAGAATGATTTCTTTCGTCATTGGATTTTATCCTTTATTATTTCAGGCTTCAAAATAGCTGGGCCGGTCGATATCGGCGATCAAGGACGCATGCGTGGGGCGCCATCCCAGTTGTTCCTGAGTTTGCGCGCTCGAAGCGGGGCCGTCAATACTCGCGAAGCGCGCGATCCAGCCAAAATGATCAGCGGCCTCCTCCGGCGATTTGCTGATAACCGGCACTTTCAAACGCCGGCCGATAACGGCCGCGATGTCTTGGAACGGCACGCCCTGGTCGGCGATCGCGTGGTAGCGGGCTCCAGCAGAACCTTTTTCAATCGCCAGCCTGTAAAGATGCGCGGCATCGAGCCGGTGCACCGCGGGCCAGCGGTTTTGGCCGTCACCCACATAGGCCGAAACGCCTTTTTCACGCGCGATGGCGATAAGGCGCGGGACAAAGCCGTGATCGCCATCGCCATGCACGGAGGGCGGGAGTCGCACCACTGACGCGCGTACGCCACGCGACGAAAACTCAAGTCCCGCCTCTTCCGATTTGCGGGGAAAATTGGGATTGTTAGGATCTTCTTCGGTTGCGAGTGGGCCTTGGCGCTGAAGAAGTAAGGTGCCGGAAGTGACGATCAGTGGGCGATCAGACCCCGCGAGAGCGGCTCCCAGCGTCTCGATGGCGCGCCTGTCCGTTTCGGCGGCGGGCCCGTAGTTCGCAAAGTCGTGGATGAAGGCCGTATGGATCACGCCATCCGTGCTCTGCGCTCCACTACGCAGGCTCTCCAGATCTTCGAGTGAACCGCGATGTACCTCGGCTCCAGCGGCGGCAAGGGACGCAGCGCCTGCTTCCGAACGCGCCAGGCCGAGCACCTGATGACCCGCGCCGATGAGTTCCTGAACGATTGCGGAGCCGACGAAGCCTGTCGCCCCGGTGACAAAGATACGCATAGTTTCTTCTCCTAATTATTGACGAACCGCCACAAATCTGATAAACCGGAGATAGTCTCCGCATTAGTAGATTACCGGAGACTGTCTCCGGTTGCAAGTTTTTTGAATGCCTGTGAAACGTTCACGATCTGTCGAACGAAAGCCGCGCACCGACGGGCTGCGTAATCGCGAACGAATTCTGGAAGCGGCGAAAGAGGCGTTCACCAGGTCGGGCGCCAATACCAGCCTGGACGACATCGCCAAACAGGCCGGTGTCGGAGCTGGAACTTTGTATCGCCACTTCCCTACCCGCGACGAGCTTCTCGAAGCCGTTTACCGGACTGAGGTAGAAAAACTGGCGGCAGCCGAGCGGAAGTTCGCGGAGACCTTGCCCCCGATCGAAGCCTTGCGGGCGTGGATGTTGTTATTCGTCGACTATATCGCGACAAAGCAGATCATCGCCCCGGCTCTGAATACGCTCGTCGGCGGCCCCTCGCAGGTGTTCGAAGCTTCCTACGCGCTGGTCTGGGAAGCGATTCGGGCCCTGGTGAAGCGCGCGATTCAGAGCGGCGAGATACGCAAGGACCTCGATCCAATCGATCTGCTTCGGGCGCTGATCGGCGTGGCCAACGTTGCGACCAGCCCTGACTGGCAGCAGAGCGCCCGGAGACTAGTCGACATCCTCGTCACCGGTTCGCGGCCAATCAAAGTAAATTCCGTCGTACACTGCGGGCATGCTACTGGCGCAAGTCGTCGGAACTTCGCAACGAATCGCTGAGACGAGCAAACGGCTGGAGAAAATCTCCCTGCTAAGCGCCTTGCTGCGCGAGTTGCAGGGCGATGAAATCGAAATCGTCACGGCGATTCTATCGGGGCGGATCCGGCAGGGACGGATCGGACTGGGATACCAGGCTATTCGCGACGCCGCCACGCCGCCAGCGCCGGAACCGACGATCGCGCTGCTGGAACTGAACCGAACCTTCGATGCGATCGCGCGAGCCGAAGGAAGTGGATCGGGACAGCGCCGGCGGGAGCTACTTCAGGAATTGCTCAGCCGCGCGACGGCGCCCGAGCAGCAATTCATAGCGGAGGTTTTGCTGGGAGGACTGCGCCAGGGCGCGCTCGAAGGCATCATGCTCGAAGGGCTGGCGAAGGCGACCGGCATCCATCTCGATCGCGTGCGGCAGGCGGCCATGGTCGCGGGAGATGTCGCGAAGGTCGCGCAGGCGTTGCTGGAACGAGGCGAGGCCGGGGTGGACGAATACGCGATCAGGCTATTCCAACCGGTGCAGCCGATGCTGGCGCAGACGGCCGAGGATGTGGTCGAAGCGCTGGATGATCTAGGGGAAGCTTCGCTCGAATACAAGCTGGACGGGGCACGCATTCAAGTGCACAAATCGGGAGACGAGGTAAAAGTATTTTCGCGCGCATTGAACGAAGTTACGGTGGCTGTGCCGGAGGTGGTCGAAGCAGTGCGGGCTCTACCGGCTAAAAACGTAATTCTCGACGGCGAGGCGTTGAGCCTTAAACCCGATGGCCGTCCGCAGCCATTCCAGATCACGATGCGGCGCTTCGGACGCAAGCTGGATGTGGAGAAAATGCGTGGCGAGCTTCCTATCGCTCCGTTCTGGTTCGACGTGTTGTATCTCGACGGAGGCGATTTGCTGCGGGAAAGTCAGCGGCAACGATTCGAGGTGTTAAGAAAGCTCGCACCGTATTCCGTGGTTCCGCATCTCGCCACCGGCGAGGCGAGCGAAGGGCATCGGTTTCTGGAAGAAGCGCTGGCGCGAGGCCACGAAGGCATCATGGCCAAATCGCCCGATTCACAGTATGTGATTGGCGCGCGCGGCGGCGCATGGTTGAAAATCAAGCATGTAAAGACGCTCGATCTGGTGATACTCGCAGCGGAGTGGGGCAGCGGACGGCGCAAGGGCTGGCTGAGCAATTTACATCTGGGCGCACGCGACGTGGAGAAGGGTGGCTTCGCGATGCTCGGGAAAACATTCAAGGGATTGACCGACGAAATGCTTGCCTGGCAAACTTTGGAGCTGCAAAAAATCGAGATCGGGAGGGATAACTACACCGTGCACGTCGAGCCGAAGATCGTAGTGGAGATCGCATTTAACGATCTGCAAGTGAGCCCGCGTTACTCGAGCGGCCTGGCGCTCCGTTTCGCGCGCGTGAAGCGCTATCGAACCGATAAGACCGTGGAGCAGTCCGATACATTCCAAACCGTGAAGCGGATCGCGGAGACGGGATAGCGGCGGCGGTTATGAGAAGGTTCACTTCACGACGCGAAGCTGTCCGTCGGCGATCTTACCGCGGGAGGATCGCTCAAGTTACGACGGGTAGGCAGCGGAGGGATTTGCCGCCAGTGCCGAGGATCTTGCTGTTGAAAGGCGATCCAGTAGAGCTTCAAGCCCTTGTCGTTTTGTACCCAGGCAATCGCAACCCCGTTTGCTTTCGTTTTCAAACTTAGCCAGCCCTTGCAGGCACACCACGACTCCAGCCTCCCAGCTTTGCGTATCCTCCACCTGAAAACTGCTCCAGGCGCCCAGTTTCTTCTTCAGCGCGTGACATTCCTCCCCCCACGCTTCCGAGTCCTGGGAGCGAAAGAATACGCTGGCCTCGTTGTAGATCGGCTGGCAGGTAGCATTGTTGAGCTCCGCCATAAGACGATTCGCGGCCTCTTGGGCTCGCGCCTTTTGCGCGTCGTCCACCTTCGCCTGCCGAAACGGATCGTCTCGATGAGGGCGATGCCGTCGGCACCCCGAGATGAGCAGACAGGCGGTGAATGTGATTGCGCAAAAGAGTCTCATGGAAACGCTCCTGACAAAATTGTACTGCGTTGGAATATCATTTACTAATGATTGTTCCGCTCCTAGCGCTTTTCCTCGCACAGCAACAGCCAACCCGTCAGGCTCAACCTTCCACCCCAACTCCAGCGCCGGCACAAACGACGGCGCCCGCGCCTCCCGCGCCGACTCCGGGCGGTGGACGCGGCCGGGGAGGCATCTCCGGACCTGGACCGGCCCTGGGCGGCGACATCGACGAAACGCCGGTGGTGACGCACCATTCGGTGACGGTCCACGGTAAGACGTTGAACTATACCGCGACCGTCGCACAGATGCCGCTGAAGAATCCGGCCAACGGCGAAACCGAAGCGCATATTTTTTATATGGCGTACACGCTCGATGGCGCCAGCGATCTCACCAAGCGTCCTCTGACGTTCTGCTTCAATGGCGGACCCGGTTCCGCTTCGATGTGGGTGCACATGGGCGGAATGGGACCGCGCAGTCCGAAGCTGATGCCGGATGGCAGCATGCCTCCGCCGCCTTACAAAATGATCGATAACCAGGATACCTGGCTCGATCATACCGACCTGGTGTTCATCGATCCGGTGGGCACTGGCTACAGCCGCGCCAAGACGCTGGAAGTGGCCAAGCACATGAACGGCGTGCAGGGCGACATTCAATCGGTAAGCGAATTCATGCGCATGTACATCACGCACAATAGCCGCGAACTTTCGCCGCTGTACATCGCCGGCGAAAGCTACGGAACATTCCGCGCGGCGGGGATCGCCGGCTATCTGATTGAGCGCGGCATCGCCTTCAACGGCGTGGTGCTGATCGGCACGACGCTGAACCTCGAAACCATCTGGAGCCGCAGCGACGATCTGGTATTCCAACTGGAGTTCCCGACCTACGCGGCCGATGCCTGGTATCACAAGAAGGTCTCGCCAGACTTACAGAAAAAGAATCTGCAAGCGTTTCTGAAAGACGCCGAAGGGTTCGCGCAAGGTGAGTATGCCGCGGCGCTGGCCAAAGGCGACGAACTGCCGGTGGCGGAACGCAAGGCCGTGATCGAGAAGCTGACGAAGTATACCGGCCTCGAGCCACAGTATCTGGATGAATCGAATCTGCGCTGGGATGTGGGGCACTTCACGCGGCAACTGCTCCGCCATGAGCATGAGACGATCGGCCGTTACGATGGCCGCCTGGCCGGGCCGTCCGCTCTGAATACGGGCGAAACCAGCGAGTACGATCCTTCGAGCTCGCTGATCACTCCACCGTTCGTGGCGATTTTTCAGCACTACATGCGCGATGAGCTGAATTATAAAACCGACATGTTTTACTACACCGGCGGCGGCGTGCAGCCGTGGGATTATGGCTCCGGCAACCAGTTCGGGGACACCACCAGCATGCTGCGCAACGCAATGGTGAAGAATCCGTACATGAAGGTGATGGTCGCGGCCGGATACTACGATCTGGCGACGCCGTACTACGCGGTCGAATACACGTTCAACCACATGGGACTGAGTCCGGAGATGCACAAAAACATCACCTGGGATTTCTACCAGGCCGGCCATATGCTCTATATCGACTCCGATTCGCACGCCAAGTTGAAGCACGATATCGGCGAGTTTATTTCGGGGTCGATGCCTAAAGGCGATTTGCAATAGGTCATGACGATCCGCTTCCGGCTGCTGGTGCTTGCCGTCTGTGTTCTGCCGGTGAATCAGGCGTTTCAAACCAGCACGCCGGAGGCGAATCATCTGCTTGATCCGTTCGCCGCAGGTTGGATGCTGCGCGATACGAATGGCGACGGGATCGTCGATTTCATTGCGGGCAAAGTGGTGGTGCCTGAGAATCCGACGGCGGCGGAGAACGCAGCGGCGGCCGATATCGCGGCTCGGCTGGGGTTCGGGTCGACGGGGCTGACGCCGCCGCTGGTGATCCCGGCGAATGATGATCGTAAGGACGGGCCTAGAATTTACGTCGGCAGAAGCGCGTCCGTCAACTACCAGCTGGAAGCGAACGAGGGCGGAGTTTTCGAAGCCGGAGACAATCTGTTGATCGTCGGGCATGACGATGCCGGATTGCTCGCGGCAGCCGAGGCGTTCGCCTCGCGCGCCCCGTATTTATGGAAAGTTCCCGGCGACCGGCTCGACGTTCTCCCCCTCGAAGTCAAGGCGAAGCTTATTGGGCTGACGTATCTCAAGGGCAAAGCCAGCATCGCGGTAGCGCAATTCGTAGGGTCGGCGACCAAGGAACAGCTTGCCGCCGCGATCAAATCTCCCAAGCTCGCCAATGTTCATGAACTCCTTGTTGGCGATGTTTCGGCGGTTAGCGAAAAGCCCCTGTCCCCGGAGCCTCCTGCTGCTCCGCCGGCCACTGCGGCCCCGGCTGCTGCGCCTACCGACGCCGAGGCTGGTCCGCAGCGTCTCGACCTGGCGACTTTATATACCATGCACGGCCTGTTTCGCGGCACCGCGCGCATGCCGATCCCTTCGAATCTCGACGCACAGCTTTATGTTCCGGCGGGCAAAGCCGGCATCGCGATGGCGAATTTGGCCGCTCGCGTGGGCCTCGAGACCACTGGGATTACGCTGCCTCTAGCGACTCCCGATTCGGGCGCGGCGATCAAAGACGTGCGTACGAAATCGGTGATCGTTGAAGGCTCCGATCTTGCGAAGGAAGCCGCGCGCAAGCTGCATGAAGAGGATCAAAATGCCGACTCGCTGGCACCGGGCGAAGGCGAGTTGCGCGTCGTCGATAAAGCGTTCGGCCGTCAGAGCGCGGTGCTGGTGTCAGGGGATCCAGCGGCGGCGCTAGGCCTGCTCTCGGATCATTTTCCGAATCTTTGGGAGACAGGAAAACAGTATTTATCGCTCGAAGAGATTCGCTACGATCTGCACCGCTTCTTCTCTCTCCGCTCCTCCGCAGGACAGGCCAGCGTCGCACTGTACCGGCTCGACAAATGGATGGAGGAGATCGTGGGTCCGGTGCATGACGTCGAAGCGAAGGTCTTTGTCGACATTGCAGAGCCGGGATTAAAGGAGTCCGTCGCGAAGGAAATCGCCGCCAAGCTGAAGACAAGTGTGAAGGTCGAAACGGGCAGCCTGCACGCGGGCACGCAGTGTTGCGAGCATAATCCGTCGCTGCACTATGAGGCTCCGGGATTTATATTCCATCAGGCGACGCCGACGTTTCAGGAAGACCTCGTCATTCCCTGGGAAGGCGCGCGGCTGCTCAAAGCAGTGAAGGCCGCGCTACCGAAATTAAACGGACCGGTGAAAATCCTGGCGCGCGTCAGCGAAGGTCCGGAGCAGCGGCAGAAGCTGGCGGCGCAGATCAAGGCGATGGTTCCGCAGGCCCAGGTGACGGTGTTGTGTGCCTACAAACAGGGCTTCAGTTGGCTGATGGACGAGATCGCGCCGCAACTCAAAGGCAAACCAGTTGCGTCCATGAAAATCGAATTCAAGAAAAACGAAGACGCTACGGGAATGCGCGTCATGTATTCGCCGGCGCGCTGGGTTCACGAGCTCTATCCAGTCGATGAAGCGCTCGCTGCGGCGTTAAAAATCCCCCTCGAAAAAATTCAGCTCGATCAATATGACGGCGGCCCCACCTATCGCGTGCACGCTTATGACGCGGCGGGGAAAGAGCTGTTGAAACGCGAATTTACCGTCACCACCGTGACGCAACCTTATAACGGCGTGATCAAGCCTTACGAACAGGTGCAGGTCGATACCGGATGGGTGCGAATCGAATCAGGCCAAACTGTCATTCTCGACCAGCGCATCAAGACCGACATCGAAGAATTTTGGGATCACTATCAAAACGAAACTCTTCCGAAAATTTTCCGCTACGTGATGTCCCAATCGCACGGCGAGCTGCGGCCGGAGTTCGCGCCGATTTTCGACACGCTCAAAATCGACATCCACATGAGCGAGCCGGACTTCATGCTGGGTATCGATAAGGAACACATTTCATCGCTCGAAGCCTTGCAGGAAGATACGTTTTACTCGACGGAAAATTTCGCCAACATGATCGGCGATATGGAGGCAGGCCGCGCCGTGACGTACGTCGGCCGCATCATTCCCATCGTTCACGCGCCCGATGACGGAAAAGACGGACACGTTCATATCGAGTTCTATGGCAAACCGGCGGCGAATCCGATGGTCGAGCTGAAATGGACAGACGCGCAGGGCAAGCGCCATGAACGTACGCGGAATTTATACGCGTTAACCGGCGCGATGCAGCCGCGCTTGATCGAGGCGCGCGCAACGGCGGATGGTCCGCAAAGCCTGACCTGGCTGCTGCCGGCGGATTTCAAAGAGGACAAGTACAACGACTGGGTGAAGCTCGAAGGCACCACGCAAATCGAGCGCGGCGTGTTTCCAGCGGAGCAGGCCAAGGGGCAAATTCAGTGGCTCCAGGCGATGCAAGCGGAGGGTTTATATAAGGATGAGTTGGCGTATCCGCATCTGCGAAAGATGGCGGTGGAATTCGAACTGCCTGTGCCGCTGACGGCGAAGGTCGATAGCGCCGCGCCGCGCGAGATCGGGAGTTGGAACGTTTCCCGTCCGCTGGCCAATCGCCCGATGATCGCCGATTTTCGGGATCCCAAAAAGAACAAAGTCCAGTGGGACGAGCCGATTTCGCCAGGCGAAAATGCGTCCATATTAGCCAAATTGAGCGAATTTCCGGGCGTCAACGCGTATTGGATGGGGCGCAGCTACCTGGGCCAGAATTTGTGGGCCGCCGATGTGATGCTGCCTTCGCCCGCAAAATTGAAATCGTGGGCCAAGGAAACCACGCTCAAGGCATCGATCCTTTATAGCGGCCGGCAGCACGCGAACGAGGTGTCGAGCACCAGCCATATCGATAAGCTCGGGGAGCAACTTGTCACGGACGACGCAACCCGCGCGCTGCTCAAACAGGTGAACGTGGTGCTGCATCCCATCACTAATAGTGACGGCGCGGATCTTTCGGTGCAGCTTGCCGAGATCACGCCGGACAACATGCTGCATCCGGGCTATCACGGCTCGCTGGCAGCGGACGTGGCGGCGGGGCAAGCCGAAACCGATCCCGTTTATCCGGAATCCCGGACCCGCAAGCAGCTACTGGATGGGTGGCTGCCCGACGCGTTTCTGAATCCGCATGGGTATCCGTCGCACGAATGGGTGCAGCCGTTTTCCGAATATTCGGCTTGGGTGACCACGCGGCAGGGGGCGAACAACGGGCGCACCTGGTGGATCCCGCGCGGCTGGTTCACTAGCCTCACTTACCTGCGCGACGACACGCATTTATACAGCGAGAAAATCGCGTATGAAATTCGCGACCGCATCGTCGAAGCACAACGCAATGTGCCGGGCCTGCTCGATCTTGAAAATCGGATGAACGCGCGGTATCAGCGCTTCGGGCAGCGTTGGCAGCCGGAGGACATGCAGCAGCCGATCGTCAACGGGATCCGGATTTATATGGCGCTGAAAGGTTCTCCCGGCCGCGGCGGCGCGGGTGCCACGGGAGGCGCGACCGGTGGCGTTTCACCCGATATTACCTGGGATTCCGGTTATACCGAGGCGCCGGACGAGACCGCGCACGGGGATTATATGAAGTTGATGGCCTCGGCGGGCTTGGCGTTTGATCGCGTGCATTTGGATTATCTGGCCCATGCGAAACTCCGCATCAATCGCACCGAGAGGGAGCAAGGCGGCAAGGTCACCTGGCGCATCGAACGGCAGAGGCCGAATCTGCCCACGTCGGAATCGGAGCCGCCGCGCCCGCAGCCCTAGAAAAAAGGGGCGCCACGCGGATGCGGGCAAACATGGCGCCCGTAAGTTCACGCGGCTTCTGCCATCGTGAAATTCTGCTGATGCCTCAACTGCTCTTCGGCCAGGAACCAATCCTGCTCAGGTGAGCCTTCCGGACAACCTCGGGCACGCCAAAACTCATAGGCGAGCAAAGCTGTTCTTCGTTGGTCCAATTTCTCTTCTTCTGGGGAATGATTTCGCATTTTATGATCCTTATCTGGAGGCCATTTCGCCTCTCATCAGGGTTGACGCGGTCACTCAAACAAGCGAGGAGCCGGGAAAGGTAAAGTTTTGTTAAGGTTTTTACCCTAGCCGCTGGAGGCCGGTAAGTGCCGATCATTTCTATTGGAATAGTATGAGCTCCACGCCTGATTCGTTGACTCCGGAAACCACCCAACTGAACGCCGAGCAGACGGCGATCGCCTGTTATCTGGGCGCTGTTGTGGCCATTGGGAACTGTGTGGCTGAAGTGTGTCCCGCCGTGGGCACCATGTATCGAGATCGTCTGTTGAAGCTACCGCGGAGGCTGGGTTTCGACGCCACTCCGAACGCCCTTCAGCAAAGCCGCGAAGCGGTGGAAACGGATCTGGTGGAGTATGCGGCCACTGCCGGAGCGTGGGTTCGCACCGGATCGAATCGGGCGGCGCAGCTTCGGGACCACCTACACGCGATCGAAGAAATGCTGGGCGCCACGGCGGATCTGCAACGCGCCTTTCTCGACGATTTGGCGGAACATATCGAAACGGCGGCGGAAGTAGACGATGAAGCGCAATTGCGGCGGTCGTTTCATCGCTATGCGGCCGGCCTGCGCGCCTATTCCCGCAGGACGAACACTGAAAAACTGGCCACGATCGACGATATGCGGCGCCGCCGCGAGGAAATCGAGTCCTGGCTCGCCGAGGCGACTGTTTCTGATTTCGTAGACCCGGAGACGGGAATCCTAAATCGGGTGGC
The DNA here is from genome assembly GCA_049521155.1 of Bryobacteraceae bacterium. Taxonomy (GTDB): domain Bacteria; phylum Acidobacteriota; class Terriglobia; order Bryobacterales; family Bryobacteraceae; genus Palsa-187. The sequence goes on from JBEKPC010000117.1 coordinate 15,688, forward strand.
AGCCGAGCGGCGCCTCAAGACCCAGATCAGAAAAAGCAAGCCGTTCTGCGCCATCGTGGTGGAGTGGACCTGGGAAGGCTTCATTCCGGAGAGCGTGAAAAAGGCAGGCTCGGCGCAGATCATGAGGCAGTTGGCGGAGCGGCTCGCGGCAACGATCCGGCCCTACGACGTGATTTTCCGCTGGTCCGCGAATCAACTGATGACTGTTTTCGAGGCTCCCGAATCCGATATCCTGGCGCGAGTGAAGCAGATTGGCGGTTGGCTTGGCGACGGAACCTGCGTGGTGGAAGTGGAGCACGAAACCTCAGTGGTGAAGACCCACGCCAACGTTTCCCTGGTGGAGCATTTCGACGAAGAGAGCGTCGCGCAGTTGATCGAGAGAATCGAATCGGTCGCGCACGCGGGTGTGAGCTAGGAAGTTGAAAGAAAGGCACAGGCGGAACCGCCTGCGCCACCCCAAAAGGCAGGCGATTTCGCCTGCCACTGCTAGCGCAGGAAGTAGCCGCGCGCCAGTTCCGGCTTTTTCTCCAGCGCCGAGACCCAGCAATTGAGTGCATCGTCGTTCTGTCCGAGCGTCTCGAGCACGTGTCCGAGATTGGAAAGCGCTTCCGGAAAATCGGGGCGCAGATCCAGCGCCGAACGGTACAGATCCGCTGCCTGCTCAGGCTGATCGAGCTCCTGCGAAAGCAGGCCGGCGTTATAGTAAATTTCCGCCGACTTCTCGCCCGCGTGGATCAACGCCAGATGATAGGTCAACGCCTTCCCATGATCGGCGCGCTCCAGCGAAGCGACGGCTAAGCCGTTCAATGCGTCGATCGATTTTGGATCCCGGTCGAGCAACCCTTTCAACACCGCCTCGGCCTGATCGTACTGTTGGCTGCGGGTATGGGCGAGCCCCAGGTTCATCTCCGCTTCGGGCCATTCGGGACGTTCTCTGACGCAGGCTTCGAAGGCCGCGATGCTGCCCGCGTTTTCGCCGCGCTGCAGACGCAGATACCCCAGCCGAAACCAGGCGTTTTCCAATTTCGGATTCGCCGCCACCAGACTGGCGTAAAGCGATTCCGCTTCTTTGAGCGATCCCTGCCGCTCGATAATCGAAGCCAGCTCCAATTTCAAATCGTCGCGCTCCGGCGCGGCTTCAATGGCGCGTTCGAAGGCGGAGCGGGCGCTCGCCAAGTCTCCCAGTTCGCGCGAAACGATCCCAAGATTGATGTGTGCGAAAGTTGCTTCGGGCCGGATATTGCCCGCTCGCCGGTAGGCGTTGGAGGATTCGGAAAGACGTCCCAGCCGCTGCCGCGCGAGCTGGCGTTGCCGGTGCGCTTGCCGGTGATCCGGTGGCCGGTTCGCTCGAAGCGGCCGAGCTTCTTAATGTCCAGGTGGATCCGCCCGCCAGGCGTATCGTACTCGTAGCGGATCACCGGCTCCGGCGGCTCCGGC
>JBEKPC010000118.1:0-16983 GCA_049521155.1 Bryobacteraceae bacterium
TCACTTGCGAGTGCTGGAAGGCCTCGGTCTTGATCTGGGCCAGGGCGTCCAGATCGACTGTGTCGCCTCCTGTTGCTTGCGCAAAGGAGGCGGGGATGAGGAAGAGGGCCGTGACCATGGCGGCAGCCTGCCTGAAGCGGAGTAGATTCATGGAGATTCTCGCTTTCATGAGGATTCCGGCAAAGTTGAACGCGTATTCCGGAGGGAATCCGCGGCATTCCGGGAACAAGAAGTCATTGTCGCACGCTAATTGCCCAGAAGTCGTTACCGATTCATGTGCCGGGTAGCCCGGGGCGGGTGGGTAAAACTCTACAGCGGCCGCGGGTAGGCTGCAACATCGCCGCTCAAACATAAGAACTAAAGTTTTTCTGGACAATTTGTAGAATTCCGGTCTTGCCGTTCGTCGTTATAGTGAAGGCGGGGCAAGTGGCCCGGCTGGAGACTATTTAGGAGAGGACATGCCGCAATATCTGGTTGCTATTCACCACGCCGATAACTATGATCCGTCCGCAGAGGGCGCAGAGATGGTCCGGGATATCGATGTGCTCAACGAAGAGATGGCGGCGGCCGGCGCCAGGTTTTTCGCCGGCGGGCTGCAATCGGCGCTGCACGCGAAATCACTGCGTAAGCAGCCCGGCGGAGAGGTGGTCATCACCGATGGACCATACCTTGAGACCAAGGAACACATTGGCGGCTTTTGGATACTCGACGCAGCCAACATGGATGAGGCCGTGGCGTGGGGACGCAAAGCCGTCGCCGCCTGCCGCGCATCGGTCGAGGTGCGCGAGTTCCTCGCAATGCCAACAGAATAGAAACCCCAACCCCACAGCACGGAGACTCAAATGAGAAAGCTCAGAATCATGGAACACATTTCGCTGGATGGCGTGATCCAGCACTCCGCCGATGACGGCGATTTCCCCTACAGCGACTGGACCGCGCCCTATCGAAGCCCCGCCGGCTGGGAGGCAATCAGCGCCGCGTATGGAGGGAGCTTCGATCTGCTGCTTGGCCGCCGCACCTACGATCTCTGGTCGAGCTTCTGGCCAAAGGCGCCGAGCAGTCCGATGGCGGACGGTCTCAATGCGGCCACAAAATATGTCGCTACCCACCGTCCGGAAAGTCTTGCATGGGGCCCGTTCGAGGGCCTTGGACCGGACATCGTCGAGGGCATTCGCCGCATCAAGTCGCAGGACGGCCCGGACCTTATGCTCTCGGGCAGCTCCACGCTGACATCGACGCTGCTCGAACATGGGCTGGCGGATGAAGTCCTGCTGGTGGTCTATCCGGTCCTGTTGGGCACGGGGAGGCGCTTCTTTGCGGAGGGAACCCCGCCACGCTCATTCGAGCTCGTGAGCACGAAAGCATTGCCGTCCGGCATCATCTTCAGCATGTACAAAGTCGCTGGGCCTTTGAAGACCGGATAGTTCGACGACGCGACATGGGCGGTGTGGAAGATCGTTTGGAGTTGCCGGTAACCCTGACCCATTGTGCGACGGTTACTCGGAGCGCAGCGCTTGCATAACATCGACGCCCGCAGCGCGTGCCGCGGGCAGCACCGACGCGATAACCGAGACGGTCATCAGGACGAAGGCAGAGACAAACACCGGCAATGCGCCCAGCATCTTGACATCCAGGAAATATCTTCCCGCCAAACGCGCCAGCACCAATCCGAACGCCGCGCCTGCAAGGACACCCGCCGCAGCCATCACTGCGCCTTCCGCGATCACGCCTTTAAGGAGTTGTTGCGGTTCCGATCCGAGAGCCAGGCGGATACCGAATTCCCGCGTCCGCGCGCTCACCGAAAACGCCAGCACGCCCGCGACGCCCACCACTGCAATCGCCAACGCGACAACCGCGAATATGCCAAACACCAGCGAATTTAAACGGTCCGGCGTGAGCACCTCCGCACGGATGTCTTCGAGAGTGGCGGCGCGCTCAACGGGCTGATCAGCGGACAAGTCGCGAATAACGCGCGTGACCGGCACGACTAGCGCATAAGGATTTGCACCGGTGTGGATGAAAAGGCGACCGCCAAACATGAGACCTTCATCAAAGGGGCTATAAATGCTGAGTGTGGGCTCAGCAACGACGTGTGTGTCGTCAATATCGGCCGTGACACCGATGATGCGATGCGGGGCCATGAGACGCGCCTTTTCAAGATCGGTCCCGGAGGCGAATTGCAGCACGGGATCGGTCCAATAGACATGCCGGTTGACCGCATCCTGGTTGGGGAACATGCGCTGTGCGAGAGTCTCGCTGACAATCACCACAGGCTCTCCATTTTTATTATTCTGGCCATCGAGCGCATTGAAATCGCGGCCGGCAACGATAGGAACGCCAAGAGACGCAAAGAATCCGGGAGAGATGACACGCGACTGCGCCCGGGGATCCTCTACACCGGCGGCATGGACGCGTCCGTCGGCGGAGAATTGCAGACCAACCCCGGCCGGCCCCCCGCCATCACGCCAAGGAGTGACGTCGCCGAAGGCGGTCTTACTCACGCCCGGTAGAGCGTCGATGCGACGTATCGCTTCCTTGTAGAAACCGACGACTTGCTCAGGTGTCTTCCCATAGGACATCGCAGGAACATCGATAGCGAGGACATGTTGCGTGTCCAGACCCGTCTGCGCCCTTTGTAGTGCGATCAATGTAGTGATCAACATACTTGCGCCGGCCAGCAGCACGAAGGACGCGGCGATCTGTGTGACCGCGAAGATCCGCTGGCGGCTGGTGACGCCGGTGATCCGTGCACTGCCGCTGGACAGGCTCAGTCCATTGGGCGCGCCGGAGGAGGGCAGGCGCGGGACGAAGGCGAGAATCACCGCGGCGACGACGGCCAGCGCCGCTCCGACCCAAAGCAAGCTCGAATCGACTTTGAAATCGAGCGCTCGGACGGAGAAGCGCGAGGCATAGCGGGCCAGGATGGCTACCATCGGCTGCGCGCTCATGACGCCGAGCGCGGCGCCGGCGCCGCAGAGTAGAAGGCTTTCGGCCAATAGCATGCGACGCAACGCGCCTCTAGTTGCGCCCAGCGCCACGCGGACCGTCAGTTCACCTTCGCGGCGAACCGTCCGCGCCAAAATCAGGTTGGCGACATTGGAACACGCAATGATGAAGACCAGTCCTGATGCTGCGAGCAGCACCAGCAGCACGGTCCTGGCGCCCGACGTGATCTCGTCACGAAGCAACTTGGTCCCAATCCGGAAGTCCGCTTCCTGCGCATAGGCATCGGGGTGGTCCTTCTTCATCGCGGAGTAGACGGTGCGCAACTCAGCACGAGCCTGATCGAGGGTGACTCCGGGAGCCAGACGGCCGAAAAGCTCAGTCATGCGATGGATGCGGCCAGTGACCATGGTTGCGGAAAGATGATGCGGGCTGGTGACAAGGTTGGCTATGATTTCGGTGTCTTGCGGATAGGGGACGCAAGGCTCGAGGACGCCAATGACCGTCGCAGACCGATCACCGAGGCTCCCGAGGCGAACGGTTTTGCCGATGACCGAAGGATCCTTGTTAAGAGCGGTCGTCCAGAAACGGTAGGTGAGAACGACGACGCCGGCAGCTTTAGGACCGTCGTCTTGAGGTCCGATGAGGCGGCCCAGCACGGGGCGAAGGCCCATCACGTCGAAATAATTGCCTCCGACGACGCCGCCTTGAATCGAACGCGGCTCACCGAGGCCGACCATGGTGAAATCCATGGTCGAGAAGTCGCCAAACGCGCTCAGGGTTTTCACGCTCGCCCGCAAATCGTCTATCTCCGGTACGGAAAATGCAGCGTTTTCTTCGCGGATGCCGGGGGCGCTCTGTCGGATATAGATCAGCCGGTCCTCGTTGCGGTTGACAAGAGGCTTCAGCAGGACTCCGCGCACCAGCGTGAAAATGGCAGCGTTCGCGCCGATGCCGAGCGATAGTGTGAGGACCACGGCGATTGCCAGCCCAGGAGTCCGAATCAACGAGTGAGCCGCAACTTTCAGATCGCGCACGAATGACATGTTTTTACCCCCCCCTGCCGCATTGTAAACAACTTAATATGCCATAAGTTAGTCCGGGCTGGCCGATTCATTGGACCGACTTCAGACCAGGACCGTTCCGCCGTCAACCACTACGGTCTGCCCGGTGCTGAATCCTTCCTGCATCAGGAACAGATAGGCTTGCGCGATGTCATGCGGTTCGCCGACTCGGCCCACGGGCAGAGTCTTGCCCACGCTCTCAAAGAGTTGCTCCCGTTCTGCCGCCGGCATGTTCTGCCACAGGTTCGTACGAACCACTCCAGGCGACACTGCATTCACGCGAATCGGCGCCAACTCCAGGGCAAGGGCGCGGGTCAGAGCTTCGATTGTTCCGCAGACGCTGGCTGCTACAACCCATCCTTTGTGCGGGCGCTGCCCGGCGATTCCAGTGGTGAGCACGATGGAGCCACCCTTGCGAATATTCTTGCTTCCGTACTTAACCGCAGCCAGCGCCGCCCAATAACGCAACTCGAAGGCTCGTCTGGCCTCCTTCAGATCCGTGGCGGCAAGGTCGTGCAAGTGGAGGGTATCGCCAGCGGTGAATATCAGGTGATCGAAAGCGCCAAGCTTTGTAAACAGAGTTTCGATGGCCTGTTCGTCCGAGAGGTCAACGGTTTCTCCCTGCGCGTTTTCGCCAAACGGTTCAACGGCCTTCTGAACTCGTTCCGAGTTGCTGGAGGCGATCACGATCTTCGCGCCCTGTGATGCCGCCTGCTCGGCGACCGCCAAACCAATCCCCGACGAACCGCCCAGGATAACCACCCGCTTGTTCTGTAATCCGTTTCCTTGTTGCATTGAATTTTCCTTTCTGCGCACTTTTTCCACCTGACAGATGCTGCGAATCTCGCATGTGGTTCGTGCATAATAATCATGATGTCCATGCGTTTAGAGAAACTGCACCAAGTCGATTTGAACCTTCTGATAGGCGAACCGCAATGGCTTTGCGTTAGAGCGACTTATCAATATAAATCGGCCTCTCCGGCGGCTTCCCATCACACCAGTAATGATCGAAATTCGTGATTCCCGCCAACTCACTCAGCACCTCTTCATCGATCACCTGGCGACCCGTGTAGCTCGGAGGCTCCTGAGCAATGATCGCGAGTGTCGCATCACACACGATCTCCGGCGTGCGCCATTGCTCCCTGGTCGACATGCCCCAATTGATCGACGCCTGACTCTCGATGATCGTGCGCGGCCACAGCGCATTGGCGGCGATGCCATCGGCGCGATGCTCCGCTGCAATGCCGATCGCCAACCGAGCCATCCCCATCTTCGTGATCATGTAACAAACGTGACCCGGATTCGGCTCCGTTGAAATCGCCGGACACATATTAATGATGTGGCCCCACCGATTCTTCATCATGTGCGGCAGCGCGTAATGACTGGTCAGATACGCCGCACGCACGTTGACTCCCATCATCAGATCGAACCGTTTGGGAGGCGTATCAATCACCTTCTGCCACCACAGCGCCCCCGCGTTGTTGATCAGAATATCGATCCGCCCGAACTCGGCGACCGTCTTTTCGATCATCGTGCGCACCGCATCATCGCTCCGCACATCGGTCGGGACAGCCAGCGCCCTGCGGCCCAGCGCGCGCACTTCCTCGGCCGCATCGTAAATCGACCCCGGCAGTTTCTCGCTCGAAGTCTCACTCTTCGCCGCGATCACCACGTCGGCTCCGCAGCGCGCCAGGCGTAGCGCGAGCGCCTTGCCGATCCCCCGGCTCGCACCCGTAACCACCGCCACGCGACCGCTCAAATCCGGATTTAATACGCTCATGATCCCTCACCAGATCTTCAAAAATTTCCACCAACTGAACCCTAACACGCCCCAGATCGTGATGTTCACGAAGCTTACCACCAGCCCCACCTGCCACCATTTCTTCAGCGAAACATATCCTTGCGCGAAGAACATCGGCGACGGAGTCGTCCCGTAATTTGTCAGCCCCGCCGATAAATTCGCGAAGCACGCGAACGCGTACACCATCAGCCCCGGAGGCCCTCCTTTGGCCAGCAGCACCGCCAGAAACGCCGGATACATGGCCAGCAAATGCGTGGTGATACTGGCGAACGCATAGTGCGCGTAGAAATAAATAATCAGCGCAATGGCGAACAATCCCACCCACCCATAGCCGCCGAACAGATGCCCCACGCCTTCCGCCAGCGCCTTCGTCACGCCCGCTTCGTTCAACGCGGTGCCCAGCCGCAGCAATCCTCCGTACCAGACGAAAATATCCCACCCGGCGCGCTCTCCCTTTACATCCTCCCAGCTCAGTACCCCGGTAATGATCAGCACGATCCCGCCCAGCAGCGCCGTCACCGTCACATCGATTTTGGTCCAGGTGGAGGTCACCCAGAATCCGCACACCAGCAGGAACACCACCCCCAGAATCCGTTCTCCATGCTTCAACGGACCCATCTCGCGCAGCTCCCGCGCCGCGAATGCCGACGCTTCGGGCGTATGCAGCACACTCGGCGGATTCAGCTTCATCACCACCCACGGCACCACCAGCATGGAGACCAATCCCGGCACAATCGCCGCCTGGATCCAGCTCCCCCACGTCACCTGATACCCGAATCCCGCCGCAATCCGAGCCGCCAATGGATTGCTCGCCTGCCCCGTATAAAACATCGCCGACGTGACGCACACACTTTGATACACCGCCGTCATGAGGAAGGATCCCAGCACCGCCGCCGACGCCCCCGGCTTCGATCCATACAGCTCAGCGATCGACCGCACGATCGGCAAAATCACTCCACCCGAACGCGCCCCATTCGACGGAATCACGCCCGCCAGCACCAGGTCCGAGAGCGACAGCGCGTACGACACTCCCAGCGAGCTCCTTCCGAACAGCCGCACAAAGAACAGTGCGATCCGCCGTGCCAGGCCGGTATTAATCAACGCGCGGGAAATGAAAAACGCGGCCATCACCAGCCATACCGTTTTATCCGCGTATCCGGCCAGCGCCTGTTCCACCGTCAACCCGCCGAAGATCGCCGCCAGAGTCACCGCCAGCAGCACCAGCGCGCCGCCCGGAATCGGCTGAATAATGCACCCCATGATGGTCGCAATGAAAATGCCGGTCAGCCGCCATCCCGCCGGATTCACCGTAGCCGGTCTCGGGATCAAATAAACCACCGCGCAATACACCGCCGCCAGCGCAGCCATGCCTCGCGCCGTGTGTTTCCAGTTGTAAGGATGTTGAGTGTCGGACGCCATAGGCAAAGTGTCAGGATACGCCATTGAGGTTGCTGAAAAACAACGGGTGCCAATTGACACTACGCCTTACCGAGCCGTGACCAAAGGGAGCGGAGTCTTGTCGACTTTTGCCGAAAAATCTAAGAAATCCCTTAATTCAAGAGGAATAATCCTCCCAAAATAAGACCTATTAACTCTTTCTAATTCTCCGATACCGGCCCATACTAATCTCACCCGCAAATGATTTGGATTCGTCTGGTCTCGATCCTCGCCGCCGCAGGCATCGCCGCTTCGGCGGGACCTATCTACACGCTCACCGATCTCGGAACCCTCGGCGGCTCCTCCGCGATGGCGACCAGCGTCAACAGTTTTGGCCAGTCCGTCGGCACCATGACCTCGGCGCAAGGCGATATCGACGCCTTCACCTCGTCCGGTGTAATTTCCGACGCGCAGGCCAACGGGATCAATGACGCGGGCGAAATTGCCGGCACTCAGTTTATCGCGGGCCAGACCTACGCCACGGTCTGGTCGAACGGAGCCGCGTCCACCGTCGGCGGCGCCGGTTCTTATGCGCTCGCCATCAACAATGCCGGAGACGTCGCCGGCATGCTCGTGAATAACGGTTTGGGAAACGCATTCATCACTCAGAACGGCACTGTGATCGATCTCGGCGTCTTCGACGGAGGCTTCTGGTCGGCGGCCTATAGCGTCAATGATGCGGGCCAAGCCGCCGGCGATGGAATCACTTCGACTGGGAATTTCCAGGCATTTCTCTGGACTCCCGCGCAAGGCTACGCCGTGCTTGGAACACTTGGCGGCGCCGCCAGCTACGCCCTGTCGATCAACGATTCCGGGGCCGTGGTAGGCAGCGCGCAGACGGCCGCCGGATACCTGCACGCCACTGAATGGAATGGGACAGTCGCCCAGGACCTCGGCACCCTCGGCGGAATTTCGAGCTCCGCTTACGGCATCAACGATCTCGGCAACGTGGTCGGTACGTCGTTCACCACCGGCAACGCAGTCCAGGACGGATTTCTAGAAGAAGGCGGCGTCATGTACGACATCAACGCACTGCTGATCGACGCGCCGGGCTGGGTCATCACAGACTTGTACGCCATCAACGACAGCAATCAGATCGTCGGCACTGGAATCCTCAATGGAGTGGAGCACGCCGTCCTTCTCACCGATCCTCCCGCACCCACGCCGGAGCCGGCATCCTGGATCAGCGCCCTCGCCGGTCTACTCGGTCTGTCTCTCCGCCTCCGCCGCACCGGCCGCACCAGCCGCTAGCGCGTCCGCGATAATGCGCTTCGCTTCCGTCACATGCTCTCTCGCCACGCGAACTTCTTCCGGCAGATTCGGCAGCATCTCCGTGCTCACCACCATCGCGGCAATTCCCGACGCTTCGAGCAGCGATTGCACCGCCAGGGCTTCCATATCCGAAGTCGTGCCCGCCGATTGAAACACCGTCACCTGATCGAGGTCGTGCGATTCTTCCCGAGGATCCATATAACTCAGCTTACGCCTTTTCTAAATCCACAAGCCATCCAACCCGCTCCTCGACCGACTCACTCACATACTGGCACTGGGGCAAAAACATTCCGCATGCACAAGCCCGCGACCGATGTTCAGAGTAGAATAAAGGTATGGCGCAAGACAACGGCATCAATCTGGTGTGGTTCACGGCGGGGGCGGCCATCGGCGCCACCATCGCTCTTCTGTACGCTCCGCAAACGGGGAAAGAGACGCGTCGTTACCTTAATAAGAAGACTCGCCAAGGTCGCGAAGTCCTTTCCGACGCCAGCGAAGATCTCGCCGACAAGGCGAAAGAATTCTTTGACAAAGGCCGCCACATGGCCGATGAGGCCGCCGATTTATTCGAGCGCGGCCGCAAAATTATAGAAGGATAAATAATTCCGGTGGCGCCAGCATCTCGCTTCAGCCACCAGAAGGAAACCCTCACGCTTATGACGACTGCCACAACCGGGCGGCTCTCTGCCTTCACGAATGAGCCGGTCACCGACTTTTCGATCCCCGCCAATCGCGCCGCCGCTGAGGCAGCGCTCGCCCGCGTCCGCGCCGAACTGGGAAGCGACTACGGCCTCTGGATCGCCGGCTCCTCGCACAAGACCGGCGATCTGCTGACCAGCCTCAACCCCTCGAAAACTTCTGAAGTCGTCGGCAAACATCATAAGGCCACCCCCGAGCTCGCCACCCTCGCCATCGAAGACGCCCACGCCTACTTCAGCGAGTGGAGCCGCGTCTCCCCGGAACGCCGCATTGAGCTGGTCGTGCGCGTTGCCTCGATCCTCCGTAAACGTAAATTGGATTTCGACGCCTGGCTGGTCATCGAAGCCGGCAAGACTTGGCCCGAGGCCGATGGCGACGTCAGTGAAGCCATCGATTTCGCCGAATACTACGCCCGGCAGATGCAGAAATTCGCCTCACCCGAGCCCACCGTGCAACTCCCCGGTGAGCATGATCAGATGATCTATCTTCCGCTTGGCGCGGGCATTATTATTCCGCCGTGGAATTTCCCGCTGGCCATTATGACTGGGATGAGCCTGGCCGCCCTGGTCGCCGGCAACACCGTCGTTATTAAGCCTTCAAGCGACACGCCCACCATCGCCCAGAAATTCGCCGAAGTACTGCGCGAAGCCGGATTCCCCTCGCGCAGTTTCTCGCTCTGCACCGGCAGCGGCTCCTCGATCGGCGATCTGCTCGTTGAACATCCCAAGACACGTTTCGTCTCCTTCACCGGCTCCCGCGATGTCGGCCTGCGTATCAATGAGCTCGCCGCCAAGCCCCATAAAGGCCAGATCTGGATCAAGCGCGTGGTCGCTGAAATGGGCGGCAAGGACGCCATCATTGTCGATCGCGAAGCCGACCTCGAAAGCGCCGCCACCGGTGTGGTCCAATCGGCGTTCGGCTATCAAGGCCAGAAGTGCTCGGCCTGCTCCCGCGCGATCGTCGATGAAGCTATTTACGACGAATTTTTAGACAAGGTGAAAACCAAGGTCGCCGACCTCACCGTCGGCCCCGCCCACGATCCAGCCAATTTCATGGGACCCGTTATCAACGCCGGTGCCCGCAAGTCGATCCTCGAATATATTGAGGTTGGCAAAACCGAAGGCCGCTTGATTTCCGGTGGCGCCGCCGCAGCGGGCGACGGCTATTTCATCCAGCCCACCGTGATCGCCGATATCGATTCCAAAGCCCGCCTTTTTCAGGAAGAGGTCTTCGGCCCGGTCCTCGCCGTCACCAAGTCCCGCGACTTCGATCATGCCCTCCAGCTCGCCAACGACAGCGAATATGGCCTCACCGGAGCCGCCTATTCCAAGAATCCCGAAAAGCTCCGCAAAGCCCGCGACCACTTTTTCGTCGGCAATCTATATTTAAACCGCAAGTGTACCGGAGCCATGGTCGGCGCCCATCCCTTCGGCGGATTCAACATGTCCGGCACCGATTCCAAAGCCGGTGGCCCCGACTACCTGCTCCAGTTCCTGCAAGCCAAATCCATAGCCGAAAAAATCAGCTAGCCCGGCTCGCGCTGCTTTGCTTGCTTGTGGCGCGCGCGTCCACGCGTGCCGCGTCGACAGTCATGTCGACGTGTCCGATTGTTTTAGGGAGGGGATTCCCAAAACCCTGCGATAATCATCCAATAGTGAACCTCCTCGCACCCATCACCCTAGAAGGCACACACGTCCGCCTCGAGTCTCTCTCCCAATCTCACCTCGACTCCTTGTGCGCCGTCGGCCTCGACCCTGAATTGTGGAAATGGATTCCCATCCAGGTCCTCACTCGCGATCAGATGTTGGGCTATATCCGCTCCGCGCTCTCCGACCAGGAAAAGGGAACGTCAATCCCTTTCGCCACCATCGACCGCGCCTCCGGCCAAGTCGTCGGATCCACCCGGTTCCTGAATATCGACGTGCCCAATAAACGCCTTGAAATCGGCGCCACTTGGCTCGCAAAGCCGTGGCAGCGCACCGCGCTCAACACGGAAGCAAAATACCTGATGATGCGCCACGCTTTCGAAACCCTGGGCTGCAATCGCGTCGAGTGGAAAACGGACGCCCTCAACACCCAGTCCCGCAACGCGATTCTGCGCCTTGGCGCGAAACAGGAAGGCATCTTCCGCCAGCACGTCGTCACCTGGACCGGACGCCTTCGCGACTCTGTCTATTTCAGCGTCATCGCCCCCGAATGGCCGCAAGTGAAAGCCGGTCTTGAAGGTAAAATTATGGCCAAATAAGCCTTCTTACGGACACCAAAACAAGCGATTAAGCGACAATAAGCCTATGCCCAGTTTTCGCGTCCAGACCCCGCAGCGCTCCTACGACGCCATCGTCGAGCGCGGCGTAGTCCGCCGCATTCCCGATTTTCTCCCAGCGAACCACGGCAAAGTCTTTGTAATCTCCACCAAAGACGTGTGGGATCTGCACCGCTCCGCCTTCACCCAAATTCCTCACCATGTGATCTTTTTTCCCGGCGGCGAATCGCGAAAACGGCTCTCCGAAGTGGAAAATATGGCCGAGCAGATGCTCGCCGCGGGCGCTGACCGGTCCAGTATTGTGGTGGCGTTTGGAGGCGGTATCGTCAACGATACAGGCGGGTTCCTAGCCGCGATTTTCATGCGCGGCATCCCCGTCATTCAAGTTCCAACCACGCTGCTGGCGCAAGTGGATGCTGCGGTTGGCGGCAAAACAGGCGTAAATTTAATCTCCGGAAAAAACCTATTGGGTAGCTTTCATCAGCCCCTTGCCGTGCTGATCGATCCTGATATTTTGGCCACTTTGCCGGAGCGTGAATACCGCGCCGGCCTCTACGAAATCATCAAATGTGGGGTGATTCGCGACGCTAACTTGTTTTGTTTGTTAGATGAAGGAATTGCCAACGTCCTCGCGCAAGACCCCGCAACAGTCGAACGCATCATCGCCGATGCAGTCCGTATCAAAGCCGAAGTGGTATCCAATGACGAGCGCGAAGGCGGCCTGCGCCGCATCCTGAATTTCGGCCACACAGTGGGCCATGCGCTCGAAGCGGAAACGCAATATTCGCGTTTCTTGCATGGCGAAGCAGTTGCGTTTGGAATGCGGGTCGCGACCGTTTTAGCGGAGCGCGTTACCGATCTGAAAGACGGTGCCGATATCGACCGGGTGATCGTCAATTATGGCCCGATCCCGCCGCTAAATGGTATTTCCTCTGCGAACTTAGCGAAACGCCTGGTCAATGACAAGAAGACCATTCAGGGCACCGTGCACTTCGTATTGCCGACCAAAATCGGCGAGGTAACCGTAGTTTCAGGCATCGATGATCGGGTGGTGCTGGAGTCGATCGAGGCGGTTTTGCGTGGATGATAAAGCGCGCTGGGTGCGCGGTATGTTCGGCCGCATCGCCGGCCGTTACGACCTGCTGAATCATCTACTTTCATTCAATCTCGACAAGCGCTGGCGGGCGCAGACCGTGAAACGGGTTTCGAATATGCTGGTGCCGGGCGCTCGCGTACTCGATCTCTGCTGCGGAACAGGCGATGTTTTGCTTGCACTTGAAGGTCGCGGCGCATGGATTCTCGGCAGCGATTTTTGCCATCCGATGCTGCTCGAAGCGCAGCGCAAAAGTCCTGATTCGAACTTTTTGGAAGCTGATGCGCTGAACCTGCCGCTCAAAAGTAATTCGCTCGATCTGATTACTTGTGCGTTCGGATTTCGCAATCTGGCGAATTACGACGCGGGTTTAGAGGAGTTTCTGCGGGTGCTAAAGCCCGGCGGCGTGGCGGCAATTTTAGAATTTTCCCAGCCGACAAACCGAGCATTTGGCGCACTATACGGGTTCTTCTCGACACGCATGCTGCCATGGATTGGAGGCCTGGTCTCCGGTTCACGCGATGCCTATTCATATTTGCCGGAATCGATCCGCAAATTTCCCGGCGCGGAAGATCTGGCATCGCAGATGGCCCGGGCCGGATTCCAGCGGGTCGAGTTCGAGAGGATGACTGGCGGCGCGGTAGCGCTCCATTTGGGATTTAAGTAAAGCCGATGCGGCGCTTCGACGGGTCCGGAGCCGGCTCCAGCAGCCTCTCGATTAACCCATATATTTGTTGGATATGCGCGCCGTGATCCTTTTGAACACCTTCCACGTCTTCCAATTTTCGAGCCAACTCCTTATGAGTAGCCAGGTATTCCCGCAGACGAACAAAAGCCCGGATAATAAGGATATTCAATTCGACGGCGCGCTCGCTGGTGAGTACCGAAGAAAGCATCGCTACGCCGTGTTCGGTAAAAGCATAGGGCGGTTTGCGGCGTCCCCCATGGGTCAAACTTGAGGTCGCAATTTGCGGCTTCAAGTTTGCGAACTCCTCGGCGCTCAGTTGAAACATGAAATCGGCCGGGAAGCGGGTCGGATTGCGCCTGACTGCTTCATTGACTCGCTTGGTCGGGACTTGATACAGCTCCGCCAAGTCACTATCGAGCATGACTTTGGAGCCACGGAGCAGATAGATCTTCCGCTCGATTATTTCAACCGGGATTACCTGAGCACTGGCCATCACCCTTAAAGTGCTCAGCGCCGCAAATAATTTTCCAAAAATGCGCGCGCCTGAATCCTTAAAATGCCGTCCGGCGCCTCGACAAACTCCTCGGTCGACTCGCGGTACTCCAGCACTCCATGTTCCAGCGGCCGATGATCCTGTTCAAGAATCCAGACGAGGCGCACAAGCCCATCCGCGCTCGGGGCCACCGAAAATCGCACCGCATCCGGACCTGGCCCATCGGGGAAATGGGCGCATAACCCGCGCGCATAACCGAAATTACAGAGGCGCGCATTCCCAGCCCCGTGGCGCTCGCATTCGCCTTCAAACATCCCGCCGAGCGGGGCGCGACCGGAGGTCCACTCCAACTTTCGCAGCGGTCTGAAAAACGGACAGGGCACTTAGAAGGTATCCTATCAGTTTGGAACCTACCCGCATCGAAATTCTGCAACAGCTCCTGGATCAGAATCCGGCGAGCACGTTCGCGCGCTATGGACTGGCGATGGAATACGTCAAATCGGGCGAGCTCGACCGCGCCGTCGTCGCCTTCGAAGCCGTCACTGAAACCGATCCGAATTACTCCGCCGCCTATTTCCATGGCGGCCAGACACTGGAAAAGCTGGGCAAGTTCGATGCCGCGCGCGATTTCTACCGCAGAGGAATCGCCGTCACGCGCGATCCACATGCGCGTGGCGAACTGGAAGCCGCGCTCGATATACTAGGGGAATAAGTGCGACCCATAGCTGTTTTGCTGATGCTCGCCAGCTTCCCCGCGCTCGCGCAGACGCTCAAGCCGGAGAACCAGCTCGATGGCAACGAGACGCTGTTCACAGTCCTTGCCGCGATCAACGCCGCCGGCTACGACGCCGACCTGGATTCGCTCTCGAACAGCCCGGTGCGCAAGGTTGTCCGCGATTATCTGGCCACGCAAAAGCTCGACTGCCTCTTCGATTTGAAGCGCTTCGTGAAGGAGCACAGGCAGAAGGATCCAGCCGCCGACCTGAGCCAGTACATCTCCTATGCGCTCTCGGTCGATGGTGCGCCTTTATTTGGGCCGCATTACGCCAAGAACCTGATGCCTCCGGATACGGCGACGTTCGAAGGATTTACGCCGCTCATCATCGCCTTCTATCGCGAGGGCCATATTGCGGAGCTTTGGAAGCGGTTCCAGCCGCAAACCGACAAAATCATCGAACAGTATCATGAGCCGGTGATGCGGGCCGTGCTGCTGGCCAACGCCTATACCCGCAATGCCACCAGCGGATACCTGGGACGCCGTTTTGAGATTTACATCGACCTGCTGGGCGCCCCGAACCAGGTGCAGACGCGCAGTTATGCCGATGATTACTACGTTGTAGTCACGCCGACCATCGAACCCCGTATTCAGGACATTCGCCACGCTTATCTGCACTATCTGATCGATCCGTTGGGACTTAAATTCGATCTCCAGTTGATGGAGAAAGCTTCTCTCGAAGAAATCGCGCTGCGCTCCCCGGTGCTGGCCGAGCACTTTAGAAAAAACTTCATTCTATTGGCTACGGAATGCTTCATCAAAGCCATCGAAAGCCGCATCGACAAGAATCCTGAATGGGCGATGCAGGCTGCGAAGGAGGGGTTCATTCTTACTCCGGCTTTTGCGGAAATCCTGGCCAACAACTACGAGAAGCAGGAGGCGGTGTTGCAACTGATTTTCCCCGATCTGGTGCAGCAGGTCAACGTACACAAAGAAGAGAAGAGATTCGCAAATTTCGAGTTCGCGAGCGAAGCCAGCGTCCGGACCGTTCGTGTATCGGGCGAGAAACCGGTGGTGTTGACGGGTGTGGAATTGACGCTGGATAAGGCTGAAACGAGCTATACCAAGCGCGATTTAGCGCATGCGAAGGAGCTTTATCTAAACGTGCTGACCGAAACCACGGTGAAGACTCTGCACGCAAAGGCGTATTATGGTTTGGCGCGGATCGACGTGCTGGAAAAACAGCCGGAGACGGCCTACGATCTGTTCCACAAGGTGCTGGAACTGGAGCCCGACGCGTACACCAAGTCGTGGAGTTTGCTATATCTGGCGAGACTGGCCGCTTCCCAGGCCGATCTCCAGGAAGAAGCGCTGGGGTATTACAAAGCGGCGATCGCGGTCGAAGGCGGCCCGGATTCTGTCCGGCAGGCTGCTGAAAAGGGTTTGAAGGAACTTTCAACAAAAAATAAACAGGAGTAATGGATGCGGACGAAAATGTTCACTGCCTTTGTGGCAGTTGCGGCGCTGGCGATGGCGCAGAAACCGAAATCGAAACCGGAGGCGGAAGCTTTAATGGCGATCCAGGCCGAGCAGGATCCGGCGGCGAAAATCGCCAAGGTAGACGCCTTTGTCGCGAAATACGCCGACACGGAATTCAAGACTTGGGCCTATACTCAGGCGGCCGAGGCAGCCGAGCAAACCAACGACGGCGCCAAGGTGATCATTTATGCCGAACTGGCCATGGAAACGGATCCGAAAGCCTACCATCCCATGTTGATGGTGGCTGCGGAACTGGCCCGCGGCACTCGTGAAAACGATCTTGATAAGGAAGAAAAGCTGACCAAGGCCGACAAGCTGGCCCGGCAGGCCATGGAGCTCGCCCCGACGGCGCCGAAGCCGAATGCCAATATTCCGGACGCCCAATGGGAAGAGATCAAGAAGGAGTTTGTCGCCGAGGCGCATCGCGATCTGGGCATGGTCGCCTCAGTACGGAAAAAGTACGACGTGGCCATCGCCGAATTCAAGCAATCGGTCGAGATTCCGGCCGACCCCGATCCGGGCAACTTCATTCGCCTGGCCGGCGCCTATACCGACAACAAGCAGCCCGATGAAGCTCTGGCAGTGCTGGCCAAGATGCCTGCCAACCCCCAGTTCGCGCCGTTCGCCGATCGGGAAAAGAAAAGGGCCGAAGCTCTGAAGGCCATGAAAAAGTAATTAATTATTTAAGAAACGATTTTATCCCGTCCTACACTATATAAAGATGGGCGCTGACCTCGAGGTTCTTGAAAAGGCGTTAGGACATTCATTCAAGGACAAGCGCCTTCTGGAACGGGCGCTGACCCACAAATCGAGGGTGTACGAGAAATCGGCCGAGGGTCAGCCGACCACCGACAACGAGCAACTGGAGTTTCTGGGCGACGCAATTCTCGGTTTCGTGATGAGCGACTGCCTGGTGCGCCGCTATGCGTCGTCGCCTGAAGGCCGCCTCTCGAAACTCAAGGCTCATCTGGTGAGC
>JBEKPC010000119.1:0-16983 GCA_049521155.1 Bryobacteraceae bacterium
TGCTGCACGATCCGCCGGTGCTGATTCTGGACGAGCCAACCTCAGGCCTGGATGTACCGACGGCGCGGACCATCGAGACGGCGATTGTCGATGCGAAAAAGGCCGGGAAATGCGTGCTTTATTCGACGCACGTGATGGAGGAAGCGGAGTATTTGTGCGACCGCATCGGCGTGATCAGCGGCGGCAAGATGAAAATGGTGGGCACGATGGACGAGTTGCGCGCGGCTACTGGAAAGCAGCGGCTACGCGAAATTTTCCTCGATTTATTGGGGGTTTCCGAGTAATTTATGCGATTCCCACTGGTGGGGGCGATCTATCAAAAAGAGATGCTGGACCTGGTGCGGGACCGGCGCACGCTGATCAGCATGGTGGCGGTGCCGCTGCTGGTGATCCCGCTGATGTTGAACGTCAGCACGCGACTGATTTCGCGGTTGCAGGATAAGTCGGAGCAGGAAGCGAAGTCCATGGCGGTGGGCGTAAAGGTGACCACGCCTGCTCTGCGTGAAGCACTGGGAAAAGCGCAGATTCAGATCGTGGATCAGGACGATTTGAAGGACGCGGTGCTGAAGAAAACGGTGGCTGCCGGAGTGGAGGAGATTCCGGGGACGCCGGTGCAGGTTGAAATTTATGCGGACAACTCCAATCCGACTTCGAGCGCGGCGGCGGCGCGGGTGCGGGCGGCGCTGGACGAATTGAAGGGGCAGAAAATTCGCGAATCCTTGCGCAATTCCGGAATTCCGGAGAGCGTGTTGAACCCGTTCGTGGTGAAGCGAATCAATATCGCAGGGGCCCGGAAGATGGCGGGGATGGCGTGGGGCAGCGTTCTGGGCTATGTGGTACTGCTGTTGATGTTCACCGGAGGAATGTATCCGATCATCGATATGACGGCGGGGGAAAAGGAACGCAAGACGATGGAGGCGCTGCTGGCGTCTCCGGCTTCACGGCGGGAAATCGTGCTGGGAAAAAGTCTGGCGGCGATGACGGCCATTTTCATTACGGCGATCCTGACGCTGGGGAGTATGACGTTTTCGCTGAAGGGAAACACGATGAGTTCTAAATCGCCGGAGATGCAGGAGATGATGCGGGAAATGCCGCTCGACGCGCACTCGCTGACGCTGATTGCGATTACGCTGATTCCGATCGCCATGTTTGCGGCGTCCGTGATGTTCGCCATCGCACTGTTCGCGCGAAGTTACAAAGAAGGGCAGAGTTATCTGACTCCGCTGCTGATGGTTGTGATTTTTCCCGCGCTGCTCGGAGGAATGTCCGGCGTGGAGATGTCGCCGGCGCTATGCCTGATCCCGATTTTCAACGCCAGCCAGATGATTCGCGGCATCCTGCAGGGAGACGCGACCATGGCGAATTTCGCGATCACGACGGCGGCGAATCTGGCGTACGCGGGCGTGGCGTTCGTGGTGGCGACGAAGACGTTTGAGAAGGAGAGTGTGTTGTTTCGGAGTTGACGAAGAGATCGCTTTCCTGCGGTCGCGGCTCGGTAGGGATCCGGAAGCGCTATCGCTGGCAGCGCATGGCGCCACCCAACGAACAAGAGCCGGACCAGGGGTCCGGCGCAGACGGGGCGTCCGCCCTACCAAAACTTCCGCAGAGCACTAGACGTCCAGGAGATGGCCCATTTTTTCTTTTTTGGTGCGCAGATAATCTTCGGTCGAATCCATCGGGGCGACCAGGCAGGGGACTCGTTCGGTGACCGCGACGCCGCCGCGCTCCAGGGCTTCGATCTTTTCGGGATTGTTCGACATCAGGCGCACCGCGCGCAGGCCGAAGTAGCGTAGGATCGCGCCGGGCAGCACGTAGCCGCGCAGATCGGCCTCGAAACCGAGCTGTTCGTTGGCCTGGATCGTATCCGCTCCGTGGTCTTGCAGCTCATAGGCGCGCAGCTTGTTCATCAGTCCGATGCCGCGGCCTTCCTGATGCTCGTAAATCAGCATGCCGCGGCCTCCACTGGCGATGGTTTCGAGGGCCAGCTCCAACTGCGCGCGGCAATCGCAGCGCAGGCTGTGAAAAACGTCGCCTGTGAGGCACTGCGAATGGATACGCACCAGCGGCGGATCGCCGGAGATGTCGCCCATCTTGAGGACCACGGACTCTTCGACGACGCCGTCGGTGCGGCCTTCAAAACCATAGATGCGGAAGTGTCCGAAGCGGGTGGGGAAATCGGCCTCAGCGACCTTGCGGAGTTCTAATACTGGGGGCATGGGTGGGAACGACGAGTAACTTCATTATAATGAACGTGGACATGCCGCTGCAGCCGCCTATCGAGCAACTGCTGGTGATTCTGCTGGTGAAGCTGGCGGTCGCCGCTTCGCTTGCGAGTATTCTGACCCGCTCGCAACGATTCCAAAGGATGCTACTGCGGGAGGAAAGGACGCTGACGCAGCGCGTCCAGATGGCCGTGGTGTGCGCCGTGATTTTTGGTTTGGGCGTGGCGGTGCGGGTGGTCGGAACCGACAACGCTTATGCCGCGGTGGACCTGGGCCTCGAAGGCTGCCTGGTGATGGGGATGCTGGGCGGCTATGTGACGGGCTTCTTATCCGGAGTGCTGATTTCGATCCCCGCGATGTTCCATGGCGAATTGATGTCAATGCCGCTGCTGGCCGCGGTCGGCGTACTGGGAGGCCTGTTGCGCGACGTGGCGCCGGACAAGGAAGCGATCTGGAGATTTTCCCCGTTTCCGGACTTGAACCTGTGGCGGCTGGCCCGCAAGCGCGATTTGCGGCTGCCCGCGTTCAGCCTGCTGTGTATCGTGGCGATTCTTCTTACGGAGCTGCTGCGCTCCGGGATCGCTCAAATTCAGCCTCAGCACTATCGGGCCGTCTTCACGCTGCAACAAAAGTGGACCCATCTTTCGCCATGGACGATTGCCGCCGTCTACGCGACCACGTTGTTTTCAACCGTGCTGCCGATCAAGGTGTGGAATAATAATCGCAACGAAAAGAAGCTGGAGCAGCAGCAATTGCGGCTGAATGAAGCGCGCCTAGCGGCATTAAGCCGGCAGATCAATCCGCATTTCCTTTTTAATACCCTGAATTCGGTGACCTCGCTGATTCGCCAGGATCCGGACCAGGCGCGGCAAGTGGTTTATAAATTGTCGAAAATCCTGCGGCGTTTGCTGCGGCAGCAGGAGAATCTGACGGCGTTGCGGGAGGAATTGTCGTTTATCGACGATTATCTAGCCATCGAGATGGTGCGGTTCGGAGAGAAGCTGCGCGTGGTGAAGGACATCGATCCCGCTACGCTCGATATGCTGGTGCCGAGCATGCTGTTGCAACCGATTGTCGAGAACAGCATCCGCCACGGCTTATCGAGCAAGGTGGATGGAGGCACGGTGAAGCTGCGCAGCCGGCTGCTGGGAAACAGGCTCCAAATTCTGGTGGAGGACGATGGTGTGGGCATTCCGGAGAGCAAGCTGGCCACGCTGTTTGAGCAGGGAATCGGCGTCAGCAATGTGAATGAGCGGCTGAAGGTGCTGTTCGGGGACGACTATAAAATGTGGATCGACAGCCGTTTGGGGGAAGGAACGAGCACGGGAATCGAACTTCCGGAGCAGGTCAGTGGTACGGTAGGGAGAGTCGAATCGTTGGCTGTGACTTCGTAAGGGCGAATTTTTTGAGCGACCTGAATTATCCCATAACTCTGCCCCGCATGCAGGGCATGCCGCGCACGATCGCGGAACGCACCCGCCGGGTATACGATCACATTTCGGCGATCTATCCGGCCAGCACGTTTTTCTTCCATTCCAAAGCGCACGAATGCGTGATGCGGCATTCGGGGATTGAGAACGGGATGCAGGTGCTCGAAATCGCGACCGGGTCTGGGGAAATGTTCCGGCGGCTGGTGAGGGCGAATCCGGACGGGAAAACGTTCGGGCTGGATCTATCGCCGAATATGGCGGCACGCACGCAGCGCAGAGCGCGGCAGGAATTTCCGTCGGCCGAAGCCCATTGCGGCGCGGTCGATGTGCGCAGCATGCCGTTCCGCAAAGCGAGCTTCGATGCGGTGGTGTGCTGCTACCTGCTGGAACTGCTGGGTCAGGATGATATTCGTCTGACATTGCGGGAAATCGCCCGCGTGCTGCGTCCAGGGGGCCGATTCTCGCTGGTGGTAATCGGCCAGAACGCGCAAATATTCAATGGGCTTTATAAGATTTGCGGAAGCTTGGTCCCGGCGTTTTGGGGCCAGCAAATAGAAGAATCAGTGCCGAATTTAGTCCATAAAACAGGCCTGAAAATCGTCACCGATGAATTCGTCCGCCAAACAGGATACCCTTCGCGAGTGCTGATCGCGCGGAAGAAATAAACGGCTTCCGGGAAGAAGATTCATCCCTGATTAAGCTCTTTGACATGCAGGGGATGGGTGGCGCGCGCACTCATGAGTGCGGTGTCAGGACTCAACCTGTCTACAGTCCAAGAAAAGCTCGCCGACGCCACTATCAACGCTGTAGCGCCAATGAGCGCCCATTCCGTTGGAGCAGACAAGGGCACGCCGAATCTTAACAATAACGTCCATGCGATGACTAACGAAGCGCCAACGAAAACTTTTACCGGTCGCTTCGAGACGATGCCCCTGACCAATAAAACAAGCGGGACGGACACAATCAAATCGATCAGATAATGCTCACCAAAACCGACGGTTGCGAGCGCCGTGAACAAAACAAAAACGGATGCGATCGTAGGCGCAAGAAATCCGCCAATCTCAAATGCCGACACCAAAACCAACAATGCCCAGGTCATGTGCATGGAAGGCATTGCGTTGTTCACGCCCGTCGTCAACAGAACCGTCGCCTGCTGATGATCCGGCATCGCATCAGGGAACGCCGAACCAAACGCATAAAGCGGCCCTATCGCGGGACAAATTTTATAGAACAAAAATCCCGTAATTCCAGCGGCCACAAAAGCGTGCATCAGATTTATTTTCGCCTTGCCTTTCCACGAGGCCCAAGCATGAAACAACGGTGGAAAAATCAAAAGGCTTTTGTAGACCGATGATGCGGTAGAGCCGATCCAAGGAAATTCACGAAACATCATCACAACGGAGCGCCCCGAAAAACCCATAATCGAATCGAACCGGTAAAGCATCAGGTCGTAGCTTGCATGAGGAGCACCGTTTGTAAATTGCATCGCCAAGCCGGCGACCAATGAGAATACCGGCAACACCAGCGCATCCCGAAGCGGCAAAGCAAAACGGCGTGGTTCGACGGACATTATAAAAATACACCCCGCCCCCACGAAACCGCCAAGGCAGAGTAGAAGACTGGTAGACCCTTCATGGCTGAACTTCCCGCCACACAGCGTATAAATGAGCGCAAAAACGAACCCTACACTCATTGCGAAAGCGACCTGTTTCTTGCTTGGAATCGCCGCCAGGAAAATGAAGAATGCTCCGAAGAAACCACAAGCAATCATAGAATTGCTGCCGAGATGCCAAATCCCAATCGTCAGTTGGAGCGAAAGGAAGATTGTTGCGGCAACAATCGCTTGATATGCGTTTCTCATGGGGCTTCAATCGCCCTGATTTGCTCTGTTTTCAAGTCCGATCATCCCCGAGACGGCCCAAGACAACAAATTTTCGCCATAGTCATTTCATTCGGCAGTTTTTTTGAATTTCTACAGAGTGAACCGACCGCACGAAACGGTCTTATTGCAGCCGCCCCAGAATATTCGCCACGTAGCTCTGCGTCTCCGGAATCTGGGGGATCCCGCCCGCTTTATCCACCGTTCCCGCTCCGGCGTTATAAGCGCTCAGCGCCAGCGACACGTCGCCATGATACCGGTCGAGCAGTTGCCGCAGCAGCTTGGTCCCCGCATCGATGCTCGAAATGGGGTTAAACGGGTCGATCACCTGGAACTGGTCCTGCGTCGAGGGCATCAACTGCATCAGCCCCTGCGCTCCTTTGGGAGACACCACGCAGGGCCGGAAACCGGACTCCTGACGCGCGACTTCGCGAATCACCGATGAATCGACCCCGTTCTTCGCCGCCGCATTGTCAATCATCGCCGACAATTCCGGCTGGGCGATCGGCTCGCACAGCGGCTGGAACAGGAAGGACTGCCGGTCGGCCGCTACCATCGCGGCGGGAGGAGTCCAGGGGATGGTCGAGGCTCCGGCGGATCGAGCCTGTTTCTGCACCGAGGCGCGCTGCTGGTCGAGCGACGCCTGCATCGCCGCTCGGGCGCGATCGGCCTGGGTTCCCGTGTCCTGCATTAGAAAGAGAGCGAGCAACAATATCACCCTCTCTTTATCGGCAGGTCCCGCACGCTCCGGGAGTCGGATAAACCTGACATACTGATCCATTAATGCGCTGGTGGATACTCGCTCTCCTTTTCTTAGCGACTCTGATCAACTATATGGACCGCACGATTTTCGCGGTCCTGATTCCCGTGATGCGCGCCGACCTGCACATCGATGAGCGCATCTATGGCCTGCTGACGGCCGCGTTCTTAGCCGCGTACACGGTCGGCTATCTGGTCATGGGCCGGATGGTGGATCAACTGGGCACCAAGGCTGGTTTCGCCGTCGCGGCGGGAGTCTGGTCGATCGCGGCGGGGCTGCATGCCACCGCCGGCAGCGCGCTTCAGTTGGGCGGATTCCGAGCCATGCTGGGTTTCGCCGAGGCGGGCAATTTTCCAGCGGCGATTAAGGGCGTGGCCGAGTGGTTTCCGGTCGAACAGCGCGCCTTCGCCACCGGACTGTTCAACTCCGGATCGAATCTGGCGCAGGTGGTGGGGCCGCCGGTTTTCGTGGCGCTGGAACACGCCTTCGGCTGGCGCACATGCTTCCTCCTGACTGCGTCCCTGGGTGGATTCTGGCTGCTGCTTTGGTGGATGAGTTACCGCACGCCGGCCAAGGTCGAAATCGAAGAAAAAGTTGTGAAAGTGTCGTACCGGCAGGCGCTGAAGTACAAGCAGACCTGGGGTTTCGCCGTGGCGAAATTCCTCACCGATTCGGCGTGGTGGTTCTATTTATTCTGGCTGCCATTGTGCCTCCACGACCAGCGCCATATGAAGGATCACGAGTATGCGCGCGCGCTTTCGATTATCTATTTCGTGGCCTGTTTCGGAAGCATGGGCGGAGGCTGGCTTTCCGGGTTTCTGATGAGGCGGGGATGGGATAAAGGCAAGGCCAGGAAAACCGCGATGCTGATCTGCGCGGTGGCCATGCCGATCGCGGCGCTGGGAGTGGTGGTGCCGAATGTGACGCTCGCCGTCGGCTTGTTCAGCCTCGCGACGTCGGCTCATCAGGGCTTTTCAGCGAACCTGTTCACCACTACCTCCGACGTGTTTCCAAAGAGCGCCCTCGGCAGCGTGAACGGTATCGGCGGCTGCATGGGAGGACTGGGAGGCGTGATCTTTTCTGCGATTGTGCCCGGATACCTGGTCAAATTCGTCGGCTATACGCCTCTGTTTCTGATGATGAGCACCTTTTATCTAATCGCTCTCCTGGTGCTTCACAAGTTAATGGGCGACTTGCGTCCGGTCGTCACAACGTAAAATATTTCAGCATCCCTTCCCTTTACCCTAAGCGTCGTTGCACCTCTTGTTTGTCCGCATGCTTACGCATGGCGGTTCGGTGGCGGACTGATGTCTTCGTACATAATAGATAAGATGCTGCTGCGCCGCATGCTGCCGTATACGACTGCGGCCGTCCTGATTGCCTTCCTTTATGCCGGCTGGACGATTTATTCGCGGTTGACGGCGAATCGGCGGGCGGACGAAGAAGCGGCGGCACGAAAGCTTGCGTTCGACCAAAAAACACTGAACATGATCGGATCTGACCTGAAAATCACTCAATTTTACGCGAATTATGGCGGCGCGAAAACGCTGGTCTGTTACGGCGTCGCCAACGCCAAATCGGTCCGGATAGAGCCGGCCATCGAAGAGATTACGCCGTCGCTTGGCCGCTGCATCGAAGCCTCACCGCCGAAGACCACGGAGTACACGCTCACGGCCGAAGATGGCGCCGGACACAGCGTGACGCAGACGATTGTGGTGAAGGTCCACTAAATGCGCGAAATTATTTCACCGGCCAAAACCGTGTCCGGCCTCATCACCGTTCCGGGCGACAAATCCGTTTCGCATCGCTACGGAATGTTGACCGCGATCGCCGAAGGCGAAAGCAAGATCGCCAATTATTCCACCGGCGCCGATTGCCAATCGACGCTCGGCTGCATGCAGGCGCTGGGCGCGAAGATCGAGCGCAAGGACGGCTTAGTGATCGTCCAAGGCGGCCCATTGCAGGAGCCCGCGGGCGAGCTTGACGCCGGCAATTCCGGCTCCACCATCCGCATGTTGTCCGGCATTCTGGCGGCGCAGAAGTTTACTTCGCGAATCGGCGGCGATGAGTCTCTTTCGAAGCGTCCGATGAAACGCATCATTCACCCTCTGATGGAAATGGGCGCACAAATCGAAGCCACTGCGGAGCAGTTTCCTCCTTTGACCATTCACGGACGGCCCCTGCGCGGCATTGACTACACGCTGCCGATGGCCAGCGCGCAAGTGAAAAGCTGCGTTCTATTAGCCGGTCTATTCGCCGAGGGCGACACCATCGTCCGGGAGCCGGTTCGGACGCGCGATCACACCGAAATCGCCTTACAGGAGTTCGGCGCCGACATTGAAATCGAGCGGCGCGTCATCACGCTACGCGCCGGGGCGAAACTCACCGGGCGCGAATTGGTGGTGCCGGGCGATCTCAGCTCGGCCACTTTCTTTCTGGTCGCGGCGCTGCTGCTGCCGGAATCGAACCTGGTGATCCATGGCGTTGGATTGAATCCCACCCGTTCGGCGCTACTCGATTTTCTGGTCGGGATGGGCGCGCAGATCAAGGTGCTGGATTTGCAGCAGAGCGGCGGCGAAGTGATCGGCGATCTGCGCGTGCGCGCCTCGAAAGTCAGCGGCGGCGTGATCGAAGGTGCATTGACCGCGGCGCTGATCGATGAAATTCCGGCGCTGGCGGTGCTCGGCGCGGCCAGCGAACACGGATTGACAGTGCGCGACGCGGGCGAGCTGAGGGTCAAGGAAACCGATCGCATCGCGACCATCGAAATGAATCTGCGCCTGATGGGCGTGGAGATCGAGTCGGCGCCCGACGGATTTCATGTGCGCGGCAAGCAGAAATTTCATGCCGCCGAACTCGATTCCTTCGGCGATCATAGAATCGTCATGGCGTTCGCGGTTGCCGCGCTGGCCGCCGATGGACCCTGCGCAATCGACGGCGCAGAATCAGCAGGGGTGTCTTTCCCTGAATTTTTTAGTACACTTCGACAGATAGCAAGTTAGTCGGAGAGCTTCTATGAATCAGGCGACAGATCTCACTCTGCCCTGCCTTGTGCATGATTTGAACAACGTGTTTCAAACGCTGGTGGAGGCGGCGGATCTTCTTTCGGGCGATCCGCGCTGGGCTCCGGTCTCGGCCGTGATTCTGCGCAGTATCGAGCGCGGCAAGGGAATCACGACCAGCATGCAGCACACCGAAGAGCAGCAGGCTGCACCTTTTGAGACCATTCTTAGTAACGCGATCGCCTTCGCCGAGGATTCGCTGATTGGCGGCCGGGGTCCGGAAATTCGTTTTGTTTGCGATGTGGAGCCAGGCATCGAATTGCGCCGCACCTGGGCCTGGGAACGGGTTCTGATCAATCTTTTCTCGAATGCCATGCGCGCCATGCCGGACGGCGGCACGATTTACATTTCCGCGCGCTCGAGCGACGGCTATGCGCGGATCGTGATTCGCGATGAAGGAGAAGGGATCGCCCCGGAGATTTTGGCCGACCTTTTTCGTCCCCACGTTTCGACCAAAGTGCGCGGCGGACTGGGCTTGCACATTGTCGAGACCATCGTGAAGCAGGATGACGGTGAGGTGCGGGCCGCCAATCGCGCTGATGGCCGCGGTGCGGAGTTTGTCATCACCCTTCCGGCGGAGAAGCCGATCGCTCGTCCGGCGCATGCTTAAATAAAGGTGTGCGGTTCCCGATTCTCCTGCTGGCCGCCTCGGCCGCATTCGCGCAAAATGCGAATGACGCGAATGAAATCATCCGTCGCGCGTCCGATCGCGATTTCACTAACTTCGAAAATCGCAAGAACTACACCTACGAGGAACGAACTGAACTCCGGCAGTACGACGGCAAGGGCAAGCTGTCGAAAACCGAGGTCGAGACCAGCGAAGTTCTGATCCTCGAAGGCCAGCCTTACGAAAAACTGATCGCCCGCAACGACCAGCCGCTGTCTGCAAAGGAGGCGGCGAAGGAGCAGAAGAAGCTCGATAACGAAGTCGAGAAACGAAAACGGCAGTCGGCGTCGGAGCGGGCCAAGCTCGAAAAAGAACGCCTCGAAGAGAAAAAGTACATGCGCGAGTTTACCGAGGCGTTCGATTTCCGGATCCTCGGTGAAGAAGCGGTGAGCGGCAAGCCGGCGTGGATTCTTTCGGTGACGCCGAAGCCGGGCTACCGGCCCAGCAGCTCCGACGCGAAAATGTTCACCAAACTGCGCGGCAAGGTCTGGATCGATAAAGCCGAGTATCACTGGGTGAAGGCGGAGGGCGAGGCAATCGATACGCTTTCCTTCGGATTTTTTCTATTTCGCGTTTCGCCGGGCGCCACCGTTAGCTTCGAGCAGGTTCGCGTAAACGAAGAAGTGTGGCTGCCGGCGCGCATTTCGGTGCGAGCGGAAGCCCGCATCGCGATACTAAAAAAAATGCACGCCGAGATCGACATCACGTATCGCGACTACAAGAAATTCCAGGCCGACTCGAGGATCGTCGGCGAAGCGACGGAGCCGGCAGCGAAGAAGGATTAAGCGAGTTTTAATGTTCGCCTGCTAGGCTGGAAGCGGGAGTTTTTTGTGATGCGCTCTCTCGCCTTCCTGCTTTTTCTTCCGCTGTGCTCCGCTGCTGAATCCGACGCGCTTGCCATCTCGGCCACGATTCAGACCCGGCATTTACCTTTCGGCACGATTCTCGATCCGATTTTCGCCGCCGCGGATAGCAACCAGATTATCGATTACACACGCTGCGGCGATTCCGCGATTTGGACCGGCCACTACCTCGCTGCCGAGGCGTTTCGCTATAAAGTGACCGGCGCAGCCGACGCCCTGACAAATGCCCAGGGTGCGATCGCCGGCCTGAAGTTGCTCACCGATGTCACAGGCACCAATCTGCTGGCCCGCTGCGCTGTTCCGAACAATTCGAGCTATCTCTCAAGCATCGTCCAGCAGGAGTCCGCGAACGGCTCCTACATGGGTTCGTCCGCCAACGGAACCGCCTATACATGGATCGGCAACACGTCTCGCGACGAGTATATTGGCGCGTTTTTCGGGCTCGGCGTGGCCTACGATATGATCGCCGATGCGCCGACACGTGCTCAGATTGTGGCGCTGATCACGCGGCTGCTCGACAACTTGATCGGTCACCTCTGGACCATCGTGATGCCGAACCTTTCTGTCAGTACGACGTTCGTCATTCGTCCCGATCAGCAATTGACGCTGTTGCAAATTGGCCGCCACGTCGATTCCAAATACAACGCGGCGTACGATGCTCTCGCCGGCCTGGCGCCCTCGGTGATCGTGCCCATTACCGTCGATTGCGCCGATGTCCACGACTCCTACTTCAAATTCAATCTTGACTACATTTCGCTCTATCACCTGATTGGACTCGAGACTTCCAGCATCAGGAAATTTTTCTACACCGAAGCCTACGATGTTCTTCGCAACACTACAGGTACGCATCTGAACGCGCATTTCGACGCGATCGACCGGTCGATTCGCGGCCCCAATACCGGCCGCGATTATGACACCCGCAACTTCCTGGTTCAGTGGCTGACGCGACCTCGCCGGGATCCGTATGTGGATCTTGTGGGCGTCTACCCGTCCTGCGGCGCGGCGGGCACGGAGGCTTGCAATCCGATTCCGGTTCCGGCGCGCGTGCCTACCGATTTTCTGTGGCAGCGCGATCCGTTTCAGCTCGCGGGCGGAGGTAGCGGGACCATCGAAGGAGCGGGCATCGACTACATCCTGCCCTATTGGATGGCCCGTTTCTACGGCGTGGAAACGCAATAAACAAAAAATGGTTGCGCCGTCTTGGGGCGATGGTTCATAGTAGATTCTGGCAGTTGTAAATCTATGGACTCGGGCACTCGATGGCGGAAAAGTTCTTGTTCCTCACCGAACTTCTGGGCCTCAAGGTCTTTGACCTCAAGGGGCGAAGGATCGGTGTGGTTAAAGACGCCGCCGTGGTGCCGCTGGTCGATCCGGTTCGCGTCGACCGGTTTCTAATCGGCGGCGTGGGCACGGCCTGGCTCACCGTCCGCCACGATCAGATTCGTTCGATTTCGCTTGACGGAATTCATCTGCGCGACGAGAATCTGACGCCTTACCATTCCGACGAGTACATGCTCCGGATGGTGCGCGATCTGCTCGACCAGCAGATCATCGACGCGCACGGACGGAAGGTGGTCCGCATCAATGATGTGACTTTTGAGCGCATGATTGAGGACAACGCCGATGCGCTCTGGGTGCTCGAAATCGATATTGGAATCCGAAGTATTTTTCGGCGCCTGCTGCAAGGCGTGGTCCCGCCGCGTCTGGTGCGGCGCTTGCAAGGCCGCATTCCACCGAACTCGATCCGCTGGGAATTTTGCAATATCATTGAGCCGGATCCGCAGCGGCGGCTGCGCCTGAATATTTCCAACCGCCTGCTGGAGGATATGCATCCCGCGGATCTGGCGGACATTGTCGAGGAGCTTTCGCCGGAAGATCGCGAATCGATTTTCGAAAATATCGATAGCGAAGTGGCGGCCGATGCATTGACCGAAGTGGATCCTGAAATTCAGGCCAGCATTCTGGAATCACTGGAGACCGAGACCGCGGCCGATATCGTGGAAGAAATGTCGCCCGACCATGCCGCGGACGCGCTGGGCGAATTGGGCGCGGAAACCAGCGAGGAAATTCTGGAGGAGATGGAACACGCGCCGAAGGCGGAGGTTCGGGAACTGCTGGAGTTCGAGGAGGACACGGCGGGCGGCATGATGAACACCGAGTTCGTCTCGCTTCACGAAGATGCTACAGTGGCCGATGCGTTGCAGGCGCTGCGGCAGAACGAAGACCTGCTGGAGAGCCTGAATACCATGTTCCTGGTGGACGCCCAGGAGCGATTGAAAGCGGCCGTGCCTCTGGCGCGATTGTTTTTGCATGAAGGCGCGACGAAGCTGGGGACGCTGGCGACCGACAATCTCCTGGAAGTCAAAGTGACGGAAAAGCAGGTTCACGTGACGGAGATGTTCGACAAGTACAACCTGTTGACGCTGCCGGTGGTCGATGAAGACGGGAAGCTGGCTGGCGTGATTACGGCGGATGACGTGATCAGCGTGCTGCGGCAACGTTAGAACATTTTCGCCTGCTAACGAGTTATCATGCGAAGACCCGCATGACACGCTTTCTTCGCGCTCTTCCGCTTCTGGTTTTCGGCGCGCCGATTTTTTCGGCAGACACCGTTGATCTCGATCACTTCACGAGCGAACTGCGTCCGATAATTGAACGCTACAGCGCCGATCAGCACAGCCTGACCCGCACGTATCCCATCCGCCTGAGCGCGACACGCCGGGCCCGATTTGAGCGGTTTGTCGCGGAGAATGAGGCGGATCTGCGCAAGTTCAATTTCGATACGCTGAGCCATGACGGCCAGATCGACTACCTGCTTTTCCGTAATCATCTGGAGCATGACCGCAGCCAGCTTCAGCTCGATACTACACGGATGGCGGAGCTGGAGCCGCTGGTTCCCTTCGCCCAGACCATCATCGATTTCGAGGAAGCGTGGCGAAGGATGGAGCCTCTCGATTCCAAGAAGGCCGCGGCGACGCTGGCCGATCTGGTGAAGGCGATCGATGCCGCGCGGCGGGCAAATGCAAATGGAGCGAAGGTGAAAGGAACGGTCGCAAATCGCGCCGTGGCGCGGCTGACCGGGCTTCGCAACAACCTGAAGGAATGGTTCGGATTCTATAACGGCTACGATCCGATGTTCACCTGGTGGTGCGACGATCCTTATAAAAAGGTCGATCAGGCGCTCGATTCCTACGCGAAATTCGTGCGCGAAAAGTTGGCTGGACTTCATCCGGGCGATGAGGAGACGATCGTCGGCGACCCGGTAGGGCGGCAGGCGCTGCTCGACGATCTTGCCAGCAATATGATTCCGTACACGCCGGAGGAGTTGATCGCGCTGGCGAAGCAGGAGCTCGCCTGGTGTGAGCAGGAGATGATGCGCGCGTCGCGCGAAATGGGATTGGGGAATGAGTGGCACAAGGCGCTCGAAGTGGTGAAGAACAAATATGTCGAGCCCGGCAAGCAGACGATATTGGTTCACGATCTGGCCGAAGAGGCCATCGCTTATGTGGAAAAACATGATCTGGTCACCGTTCCCGCGCTGGCCAAAGAAGACTGGTGGGAGGAGATGCTTTCGCCCGCGCGCCAGCTTACCAGTCCATTTTTTCTGGGCGGCGATATCATCCTGGTTTCATATCCCACCAATACGATGACCGAGGAACAGAAGCTGATGAGCATGCGCGGCAACAACGAGCACTTCTCGCGCTCCACGGTTTTTCATGAATTGATTCCCGGTCATCATTTGCAGGGTTTCATGTCGCAGCGCTACCGCCCGTACAGGCGGCCGTTTTCGACTCCATTCTGGAGCGAGGGGAACGCGTTCTATTGGGAGATGCTGCTGTGGGACATGGGCTTTCCGCGCGGCCCGGAGGACCGTATCGGCATGCTGTTCTGGCGCATGCATCGCTGCGCGCGCATCATTTTTTCACTGAGCTTTCATCTGGAGCAACTGACGCCGCAGCAGTGCGTGGATTTTCTGGTGGAGCGGGTGGGGCATGAGCGCAGCACTGCGGAGGCCGAAGTTCGCCGGTCCTTCGACGGGTCCTACGAGCCGATTTATCAGTGCGCGTACATGCTGGGAGCTTTGCAGTTTTATGCCATGCATAAGGAACTAGTGGACTCCGGAAAGATGACTAATCGTGCTTTTCACGACGCGATTCTGAAGGAGAACAGTATTCCGGTGGAGATGATTCGCGCCGATTTCATTCAGCAGAAGCTGACGCGCGATTTCAAATCGAGCTGGCGTTTTTACGAGCCGGTCGCGCACAAACCGTAAGATCGTAGCTGGCCTGGACCAGTTCCTTGATTTCCTTCCAATCAAGCTTGCCTTTGGCGTGAAGAGAAATCCATCCGCTATGGTGCATATACGGAGTCTTGAAGAAGCGCGGATCTTCGAGAAAGATCCCGGCCTCGCTTTTCAGGACCTTGAAGGCGATGGCGGGCGCGTCCTTTTCTCCGTGAAAAACACAGAATGGTTTTTTATTGAACCGGAAAAAGGGATGCCCGAAGTTAGTAGTCTCCACCGCAGCGGGCAAAGCAAGACAGATTTTTCGCAGCCGTTCAATCATTTTTTCTTCGCGAATCTTTCGATCCCGCGCCTGGCGTCTTCAGTCATCCTGGCCAATGCGTTCGCGCGCGCACCGGCTTCAATCGCGGCATCGAACGTCATGCCGTCGATGTGATACAGCAGACTCTTGGTCAAGCTTACCGCCGACGCCGGCTTTGCGGCGAGTATTTCCACATACGATTCGACGCTCGCCTCAAATATTTCGTCGGGATAGGCGTGGTTGATCAGGCCTATTAGGCGAGCGGTAGAGGCGTGAATGGGGTCGCCGGTGGTGAGCAACTCGAAGGCGATTTTTTCGCTCACCGAACGGCGCAGGATCGCCATCACCATGGCTGGAATGAATCCGATTTTCACTTCGGGATAGCCGAATTGGGCCGATTCGGCCGCCAGAATGATGTCGCAGGCGGTAGCCAATCCGCAGCCTCCGGCGAGCGCGCGTCCACGCACCGCGGCGACCACCGGCTTGGGATGATGGCGGATCGCTAAAAACAAATCGGCAAGTTCGTGCGCCGTGGCGAGATGGTCCAGCACTCCGTCGGTGGCCGCGCGATCGAAGGCGGCAAGATCCGCTCCGGAACAAAAATCCTGGCCGGCGCCGGTGATGAGCACGACACGGACCTGTTCATCTTCCGCGGCCAAAGCGAGCGTATCTTTCAACACTCCGATCAGTTCATCGTTCAGCGCATTGCGCTTTTCCGGACGATTCAGAGTGATGCGGGCGATGGCACCCTCGGCGTTATAGAGGATCGACATCGATTTCCATGCGCAAAAGCGCGGAGCTATATGTTTTCCCTTGCGGGTCCGCCTTCAAGGCGAGAGTGCCGCCGCCATCCAGACTTTCATGCAGCAGAAAGTTCAGCGCGCCCAAATTCGCCAGCTCATAGCGCTGCACTTTGCCCAAACAAACTCCGGCAAAATGTTCTTTCACCCGGTCGGCGGTGACCTCGCGAACAAGAATCGGATAGTACTCCGGCTTACGCGCGATGATGCCGATATTCGCGGTATCGCCTTTGTCTCCGGAGCGCGCATGCGCGAGCTCGATTAATTGTTTCCTGGCCAAACCGTCACCTCCGGCGTTACCGCGGTCTTCGGAATCAGAGCCGGCCAATACGCTACGATTTCTTCTACTCGTGGGCGGCCGCCGCCGAGTCCGGCTACGACTGGCGGACCGTTTAGGGCCAATGGAGCGAGCTCTTTTGTGAATCTTTCGACGGCGGCTCGATTCTCCGATCGCACGCCGATTCGCATCACGACCTCCGGTAATTGAGCAGCGATTTCAGGCGGCGGTTCGGCGGCCGCGATGCCGTGGCAGGCGTTGGCGCCCAGAAATTCCGTGCGCACAGCGTCGAAACGTAGTCCCAACCGGTCCAATCGTTGGCGTAAAATTTGATCGGCGGCGCGGGCTTTTTTGTAGGCGTCGGGCCACGCGTAGACCATCGATCCGATGGCTTTAAATCCGGCCGAATAACTGATCGAAACCTTGTAAAACAGCGTCGCCGCGCGGCCGCGAATGCCCGAAAAACGCACCCGGTCCGG
>JBEKPC010000120.1:0-16933 GCA_049521155.1 Bryobacteraceae bacterium
CACCAACATGACCGCCGGCGCCGTCCCAGATTATGTAAAGCTGACCGCCGCGATCTTCGCCGACGGATCCACAGCGGGCGTTCCCGAAAAAGTAACCCAATTCATTGACCGCCGCCGCGCCGTTCTGGCCACGACGCGCGACTTAATTAGTCGCTTGGAAAAAGGCGCCACAAAAGAGGACCTCATGAAGTGGGCCGATTCACTGCAACCGATGGGCAAAGCGAAGCTCAGCGTCAATCAGACCGCGGCCAAAAGTCTCATCACCGAAACCGCAGCCAAGCCCGCCGGCGAAGCGCTCGCGACGTTGCGCGCATCAGAGAAGGCTCTCGCCACCAGTAAGCCAGTTCTGTAATCCGCGCCCTACTGAATCCGAACCACCCCCGGCCCGACCACCGTGAATTTCGTCATCACCGCCGGATCGTGCCCCGGAATAATCAACCTCTCACTCGCCGCGAGCCCCTTCATCCGGTCCTGAGCCTTCAAATTGGAATCCGCATCCAGCGTCGCCGCGATCGGCACGTGCTTTTCCAGATTCTCGTACAGATACACGTTGTCGCTCGCCAGAATCACCACCCCCGCCGCCGTCTTCACGCCGATGTACTGCGATTGATAAGTGTGCTTCCCGCCCGTGTAGCAAATGATGCCAGGAATAATCTCCTGCGCATCGCCTTTCACCAGTCCGACCTTGCCTTCGGTATTCAATTTAACCAGCCCCAGCACATCTTCCGCATCGCCCGCCGCCGTGCGCCTCGATTGCCAGGCTTCTCCCGCGTAATATTCCAGCTCGTCCTTCTGAATCCAAATCTTCGCTTTAGGAAACAGATCGAACCCGTCCGCGTGATCCCAATGAATGTGGCTGATAATCACGTCCGTGATATCTTCCGGTTTCAGTCCCGCATTCGCCAACGCCTCGGATGGCTTCATGAACTCCGCCGGCTTCCATTGCTTAATAAATTTCTCGCGATAAAATCCGCAATCGAAAAGAATATTCTTCCCGCCGCCTTTGATCAACCACACGTACATCGCGATATCCATCTTGCGCGATGGATCGGCGCCCGCCACCAGCCCGGCGACTCGAAAATCCTTGATCGTCGCATAGCGGATTCCGTAAATTTCATAATTGGTCTGCGCCGCAAGCGTGCAAGCAAACGCGACTAGCATCAAGAATTTTTTCATGAGATCCCCGGCGCTTCATGCCCCGTCGCCTGAACATACTCGATATACGATCCCGGATAAAAGTGCGGTTCTTTGCCCAATTCCAGCACTCTTGACCCCAGCCCGCGCAAAAAGGTCCGATCGTGCGACACGAAAATCATCGTACCTTGAAACTCCTTCAACGCCTCCACCAGCATCTCCTTCGTCGCCAGATCGAGGTGATTGGTCGGCTCATCCAGCACCAAAAAATTCGGCGGATCGTACAACATCCGCGCCATCGCCAGCCGCGATTTTTCTCCGCCAGAAAGCGACCGGATCTTCTTATCCACATCATCGCCCGAAAATTGAAACGCCCCGGCCAGCGACCGCAGAGATCCCAGCCCGTCCTGCGGAAAATCGTTCTGCAACTGCTCGATTACCGTCAGATCGGGATCCAGCACATCGAGCGATTGCTGCGCGAAATATCCCATGTTCAGGCTCGCGCCCAGCCGCACGCTTCCCGAATCCGGAGCGCTCGCTCCGGCGATCATTTTGAGCAGCGTCGTCTTGCCCGCGCCGTTCCGGCCCATCACCGCCCACCGTTCGCCGCGACGAATCGTCATGCTGAACCCGTCGTAAATCACCCGCGACCCGTAGCTCTTATGTACATCCTCGATCATCGCGACCTGATCGCCCGACCGCGCCGGCACGCGAAAATCGAATCGCACCACGCGCCTGGTTTTCGGCAGTTCGATCTTCTCGATTTTATCCAGCGCCTTGATCCGGCTCTGCACCTGCGCCGCTTTCGCCGCGTGCGTCTTGAACCGGTCGATAAAGCGCTGCTCCTTGGCCAGCATCGATTGCTGCCGCGCGAAAGCAGCCTGCTGATTGGTCTCGCGAATCGCCCTTTCGCGCTCGTAGAAATCGTAATCGCCGGAGTAGACGATGATTTCTCCCGAATCGATCTCCGCGATCTTCGACACGATCCGGTTCATAAACTCGCGATCGTGCGACGTCATCAGCAGCGCGCCCTCGTACGATTTGAGAAACTGCTCCAGCCAGATAATCGATTCGATATCTAGATGGTTCGTCGGCTCGTCCATCAACAGCACCTGCGGACGCCCCAGCAACACCCGCGCCAGCGCCACGCGCATCTTCCATCCACCCGAAAGCGCCCCCACATCGCCATCGATCTGGTCGTCATGAAACCCGAGTCCGGCCAGCACCTCGCGCGCCTGCGCCTCCAGCGTGTATCCGCCCAGATGCTCGTATTCCTCCTGCACATGCCCGAAGCGATCAAGAATTTTGTCCATCTCGTCCGCCCGCTCCGGATCTTCCATGGCGTTTTGCAGCGCTTCCAGCTCATGATGCAGATCCCCCGCGCGTCCGCTGCCGGCGATCGCTTCATCCAGCACGGATCGCCCTTGCATTTCCTCCACATCCTGCCGGAAATACCCGACCGTCATCTTCTTCGGCACCGATACCTCGCCCTCGTCCGGCGCCTCCTCTCCCACCACCATCCGAAACAGCGTCGTCTTTCCCGATCCGTTCGGACCCACCAGGCCCACCTTCTCGCCCGGGTTCAATTGAAACGAAGCCTCGACAAAAATCAACTGCTTCCCATACTGCTTATTGATGTTCGAAAAATAAATCATCTGTCGAACTATGATAAGGTGTCCGTGATCGAGTAACTCGTGCTCCGCCCCCCAGCCTCACCACGCACAAGCACTCCGTGATCCACCAGATATTGCAGATCCCTCAGCGCCGTGTCAGCCGAGCATTTCGCCATCTTCGCCCACTTCGCATTTGTGAGCGGCCCTTCGATTCCATCCAGTAGCCGGCTCAGCATCGCGCGTTGCCGTTCATTTAAGGAAACGCTCGCCACCGCTTCCCAGAACCGAGCCTTGCCCATTACCGCCGCTAGAGCCGTCTGCGCCCCATCAATCGCCCGTCCCAAACACGCCAGGAACCATTCCATCCACGGCGTCACATCCATGGTTCCTTTCTGCATTCGCTCCAGAATGTCGTAATAATCCTTCCGCTCCTGCCGAATCTGCGCGGACATGCTGTAAAACCGTTGAGAACTATCCTCGGACCGCGCCAGCGTCATGTCGGCAATCGCCCGCGCAATCCGTCCGTTGCCGTCGTCGAAAGGATGGACGGTCACAAACCAAAAATGCGCCAACCCTGCCTTGAGAACCTGATCCTCCGCGCCCTTCATGTTGAACCATGCCAGAAACGCGGTCATCTCCTTGTTCAATTTTCCAGCTCGCGGAGCTTCATAATGAACGCGCTCGCGCCCAATCGGACCCGACACCACCTGCATCGGACCCGTGCGCCATCCTCTGCATCCCGTCGGAAATAACGCCGTGTGCCATGAGAATAATCTTTCTTTCGTGAGCGGTTCCTGGTAATGTAGAGTCGCATCGAGCATCATCTCGACAACGCCTTCCACCTGTCTATCCGCCCCCTTGAGCGCCCCGATGTCGATCCCCATCCGTCGTGCAATTGACGAGCGCACCTGTTCCGCGTCCAGCCGCTCCCCTTCAATTTCACTAGTCTTTAGAACATCGTCCGTGAGCGTCTTGAGAACGGCTTCCTGTCTGAGATTGAACCCCATTCCCTCCATATGTCCAAGAAGCCGCCCCTGCCGATACCGCACGTCCGCAAGAAGTCCAGAGAGTTGCGCGTCATCCCAGCGAAATCGGGGCCAATCCGCCAGCTCGTGTATATAGATAGTCATTCACCGCATTCCATGCGGTAATTATACCCACGAATCACCGCAAGACGCCAGCCATTAACCGCATACCATGCGGCGAATAAACTCCGTAATCACCGCATAAGTGCCTTCTTAAGAGACACATCGCGAAAAACAGGACTGACCTCTCCGGAAACCGCTCGCAACCTCTGCGCCGCGTGGAGTTCCTTTGATAGCGTTCAAGTGCCTGCCCGGAGATGAACTACAATAGACTTTTCTATGAGCGGAGCCGCCAAGCGCGTCCGGATCCCGAAGCCGCGTCCCGGTAGCGACGTCCTGGTCATGCCGTCGGCCGGCCATGCCCCGCAAGTATATCGGTTCGACGCCGCGGAGCATGACCGTATCCTCCGGTTCATGGCCGATCAAGAAAGTAACTCCGCGCTGATCTGCGGCGACACCGAAGAAGTCCTGTCCCGGCTGCCCGGCAGCATCTTTCAAACCTGCGTAACCTCACCGCCCTACTGGTCGCTGCGCGACTATAACATCCCCGGCCAGATTGGCCTTGAGGCCTCAGTCGCTGATTACGTCGATCACCTAGCGAGGGTCTTTGCCCAAGTACGCCGCGTCATGCGGGAGGACGGCACGCTCTGGCTCAACATCGGAGACTCCTACACGTCCGGCGGAAGAACGTGGCGTGCTACCGACAAAAAGAATCCCGTCCGCGCCATGAAGGTCCGCCCCCCGACTCCGCAGGGGCTGAAGCCAAAGGATTTGATCGGCGTGCCGTGGCTGCTGGCATTTGCTCTTCAGAAGGAAGGCTGGTATTTGCGCGCTGACATCATCTGGAACAAACCCAATTGTCAGCCCGAGAGCGTCAAAGATCGACCCACCCGCTCCCACGAATACCTTTTCCTGTTCAGTAAGAGCGAGCATTATAAGTACAACCCCGTTGCCGTCAGGGGACCCAACGGGCGCAACATCCGCACCGTCTGGGACATCCACACAAAGCCTTACGCCGAGGCGCACTTCGCTACGTTTCCCTCCTCTCTGGTTGAGCCATGTATAAATCTCAGCAGCGACCCGCAGGATCTCGTTCTCGATCCCTTCATCGGGTCAGGCACGACCGGCCTTGTCGCGCTGAGGCAAAATCGCCGTTTTATCGGGATCGAACTCAACCCCTCTTACCTGCAAATCGCAGAGGATCGTCTTAGCGGGAGCCTCTTTCGGTGAGCAACCAAGATGGCCCACTCAGCGCATCACGCCAAGTAATTTTCCATCAGATGCTCGTAGCGGCGCGCAAGACTGCGCTTAGGGACGCGCTGAGCGAAGCCCTTGCCGACGCCGATCCCAACCTCCTCAGATCGCCAAGTATGTACCCGTAGACGTGCAGAAGATTCTCGCAGCTTCCGGCATTCGGGATGAACACGTTTTCCCAGTTCCCACGCTTCTAGAAGAGAAGCCCATGCTCGTAGGCTACTACCGGCTCTTGCTTGGAATCTTGCAGAAGCGCTTCTATCGAAAAGGCACCGGGATGAGCCCCTACAAAGGGATGGAGAGCCGCGGCCTTATCAACGCCAAGCGGGCGCCCGATCTCGATCGATTCTGCTCGGCCATGACCTTGCACCTGTCCGAACTGGTCCGGCAGATCTCTCCGAGGATCACAGCCCGTGATGTCTCTGAGCTTCCGCTCCTCACCCTTGGGGCACAACTGTACGGCAGCAACAACAACGCTATCGGCAGGAAGGCCACGCTTGACGTGTTTGTCTCCGTGGCCGAGATCGTCAAAGACTTTATCGTCAGCCAGGAACCCCGCAAGATCACGATCATTAACGCATCCAAGCGCAGAGTTGTTCTCGCGCTTAGCACAGACCCCGATATCCGCATACAGGAGGAATTTGAGGGCAAGCTCCGGAACAAAGTGGCCATCGAAATTAAAGGTGGAACCGACGTCAGCAACGCGCACAATCGTGCCGGAGAAGCTGAAAAATCCCACCTCAAAGCCAAGAAACAGAATTTCCGGGACTATTGGACGATTATCTCGAAGGCTGGCCTGAGTATGGACAAATTGAAACAGGAATCGCCCACAACCAGTAGCTGGTTCGATGTCGCCGAAGTGCTAGCCAGGGAGGGAGAGGACTGGATTGAATTTAGGAGCCGTTTCGCCGGGGAAGCTGGCATACCTCTGAATTAGCTAAGCGGCACTCTGCTCCGTGTTCCGCTCTCGCAGGCCCCTAAAAAGGCTCTCCAGGCAGCGGAGCCAGCACCGGAGTCACCTTCCCCCACCCCTGATCCTTCGCCTGCTTCATATCCT
This sequence comes from Bryobacteraceae bacterium, assembly GCA_049521155.1. GTDB lineage: Bacteria > Acidobacteriota > Terriglobia > Bryobacterales > Bryobacteraceae > Palsa-187. The sequence continues at coordinate 6,144 of JBEKPC010000120.1, forward strand.
TCGTCAACTGCTCCGGCAAAGTCTTATTCAACGCCGGCCGGCCTTCCTGATTCGCCAGCACCCAGCCCAGCGCGGAAACCGTCTTCGTCACGATCATCATCTCTTTGTAGTCGATCTTATCGGGCGTATCCGTCGGACGATGATAATCCGGGTGCAGCCCCGTCGTGAAGAACACAATCGGAATCCCCATCTTCGCGAAATTATAATGGTCGCTGCGATAGAAAATCCGCTGCCCATTCGGTTCCGGACCCAGATTGTCATGCGTCTTATCCGGACCCGTCGCATCGTAGAAATGGTTCAGCTTCAGCTTCTGATACCCGTCATTCACCGTCTCCAGCGTCTTTTCCAATTCGTCGCTGCTGATGTTCGGACCCACCAGCAAAATCTCGCCTTGATCCACCAGCACGTGCGTTTTATCGGGGTCGCTATAACCCGGCCCCCTCGTCCGGCCGATCATGTCGATATTTAAATCCGCCACCACCTTTGACAGATCGATAAACGGAAACTCATTGAAATACTGCGATCCCCACAGCCCTTTTTCCTCACCCGCATTCCACAGGAAAATGATCGATCGCTCCGGTTTCTGCCCCTTCGCCGCGCCCTCCATGTAAGCCCGTGCAATCGCCAGCAGCGCCGTCGAGCCTGACCCATCGTCGTCCGCGCCATTGTTCACGTTGTGTCCGTCCGGCAGCGGCGCGCTCAGCCCGATATGATCCAGATGCGCGCTGATCACCACGTATTCGTTCTTCTTCACCGGATCGCTGCCTTCGAGAATCCCCACCACGTTCTCCGCGTGGTTCGACTCGCTCTTCACGGAAATCTTCAGCGCCAGCTTCTTCTCTTTGCTCAGCTCGAATGAATCGAGTTTGGCATCGGAACCGGCGCTATAAAAAACCTGCGACCCGTTCTTCTTCTCGCCCTGGAAAAGGTCGTTGGTCATCTCCAAGCCCGCCGAAATCGCCGGCACCGCCGGACACGCGGCCGTCGTTCGGAATTTCGGAACCGTGTACGCCGGACCGTTCAATCCCGCCCCGCCGCGCCCTCCGCCACCGCCTGCTCCCGCGAGCTGTTGAAAATTCTGAAGCGTGACCACCGCCACCGCGCCATTCTTCGCCGCCGCCTGTTCCGGCGTCAGAAAATCGGTACAAGGCTCGCCCAATGGATTCGGCCCTCCGCGGCCGCCTCGGCCCGCCGCAGCCTGAGCTGCCAACTCCGGCGGCAGCCCCGCCACCACCACAATCTTGCCCTTCACATCGAGCCCTTCAAACGGATCGATCTTAGTTTTGTTGATAACGTACCCGTTCCCCGCGAACGCCAGATTACCCGAAACCTCCAGCGCCTCTAGCGGAGCCGCGCCGCGCCCGCCTGCCGCTACCGTCCAGTCCTTGCCATATTCGTACACGCTAGTGCGAGGTCCGGCGTCCCCACCGCGTCCACGGCCACCGCCTCTGGTAGCCCCGCTCAGCGAAGCTTTGCTCTCACCCGGAATCACGCTCTTGCTGACCAGTTCAAATGGCATCAGATAAGGTTGCAGCGGACCATTCGTGTTGGTCGTGCTCCCGCCCGGCTTCAATCCCCATTCCGCCAGATGACTCGCTACATACAACGCCGCCGTGTCAAACCCACGCGAAGGCAGGTTGCGGCCTTCCAGTTGATCGGAAGCCAGGAAGTAGTCGTAAATCTTCAACTCCTGCTCCGTAATGGAATCGGAGTTGCCATAAGTAACCACCGGAGCAACCTTGACCTTGGCCATCTTCGGCTTGTTCTGCGCAGCCAGCACGACCGCAAAAAACACGAATAGAATTCGGTGCATAGAGTAATACGGCGAAGCCCCCAGAGCATACGTTACCAGATTGTGATCCGAACAATTGAGCCTTTTCGCTATTAAGCTTTGCCGGTTTGGGATAAACTGAATTTTCCCTCCCGATGACCGGCTCTCTCTTTCGCAGGCTGCTTCTTCTCGCGGTTGCGCTTGTCGCCGTCACGTTGTTTGCGATTGATCGGTTGTTGGTTGGCACTGAAGTTCGAGGGAAGGTGTTTGCGATTGCCCTTTCTTCTTCGCTTTTAGCGCTTTTAGTCACGTTCTTTATTTCCCGCTCCCTCACCCGCCGCGTCAGCAAATTGAAACAGGTCGCGGAGGGGATTCTGGACCGGCCGCATGAGGATTCGAGTGACGATCTGGGTTCGCTCGAACGCTCTATCGCTGGAGTAGCAAAGGAGTTACGCCGCCTGCTCGACCGACTGCGTTTTGAGAATGCGCGCCGCGAAGCGATTTTATCGAGCATGGCGGAAGGCGTACTCTCCGTCGATCCTGATTTGCGTGTCACGTTTTGCAACACGGCTTTCTTAAAAGCCATTGGATTCCGCGGCGCCGCGTTTGAAGGCCTTTCTTTGCTTGAACTTGTCCGCGACACTGGACTCCATCAATTGCTGCGCGAAGTGCTCGCCACCGGTGAGCCCCAAAAATTGCGCTTCAAATTATCAGCAGCTTACGGGCGTACTTTTGAAGTGCAGGCGACCGCGCTCGCCATGCCCGCCGGGCGCGGCGCTATTGCGATTTTGCACGATATTACCGATCTCGAACGGCTGGAGCAGGTGCGTAAGGACTTTGTTGCCAATGTTTCCCATGAATTACGCACGCCGCTTGCCGGCGTCATCGGGTACGCTGAAACGCTGCTCGATGGTGCACTTGCCGACCAGGCGAATAATCGCAAATTCGTGGAAATCATTCGCAGTAACGCCGTGCGGCTCAATAACATAGCGGCGGATCTTCTGGTTCTTTCCGACTTGGAATCAGGCTCCGATCCCGAACCGGATGTTATTTCGGTGCAAGGTGTTCTCGATGCGGCTGTGGTCACGGTGCAGGCCGAGGCGCGCGAACGGAATGTTGCATTAATTTGCGAAGGCATTGAAAACGTGTTTGTTAGCGGCAGCCGGCTGCGTTTGGAACAAGCCATCCTGAATCTGCTGGCAAACGCCATCAAATTCAACCGGCCCGGCGGGGAAGTACGTGTCAGTGCAACAGTTAACGGTGGCCATCAGGTGGCCATCGTGATTGCGGACACCGGCGTCGGCATCCCTTCGCAGGACCTGCCCCGGATCTTCGAACGCTTCTATCGCATTGATAAAGCACGATCGAGACAAGTGGGCGGGACAGGACTGGGTCTATCGATCGTGAAACACGTCGTGGAGCGGATGAATGGAGCGATTGAGGTTGAAAGCCAGCTTGGGCGCGGGTCGGTTTTTACGCTGCGTTTACCCTCGGTGGGCTCGGATTAGTGTTGATAATCGACCTTAATCGATCAAAAACACATCCCGATCGAGCCTTATTTGACCATAATTGCGCGACCGTCTCTGGTCGCCTGACCGCATTTCGTTAAGGGCGCCTCTCGCCGGATCTGATCTGCGAACGATTTGCGGCGGCCTGGCAAATGCTCTTACAGGGCAGAGGTGATTTATGCGCGGATTTGCATTTCTGGTGATGGCTGCTGTGGCTGGAATCGGCTTCACGGCTTCCACCGCCAAAGCGGACCAAGTTGGAGTCGAGATCGGAGTGGCCCCTGAATGTCCTTACGGCTACTATGACACCGCTCCTTATGGCTGTGCTCCTACCGGCTACTACGGTCCGGAATGGTTTAACGGAGACGGTTTCATTGGCGCTGGCCCGTGGTTCCATGGGGCGGCTGGATTCAATGGCAATGTAAACAACCGGTTACATCCGGAGCATGGCTATAAAGGCCCGGCGCCGAGCCGTGGCGAGAAAGCCGAACCGTCAAAGCGCGTCGATAGCGCGCACTTCAAAGGAAATGAAGTGCGGGATGGGCGCGGCCATGTAGGTAGTGGCAAGAAATAACTTAAGCCACTACCGCTGCTCCGCCGGTTCGCGCTCTAAAAATTTTAGTAATAAATAGAAGCACAGGAAAATTGCGATCGCGAAAATCACCATGTGCCAGGTGTGGGCTTTCACCCAGGCCTTCGAATTCTCGACTGTGCCAAGCTTCACTCCGAGATATGCTAGCGCCGAGTAGCGGATGATACGGCCTACTGCCAGGACTCCCAGGAATCGCCAGCGGTTCACTCCCAGGGCGCCTGCGCAGGCGGCGAAGGCTTTGAACGGCAGGAACGGCAAAGGCACCAGCGCGGGGATGAATACCGTGACCAAGCCGTAGCGTTGAAACCAACTGCGGAAGCGCGCTCCGCGTTCTGAAGAAGTGTAGCGGGCCAGCACTTTTTCCCCGCCCCGCTGCATCACGTCGAAAAACGCCGCTGTGCCGATCAGCGATCCCAGCACCGCCATGGCTGCGCACAACGCGGCGTCCCCCGGCCGCGCGATCGCCATCGCCACCAACAGCCAATCCGTGCCGCCGGGATTGGGAATTCCCAGCGATTCAATGGTCGAAACAATCAGCAGACTCCACGGGCCCAGAGCCTTGAGCAGCTCCCAGAAATGACTCATGCCATCAGTCCGATCAACTCCGCTTCGTCGATGACTTTAATTCCTAGTTCCTTTGCCTTATCCAACTTCGAACCCGCTTCTTCGCCGGCGACGACGAAGTTGGTCTTCTTACTGACGGATTTCGAAACCTTCCCGCCGGCCGCTTCAATACGCTGCTGCGCTTCTTCGCGCGTCAAATTGGGGAGTGTGCCGGTGAGCACAAATGTGAAGCCTTGCAGTTTGCCGGTGGGCCGGGAGACTTTGTAAGTAAAAACAAAACCCTCTTCGCGCAAACGCTCTACCAATTCACGATTGGCGTGCTGATCGAAAAACTGGCGGATGCTATGCGCCACCTTCGGGCCCACTTCTTCGGCCTTTTTCAATTCGTCTTCATCGCCGTTCATGATTTTGTCCAGATCGCCGAAAGTTTCGGCCAGAATCTGGGCGGTGCGCTCTCCGACGAAGGGGATTCCGAGACCGTTGATGAGGCGGTTTAAAGTCGATTTGCGCGATTTTTCGATGTTATTGAGGACGTTTAAGGCCGATTTAGAACCCATTCGTTCGATCTTTACCAGGTCGTCGAGGGTCAATTTATAGAGATCGGCGACGTTTTTCACCAATCCTTTGTCGACCAGGTGGTTTACCAAGACTTCGCCCAATCCATCGATGTCCATGACGCCGCGGGCGGCGAAATGGAGTACCGATTCCTTCAGACGGGCGGGACAATTGGTGTTGATACAACGGCTTACCGCTTCGCCTTCGGCCCGCACCACGTCTCCGCCACAATCGGGACAGGTTTTGGGCATAGTGAAGGGCTTGCGGTTCTCGCCTTCCTTGACCACACGGACGACCTTCGGAATCACGTCACCGGCGCGCTCTACTAGAACGGTGTCGCCAATTTGCACGCCTAAACGGCCGATCTCATCTTCGTTGTGCAGGGTTGCTTTCGACACAGTCACGCCGCCGATATTGACAGGCCTGAAAATGGCGGTGGGCGTGACGGCTCCGGTGCGGCCGACATTGACGTTGATATCTTCCACCAGCGTTTGGGCCTGAAGCGCGGGAAACTTGAAGGCAATGGCCCAGCGGGGAGCCTTGGCGGTCCAGCCGAGCTTGGTTTGCTGATCAACGGAATCGACCTTGGCGACCACGCCGTCGATTTCGAGAGGTAAGGAATCCCGCTTGGCTTCCCATTCCTGGCAAAAGGCGACTAATTCTTCTATGCTGGCGCATTGGCGGCGATGGCTGTTCACTTTGAAGCCCATTTTATGAAGGGCTTCAAGCGATTCCCATTGCGTGGGATGGGGAGGGAACAGGAAATAGGCGTAAAAATCGAGCTGCCTGGAAGCGGTAATCGAAGGATCGAGCACGCGCAAGGATCCTGCCGCCGCGTTTCTCGGATTGGCAAATCGCGGCAGATCCGCAAGTTCGCGCTCGGCGTTGAGTTTTTCGAAGGCCTTCCTATTGAATACGACTTCGCCGCGCACTTCGAAGGAGCCTTTGGCTCGCAAAGGAATGGAGCGGATGGTGCGGGTGTTTTCGGTGACGTCCTCACCGACCGAACCATCGCCGCGGGTGACGGCTTGGGCAAAAGCGCCGTCGCGGTAATGAACGGCGAGCGACAGGCCATCCAGTTTCAATTCAGCGACATAGGTGTAGGGATCGGCGCCGAGCAGGTCGTGGACGCGACGATCGAAATCGCGCAGCTCCTGTTCGTCGAGCGCGTTATCAAGGCTCAACATGGCGCCCGAATGGGCCACTTTGACGAATCCTTCGCGGGGCTTGCCGCCGACGCGCTGGGTGGGAGAATCGGGCGATGCGAATTCAGGATGAGCCGATTCCAGCGCCTTCAATTCGCGCATCATGGAATCGTATTCGGCGTCGGTAATCTCAGGCGCGTCGAGCACGTAATAAAGCTGCTCATGACGGCGCAGCTCGTCGCGTAAGTGCTCGATTTTTTGAGAGATTTGGCTCACGTGTAGTTATACTGAAAAGATCACAACGTATCGGCAGCCTGTTCTCATCTATAACCCCGCCGCGGGCAGATTCCGACGTAACCCTGAGCGTACTCTACAACGTACCACTGACGCACTCAGCCGCGCGAGTCTGCGGCCGCGCATTATTCCTACCGAGGAAGCCGGACACGCGACGGAACTGGCGGCGCAAGCGGTGCGGGAAGGCGCGGATCTGATCCTGGTGCTGGGCGGGGATGGGACGGTCAACGAAGTGGTGAACGGCATGACCGGCGGAATACCCGGCGGCAAGCTAGGTTCGGACGTGCCGCTGGGGGTGCTTCCGGGTGGCACAGCGAATGTGCTGGCGATGGAACTGGGGCTGGGGTCGAGACTGGAACGGGCCATTGAGCGGCTTTCGCACTGCGCTCCGAAACGGGTGTCACTCGGAAAACTGTGCCTCGCCGGTGAGCCGGCGCGGCATTTCCTGATGATGGCCGGGGCGGGCCTCGATGCGCAAATTGTCTGCGACCTGAATGCGCGGCTGAAGGCGAGAACGGGCAAATTTGCCTATTACGTGGCTGGATTTTCCCAGATCGTCAAACGAGTGGGGCAACTGGAAACGCGCATCAACGGCGATACCTATCCTTGCGGCTTCGTGCTGGCGTCGAGGGTGCGTAATTACGGAGGGGACCTGGAACTGGCGCGGGGCGCGTCCCTGCTGAGCGACGAATTCGAGACGGTGATGTTCGAGGGCTCGAATCCGTGGCGATACGTATTCTACATGCTGGCGGTGGCTGCCAAGCAGGTGCAGAAGATGCCGGGAGTGCATACGGTACGGTCGACAAAGATCGAGTTGAGGGGCGACGCGCCGATTCAGATCGATGGCGAATACGTGGGACGGTCGCCAGCGACGCTGGAGATTATTCGCGACGCACTGACGATTCTGGTGCCCGAAACATATGGATAACGTCACACATTCCCTGGTCGGGCTGATGATGTCGCGGGCATGGGGAAAGAATGCTGCGATGATGGTGGTGGCGGCGAATCTGCCGGATGTCGACGTTATTTCGTGGGCGGGCGGAACGCTGACTTATCTGGAATATCATCGCGGAATTTTGCATTCGCTGACGGCGGCTCCGGTGCTGGCGCTGATTGTGATGCTGCTGTTCCGGAACCGGGGATGGACGGCGTATTTGGCGTGCCTGGCGGGGGTGGGGAGCCATCTGCTGCTCGATTGGACGAATACCTACGGAATCCGGCTATTGCTGCCGTTTTCAGGGCAATGGCTGCACAGGGATATGACGGATGTCGTCGATCCGTGGATTCTGCTGGCGTTGCTGCTGGCGATTGCGGCGCCAGCGTTGGCCGGGCTGGTGGGCTCGGAAATCGGGGCCAGGAAAAGCTCCGGGGCGAAGCGGGGATGGGCATGGGCCGCATTGGCGCTGCTGGTGGCGTATGAAGGCGGGCGATTCGCGGCGCACCAAAGGGTTCTAGAGGTAATGGGCGCGCGGCTGTATAACGGGAAGGCGGCGAAGCGGCTGATAGCGATTCCGAACCGGTGGACTCCGCTGAAATGGCGGGGGGTGGCGGAGGGGGACGGGTACGTGGTCGACGTGGGGGTCGATTTGAGCACGGAGTTCGATCCGTCGGAGGGGCGGATCGACTACATGGGTCCGGTGAATGAAGCGGCGCTGAAAACCCGGCCGTTTCAGGTGTTTAGCCGGTTCAATCAGCTGCCGTTCTGGAGGATCGAAAAGCTGGCGGATGATGCGACGGAGGTGCAGTTGATCGACTTGCGATTCGGGACTCCGGAGCAGCCGGGATTTGTGGCGACGGCGATTTTGGAGGCGTCGGGAGAGGTGAGGGAGTCGAAATTCGGGTTCAGGTTGCCGGTGGGGAGGTGAGGGCGGATTGTCAAGAATTGTATTGACATTTCGGCGAAGTAGGGAGAAACTGTAAGGGCATCGATCTGTGGAGGATGGATTAGAAATGCAAAAATTTTCTCTGATCGTTGGATTCGGGTTGGTTATGGCGAGCGGTCGGGCGGATATTTCCAAGATTCCTGTTCCGAATCAGCAGCAAGACGATGCGCGTTTTCGTTCGGGTCCGGGCAACACATCCGTCGCTAAGACCGAGAGTGTTACGGAGATCCCTGAACTTTCGAGAACTCCGGAACCTGGATTCTACGGTTTACTGGCTGTTGGACTGGGCGCTCTAGGATTGGCTGTCCGGCGGCGGGCGGTCAAGGCTCGCTGACTTACGCAGGCGTCGCCACGAATGGCGACGCGGCACGCACGAGTGCGTGCCGCCACAAAGCGCCGCGAAATTAAGGGATCTATTTCACTACGACGACGAAGCCTTTCTGGTAGCCGGCTTCGTAGGCTTGCTGGTCTTCATCCTTCTTGAAATGGCGTTTCTTGCTGTGATCCTTGTTATGCGCATGGTCGTCCTGGCCTTCGCGGACACCTTGCTGGTATTGCTTGGTTTTCGAATAATCTTTGGCGTCGTCGGCTTGGAGCAGGGCGCCGGCGAATGCCGCGGCTAGAATGTAGTATTTGAACTTCATGCGATTGAAAGGAGCACATGCGTGGCCTTTCAGCGAGCTTGTATTTGCCATGCGAATTCGCCGTCGAGCCAACCTTCCATCGTCATTTGACCTGGGACGGTCAGCTAGAATGGAGATAGCGGTTCTCCCATGCTTGCCATTGATTCCCTAGTCGACGAAATTATAGAGCTTAAGGTGTCCCGGAAAGCGGTGATTCTGGCGCATCATTACCAGGACGCCGAGATTCAGGAACTGGCCGATGCGGTGGGCGATAGCCTGGAGCTGGCTCGCAAGGCGCGGGATTTTGCAGGGGACGTGATTGCGTTCTGCGGCGTGTGGTTTATGGCGGAAACGGCCAAGGTGCTGAATCCGGAACGGGTGGTGATCGTACCGGATCGCGATGCGGGGTGCAGCCTGGTGGATAGCTGTCCAGTGGAGCAGGTGCGGGCATTTAAGCAGGCCCATCCCGAATATGCGATTGTTTCCTACATCAACACTTCGGTCGAGGTGAAGGCGGAGAGCGATATTCTGTGCACGTCGCGCAATGCGGTGAAGATCGTCAACTCGATTGCCGCGGACCGGCCGGTGTTATTTCTGCCCGATATTAACCTGGGCAATTACGTGCGGGAGCAGACGGGGCGGCGGAACATGAAAATCTGGCAGGGCGCCTGCATTGTCCATGCGACGTTTGCGGCGCGCAAGCTGGCAGCGGCGCGCCTGGAGCATCCGGCGGCGCTGGTAGCGGCGCATCCGGAATGCCCGCGCGATGTTCTGGCCATGGCGGATTTTATCGGGTCGACTTCGGCGATTATCGACTGGTGCGTGCATCAGGAGGCGCCGGAGTTTATTGTGATGACGGAAAGCGGAGTGGGGCATTCGCTCCAGAAGCTCGCGCCGCGGAAGAAGTTTTACTTCCTGCCGAATGAGAATTGCAATTGCAGCGAGTGTCCTTACATGCGGCGGAATACGCTCGAGAAATTGCGCGACGCGCTGCGCAATCTGGCGCCGCGGGTGGAACTGCCGCAAGATATCATCGACCGGGCGCGGCTGCCGATGGAGCAAATGCTGGCTGTTTCGTGACGCGCTTAATCGACACGTTCGGGCGGATGCACGACAGCCTGCGCATCAGCGTGACGGACCGGTGCAACATCCGGTGCTTTTACTGCATGCCGGAGACGGACGTAAAGTTTCAGGCGCGGGAGCAGTTGCTGAGCTTCGATGAGATGGAGCGGTTCGTATCCATTGCGGCGGGGCTGGGCGTGCGCAAACTGCGATTGACGGGCGGGGAGCCGCTGCTGCGGAAGAATCTTTCGACGCTGATCCGGAAGCTGGCGGCGATCGAGGGCATCGAGGAGCTGGCGCTCACAACCAACGGGGTGCTGCTGGCGCAACAGGCGGCCGAGTTATATGACGCCGGATTGCGGCGGATCAACGTACATCTGGATACGCTGGACCGGGAGCGGTTCCAGCAGATTACGCGAAGGGACGACTTCGGACGGGTGATGGACGGGATCGAAGCGTGCCGGCGGCTGGGGTTCGGGCCGATCAAGATCAACGTGGTCGCGGTGAAGAATCTGATTGAGCCGGATATTGTGCCGATGGCGCGGTTCGGGCAGGCAGGCGAGTTGATCGGCGCGAAACTGATGTGTTTTTGCAACCTAGATAATGTGACGAATTCCGGTACTTACATGTGGACACCGCCAACACAGTTTGCGTCCACGAACGACACTTATGATTATCAACTTGGTGTCGCGGGGTATGAGGACGACCCGGGTCTTGCGAAAGGTTCGAGATTGTTTTATATCGTGCCTGCTGGCTCTTTGTCCACTTCCTCTTCCGCAACACCAACACCCAC
>JBEKPC010000121.1:0-23203 GCA_049521155.1 Bryobacteraceae bacterium
AGCGCCCTTTTTATAATGCTGTAGATTATTGAAGTCTGCCTTTGCCATCCGCGACAGGCTACAAAGCGTTGCCTTGGGATAAACTTCGATTACGCTACGCTTCTTAGTGAGTTCGGTGGGGTTGATGCAATAATCCGCGCTTTTCGCTTCGGCTAGAAGGCGTGCAGCCTCCCAGGTGCAACGGCCGATCAACTGCGCAGCCACAGATAACGGCGTCAAATTCAATTTGTTCCGGATATTGATATCCGTCAGCCGTTCCGGGAACGGCGCCTGCAGTGTGACTGGATTGTCTGCGCGATACCGTTGCAGCGCGTCCTTGAATCTGATTGGCCATCCGAAAGGCACGTCAATGCCAATCACACTCGCACCTTTTGCCAGACCGAGGATGTCTTTGTGAGCGACCGACGCAAGCAAATCGATTACAAGCTCGTTTTTATCTCTTTTCCCACGCGCGATCCAAGTCTTCTTTCCGCTATCGGTCGCAAAATCCACTCCGACAATCATGGCGCCGAGCTTATCATCGCCGCGCGATCATCCCAATGGCGAAATGCCTGAATGTCACATCCTATTTCCCCTAGGCACGAGGAGTCAGGGCGCGAAAAGTAGAGACTCTATCCACGCGGCGTTGGGGAAAATCCCGTAGTATTGAGATGGACGGTAGAGCAGCGTGCAAAACTTAGCCGGGTGGTCTGGATCGATCCGGATCGCATGAGCGGCGCACCTTGTTTTGCAGGTACGCAAGTGCCGGTGCAAATGATGCTCGATCATCTGAAGCACGGCGATACAATCGACGATTTCCTCGAAGGGGTTCCCTCGGTAAGTCGTGAGCAGGCTGAGATGTTTCTCGAGCTTGCCAGTGAGCGGCTCGTGTCCTGAACGGGCTGGAATTTGGCCTGAATTCTGCCGGAGTTGCGATTAAAAGTCTCGCCCGACAGGCTGCATGATTGGCGCGGTTGGCGCACTCTCAAAAATCCACCAGACTCCGCTCCCTTTGGTCACGGCTCGGTTTAGGTCGGGCCGATCTTCGCGGGTTATGCTCGGAAAATGAGAATCGACAAATGGCTGTGGGCGGCACGGTTCTTTAAGACGCGGGCGCTTGCTTCTCGGGCTTGCGAGTTGGGACGGGTCGAATCGAATGGACAACAGGCTAAGCCGGCGCGCGAGGTGCGGAGCGGGGACCGGTTGCGGGTTCGGAATGATAGCGGCGACTTCACTGTTGACGTGCTCGGCCTGAGCGAGATGCGGGGGCCGGCGGCGGTGGCGCAGACGCTTTATCAGGAGACCGACGCGAGCCGGGAATTGCGGCAAAAGGTGGCCGAAGAACGCAAAGCGATGCCGCATTTTGAAAAACCGTCGAAACGCGATCGGCGGCAAATCGACCGGCTGCGGCGCGAATAAAAGAAAAGTCTTGACAACGGCACTGTGTATGACATAGTATATGATACATACGATGTTACACAGGGTCGAATTTGAGAATCTTCGAGGCGAACTACGGCGCGGCTGTCTGGTCCTGGCCGTTTTAGCGGCGCTACGTGACGAAGAGTGCGGATATACGCTGCGCAAAGCTCTCGCCGAACAGGGTCTGGCGATTGACGAAGGAACGCTGTATCCGCTGCTGCGAAGGCTGGAAAATCAGGGTCTGCTGGCGAGCGAATGGCGCGAGCAGGACAAGCGCAAGAAGCGATTTTACAGGCTGACGGGCGAAGGCACGCAAATCCTGGAACAGTTACTGGGTGAGTGGCGCGACATCGATTCCTCTATCAACGCAATTTTGGCGAAGCAAGGAGCAAGGTCATGGAACTAATCGAACGTTATCTACAGGCCGTCCAATTCTGGCTGCCGAAGCAGCAGAAGGCTGACATTATCGCGGAGCTGTCGGAAGACCTGCACGCGCAGATCGAGGAACGCGAGAGCGGGCTGGGGCGCAAGCTGAAGGAGGCCGAGGTGGAGGCGATCCTGAGGGAGCGCGGGCGGCCGGTGCTGGTGGCGAACCGCTTCCTGCCGCAGGAGAGCCTGATCGGGCCAGTGCTGTTTCCGATTTATACCTTCGTGCTAAAGATCGTATTTCTGGCTTACCTTGTGCCGTGGGTTCTGGTTTGGATCGGGATGATGACCTTCAACTCGACGTACCGCGCGCACCAGCTCGCTCATTCCTGGTTTGAGGCGGTGGGATCGGCGTGGAGTTCGCTATGGGGCACGGCGTTCCTGGCGGTGGGGACGGTGACGATCGTTTTCGCGGTGCTGGAACGGGTGCAGGCGAAGTCGCACTTCCTGGAAAACTGGGATCCACGCAAGCTGCCGGCGGTGCGAAATCCGCACGTGATCCCACGGGCCAGCGCCTCCTTTGAGCTGATCGTCAACGCGGTTTGCGTCGTCGTGTGGGCATCCAACATGTACTCGCCGGTGACGATGATTTCAGAGATCCGGATTTCAGTGTCCCCGCTATGGCCCTGGTTTTTCTGGGGATTCCTGCTGATTTCGCTGGCGAACACGGCCCTGGCGGGCGTGAACCTGATGCGTCCTTACTGGACGACCGAGCGCGCGGCGTTTCGCCTGCTCAGCGATGCAGCCGGGGCGGCGTTGTTCTGCTGGCTGCTGAAGGCCAACATCCTGACGGGATTCGCGACGGCAAACGTCTCCCCCGAGCGGAGCGTCGAAATTACGAATCTCATCAATATGTGGGCGGCGAAAACGTTTCCGTTCGCAGTCGGCGTGTGCATCGTGATTGCGTGCGCGAACGTTTACAGAATCGCGCGGCTGAAGACGCCGGCGCCGGGCCTCACGAACGCGCCATCGCTTGGAGGTGTGCGCTAAGGCGATCGTAGCTCATCGAAAGGCCTTCCTTCATGCCGGTTTTGAGCGCCGCGTCGCGAGCTTCCTGGGACGGATAAAGAATGGTGATCGAGATAGTGGTTTGGCCGTCCTCCTCAGTGAAAGTCACGGTGTTGGTGGTCTCCGGCCAGTCGCCGCCCCACGACTCGGTCGAGACAATCCGCTCCGGCGGGGCAACTTCCTTATATATGCCGCGCATTTCCATCTCCTGTCCGTCGGTATGGCGCCAAACCCAGTGCCAGGCGCCGCCCGGACGAAGGTCGATCTCGCAGACGGTCATGGTCCAGCCGGGAGGGCCCAACAGCCAGTGGGGCAGGTGCTCGGGGTTGGTATAGGCCTCGAAAACCAGGCTGCGCGGCGCATCGAAGGCGCGCGTGATCAGGATCTCCCGCTCGGTGGGCAGCATCATCGTCACAGCGGGGTTATTTCTTGCGGCCATGTTTTTCCTCCTTCTTTTTCAGGTCAGTTAGATAGTCATCTAAACGTTCGAAACTTGATTCCCAGAAACGGCGATATCCGCCGACCCAGCGGGCGACTTCCTGGAGAGGACGCGCTTCCAGACGCCGAGGCCGCCATTGCGCTTCGCGTCCGCGCGCGATCAGGCCGGCGCGCTCCAACACTTTGAGGTGTTTGGAGACGGCAGGCATGCTCATTTCGAACGGCGCGGCCAGTTCGGTGACCGAGGCTTCGCCCGTAGCGAGGCGGGCGAGAATGGCGCGGCGGGTAGGGTCGGCGAGGGCGGCGAAAGTAGCGCTGAGAGGATCGGGCATCGTAATTAACTTATCGGTTATTTAACCTACTAGTAAAATACATCGGGCAGAATGCGCTGTCAAGCGATTTTTGTGGTGAAATAGAAGTTACCCCCACTCCCCGGAGGAATCAGCACACTTGCATACAGCAGTCCTCGCCTTGGAAGACGGCACGGTCTTCGAGGGCAGTAGTTTTGGTGCGCCCGTCGAACACGCGGGAGAAGTTGTTTTCAATACCTCGCTCACCGGATATCAGGAAATCTTCACTGATCCTTCGTATGCCGGACAGATTGTCGTTCTGACCAATCCTCAGATTGGTAATTATGGCGCCAACGAGTCGGATAACGAATCGGTGAAGCCGTTCATTGAAGGGCTGGTGGTGCGGGAGTTTTCGCCGCTCTCTTCGAACTGGCGGGCGGATGAAACGGCGCAGAAATTTTTGACTGGGAACAGCGTCCCGGTGATTGCCGGCATCGACACGCGGGCGCTGGTTCGCCATCTGCGGTCGCGGGGGGTGATGCGCGGGGTGCTTTCGGCTGCCGGCGTGACGGCTGTTATCAATCGTGATGAATTAGTCGCGCGGGCGAAAAATTCTCCTTCGATGACGGGACTCGACTTGGCTACGCGCGTTACCACGCCGAAAATTTACGAGTGGTCGAAGGCGGTTGACCTTTGCTCTCCTTCGGACCTCGCGGGCAAGGCTGCCGAGCCGCGATTCCACGTGGTCGCTTACGACTACGGCATGAAACGGAATATTTTGCGAAGGCTAGTGCAGGCCGGCTGCCGGCTGACCGTGGTCCCCGCCGGAACTTCCGCCGAGGACGTGCTGGCGCTGAAGCCTGACGGCGTGTTTCTCTCGAACGGACCGGGCGATCCGGAGCCGCTTGAATATCCGGCGGCGCAGGTGGCGAAACTGGTCGGCCAAGTGCCGATTTTTGGCATCTGCCTGGGGCATCAGATCCTCGGCCTGGCGCTGGGCGGCAAGACTTACAAACTGAAATTCGGACATCGCGGCGGGAATCATCCGGTGCTGAACAGCGTCACCGGCAAGGTCGAAATCACGTCGCATAACCACGGTTTCGCGGTCGATCCCGACTCGCTCAATCTCAACGAAATCGAGATCACACACACTAATTTGAACGACGACACTCTCGAAGGCTTCCGCCATCGTAATCATCCTGTATTCTGCGTGCAGTATCATCCGGAGGCCGCGCCGGGGCCGCATGATTCGCTCTACCTATTTCAAGATTTCATAAAGTTGATGGAGCAGAATGCCTAGGCGCAACGATATTCACCGCATTCTGATTGTCGGGTCCGGCCCTATTATTATCGGGCAGGCCTGCGAGTTCGATTACTCCGGCGCGCAGGCGTGCAAGGCTCTGCGTGGCGACGGTTATGAAGTGGTCCTGATTAATTCGAATCCTGCCACGATCATGACGGATCCGAATCTCGCCGACCGCACGTATGTCGAGCCGTTGAGCGTCGAGTTCGCGGCCGAAGTGATTCGCCGGGAGCGGCCCGACGCGTTGCTCTCGACTGTCGGTGGCCAGACCGGGTTGAATCTTGCGATCGCTTTAGCCGAAGCGGGCGTGCTCGAAAAGTATGGCGTGGAATTGATCGGCGCGAAGGTCGATTCGATTAAGAAAGCGGAGGATCGGCTTCTGTTTAAAGATGCGATGCGGAAGATCGGCCTGGAAACGCCGCTTTCGCAGCTTGTGAACAGCGTGGAAAAAGGCCTGGAATTCGCGGCGCGCATTGGTTATCCGGTCATCTTGCGCCCCAGTTTCACCATGGGAGGAACGGGCGGAGGCATCGCTTACAATCGCGAGGAGTGCGAGGAAATTCTCGAACGCGGCCTCGATCTTTCGCCGGTGCATGAGACGCTGATCGAGCAGAGTGTGCTGGGCTGGAAAGAGTACGAGCTGGAAGTGATGCGCGATGTGGCCGGCAATGCGATCATCGTTTGCTCGATTGAAAATTTCGATCCCATGGGCGTGCATACCGGCGATTCGATCACGATCGCGCCGGCGCAAACGCTGACCGATCGCGAATATCAGATGATGCGCGACGCCGCGCTGGCTTGCTTGCGCGAGATCGGCGTCGATACGGGCGGCTCGAACGTCCAATTCGCAATCGATCCAGCGACGGGACGCATGGTAATTGTCGAGATGAATCCGCGCGTGTCGCGCAGCTCCGCCCTGGCATCGAAGGCGACTGGATTTCCGATCGCGAAGATCGCCGCGAAACTGGCCGTGGGCTATCATCTGAACGAAATCAAGAACGACATCACGCGTAAAACGCCCGCGTGTTTTGAGCCAACCATCGATTACGTAGTGGTCAAAATTCCGCGCTGGCAGTTCGAGAAATTTCCTGGCGCGGAGCCGGTGCTGGGCACGCAGATGAAGAGCGTGGGCGAGGTGATGGCCATCGGCCGCACCTTCAAACAGGCGCTGGGCAAAGGGATGCGCAGCCTCGAAACCGGCAAGGCGGACGGCGCGGCGAAGTTCGTCGAAGAACTGATCGAGCCGCGGCTGATCACGCCGAATCCGGACCGGCTGGGCTACATTCGCTACGCGTTTGAAAAAGGCTATACCGAAGAACAGGTGCATGCGTTCACGTCGATCGATCCGTGGTTCCTGCGCAACGTGCGGGAACAGGTCGATCTCGAAAAGCAGATGGCTGGGTTGACGCTCGATACCGTCACGCGCGAGCAGATGTTCAATGCCAAGCGCGACGGGCTTTCCGATTCCACGCTGGCGCGCGGCTGGGGCGTGCAGCCTCTTGAAGTGCGCGCGCGGCGGAAGGAACTGGGCGTGGTCGCGGTTTTCAATCGAGTGGACACTTGCGCGGCGGAGTTTGAAAGCTTCACGCCCTACATGTATTCGAGCTACGAATCGGAGTGCGAATCGAATCCCAGCCGCCAGAAGGAAACGGTCTCGACCGATTACGACACCAGCGATCGCCTGTATTTCGAACCGCTGACGCTCGAAGAAGTCCTGAATATTTGCGATACCGAGAAGCCGGATGGCGTGATCGTGCAGTTCGGCGGGCAGACTCCTCTGACGCTGGCGCTGCCGCTGAAGGCCGCGGGCGTGCCGATTATCGGGACCGATCCTGAAAATATCGATCTCGCCGAGGATCGCAAGCGCTTCGGCAAACTACTGGACGATTTGAACATTCCGTCGCCTGAAAATGGTTCGGCGACCAGCGCGGAAGAAGCGTGCAATGTCGCGCGTTCCATCGGATTTCCGGTGCTGGTGCGCCCCAGCTACGTGCTGGGCGGCCGCGCCATGGTGATCGCCTACGACGAAGATACGGTACGCCGCTACATGCATGAGGCGATCGGTTTTTCGCAGGACCGGCCGGTGCTGATCGACCGGTTTTTAGAAGACGCGACCGAAGTCGACGTCGATGCGCTGGCCGATATGCATGGCGGCGTATTGATCGCCGGCATCATGGAACATATTGAAGAAGCTGGCATACATTCGGGTGATTCGAGCTGCGTGCTGCCGGCCACTTCGCTGGCTCCGCAGGTGATCGCGACCATCCGGACTTACACGGAGAGCCTGGCCCGCGCGCTGAATGTGATCGGGCTGATGAATGTCCAATACGCGGTGAAAGAGGGGAAAGTCTACGTGTTGGAAGTGAATCCGCGAGCTTCCCGCACCGCTCCTTATGTGAGCAAAGCGACCGGCGTGGCGCTGCCGAAGATCGCGGTGGGCCTGATGCTCGGCAAGAAAATCGAGGAATTCACCGATCAGACTGGCGTGCTGAAAGTCCCGCAATTTTTTGTGAAATCGCCAGTGTTTCCGTTCAATAAATTTCCCGGAGTCGACCCGACGCTGGGGCCGGAGATGCGTTCTACGGGTGAAGTGATGGGCGTGGGCGAGAATTTCGGCGAGGCGTTCGCCAAGGCGCAGCTAGCCGCAGGCCAGCCTCTGCCCGATAAGGGCCGCGTGTTCATCAGCGTGAACGATCGCGACAAACTGATGGCCGTCGCATTGGCGAAACGCCTTCACGATCTAGGCTTCGAGATCACCGCGACCAGAGGCACCGCCGCCGCTATCCGGGCTGGCGGAGTGGTTTCGAAGACCGTGTTTAAGGTGAATGAAGGACGCCCGAACGCTGTCGATCTGCTGAAAGCCGGCTCGCTCGACCTGATTATTTATACCGCGACCAGCGGAGCGCACGCCTTTGCCGACGAAAAATCGATCCGCAAGAACGCGGTGACCTACCGGGTCCCCTGCATCACGACCATGAGCGGCGCGAAAGCCGCGGTCGAAGCGATCATCTCGCGCCGCCGCGATCCAATCCGCGTATGGAGCCTCCAGGAAATCCACGGCGCTCCGGCAGCGAAGACGTCAGCCTAACAGGATGGGAAGCCGGGTAGCCGGGATCGCATAAAATAAAAACTCCCTGCCATCGCCAGCTTTCACCGAGCCGGGACCGCAGGGAGTCGAAGATTCCCCTAACTTTTAGAGCGCTTTAGCCAATTCCTCAGCGAACGCGCTTTGCGGACCACCGTTGGTCCGTTTGGCTCCCCCAGCGCTTCGCTTGCCGCGCCGCGGAGGACGTTGATCGGCCACGGGAGCCGCCGCCGTCACTGTCGCCGTCGGATTTGAAGCCGCTGTCGAAGCAACAGGTTGCGCCGCATGTTGGCTCGGCGCTGGAGCATGATAGCCGCCGCGATCCGGAGCCCGTTCAGGTCCACGCTCCGGCCGATCCCCCGGCCGCACTGCGCCTTTCGGCTTAGGCGGTTGCGCGGGATTTGCGCGTAGCAGACGGTCCTCAAGTGGCGCCCGATCGAAACGGCGGATTATGGAGTTCATTTCCTCGGTATTCGGCGCTTCAATGAACGCGAATCCCTTGGACTCCTGTGTTTCCGGATTGCGGATAACCTTAATTGCATCTGCAACCAGGTTTTCGGCTGTCAACCAGCCCTTAATATCGTCCGCGGTTACCCAAACGGGCAAATTGCCCAAAAAGACCGTAAAACTCATTCGGCGGTTGTCTTCGACTCCATTGGTGGGGGTTTGGCTCGAGTGCGATGGTCCCTCGGGCATTACCAGCGTAGCACATCTTGCAACAGCGGTAAAGGAAATTTCCCCAAATAGATCCCTCCCAATCGACTACAATCTTTAAATGCGATTCCTGCTCGCTCTTGCTCTCTCTTTTCCCCTGGCCGCGCAGCCAAAACCCTCCATCGCTCCCGCCGATTACGGCAAATGGGAAACCCTCGGCAACGGCGTTTTTTCGCCTGACGGGAAATGGCTCGCCTATCCCATCCGCCGCGCCGACGGCACCTATGAGCTTCGAATATCCTCCACAGCCGGCGGCAAAACACAAATCGCGAAGTTCGGTACCGATCCCGCGTTCTCCTCGGATTCGCGCTGGGTCGCCTACGCGATCGGCGTTTCTGAAGCGGACGAGGAAAAGGCTCCCGCCGCGCGCAAGCCACAAAAGAAGCTCGGCCTGATGGAACTCTCGACAGGAACGGCGGTCACCGTGGACGATATCACCGCCTTCGCGTTCTCCGATCGCGGAGCCTTCCTCGCCATGCGCCGTTATGCTCCGCAACGGCCAGCCGCAGCTCCCGCCGCAGCAGCAGCACCCGCCGGCCGAGGTGGACGCGGCGGCGGTGGACGCGGCGGCGCGACCGATGCCGTCGGAACCACTCTTTTAGTCCGCGATCTCGCCTCCGGCATCGACACCACCTTCGGCGATGTTACCGATTTCAAATGGCAGGATAAAGGTACCAGTCTCGCCATGACCATCGGCGTGGAAAATCGCGTCGGCAACGGAATCCAGCTCTACGACACGGCCTCGCGCACCATCACCGTCCTCGATTCGGGCGACGCCAGCTTCTCCGCCCTCACCTGGCGCAAGGATTCGTCGGATCTTGCCGCGCTCCGCTCCAAGCGCGACCACGCTTATGAGGGCGATTCCTACATCGCGCTCGCCTGGCGCGGCCTGGCGAATAAAAAGACCATCGAAATCCCCGCCCCGCAGCGTATTGTTTCCTCCCGTCCTCCGCAGTGGTCAGCCGACGGCAAAATCATTTACATCGGCATTGCCGATTGGGATAAGCACTCCGAACCCACCGCCGGCGATCCCGCCAACGTCGAGGTCTGGCACTCCAAGGACGTGAATGTGGTCGCCGAGCAGAAGCTCCGCCTTTCCTCCGATCGCGACCGTCATGTGATCGCCGCCTGGAATCTCGACTCCGGCAAGCTCACTCCTCTCGGCACCAACGTAAAAGAAACGATGCAGTTCCCGCGCCACGGCAACATCGCCATTGCCGTCGACGAAATGCCATATGCTACCGACGGCATGTTCGGCCGCCGCTATAACGATATATATAAGGTTGATCTCTCGACCGGTGCCCGCACCGTGATCGCCAAGCGCGTGATCCCGCCCGTCTGGCATAGCCCCGGCGGCCATTACGTGCTCACGTTCAAGGACAACGAATACACCATTTACGACCTCGAAACCGGCGCCACGCGCAACCTGAGCAAGCTCGCCCCCGGCGTCACGTTCACCGATAAAGAAGATGATCACACGCCTCCCCACAAGCCTTCCTGGGGCATCGCCGGATGGACGACCAATGACAAGAGCGTCATTGTCTACGACGACACCGATCTCTATGAGCTGTACTCCGATGGCACCAAATCGGTGAAGCTCACCAGCGGCAGCGCCGAGCAGGTTCGCTATCGCCACGTCAACATTTCGAGCGAAGCAGGCGGCGGCCGAGGAGGCCGCGGAGGTGGCGCCAACGACGAATCGATCGACCTCTCCAAGCCCGTCTACCTCAGCCTCTACGGCATCTGGACCAAGAAAACCGGCTTCGCGATTCTCAATGGCGCGAACGTCGAAAAGGCCGTCTGGCTCGATAAAGGCACCAGCCGCCTGATCAAAGCCAAGGACGCCGATACCTACGCCTACGTTGCCGAAGCGTTCGACTCCTCGCCCAACTACTACGCCGCGTCAGCCGACCTGAAAAACCCGCGCCAGATCAGCGACACCAATCCTTTTCAATCGAACTATGCGTGGGGCAAAGCGCAGCTCATCGAATATAAATCCCCCAAAGGCGAGCGCCTCCAGGGAGCCCTCTTCTACCCCGCCAACTACGAGCCCGGCAAGCAATATCCGATGCTGGTCCACATCTATGAGCGCGAGAGCAACTTCCTGCATCGCTACTTCCCTGTCTCGGAACGCTCGCCCTACAGCGAAGCCGTTTGGACGTCAAAAGGCTATTTCGTGCTGATGCCGGATATCGTGTTCCGCCCGCGCGATCCCGGTATGTCGATCCTCGAATGCACTGTCGCCGCCACCAAAGCCGCCGTCGCCACCGGCATGATCGACCAGAAGCATATGGGCATCACCGGCCACTCCTGGGGAGGCTACGGCTCCACCTTCATCATGACCCAGACCGACATGTTCGCCGCCGGCGCGGTAGGAGGCAGCCTTACCGATCTCATTTCCAACTTCGGTGAAGTGTATTGGAACAGCGGTGCCCCCGAAACCGGCCACATGGAAGTCGGGCAGGAGCGTATGCAGGTCCCTCTATGGGAAGATCCGCAAGCCTACATCCGCAACTCCGCCGTCTTCAGCATCAATAAAATGCAGGGCCCCTTGTTGATGTCGACCGCCGACCACGACGGCGCCTCAGACTGGCACCAGACGCTAGAGTTCTACAACATCGCCCGCCGCGCCGGTAAGCAGGTCGTCATGCTGATGTACCCCGGCGAGAATCATTCGCTAGCCATCAAAGCGAATCAAATCGATTACCACCACCGCATCCTCGACTGGTTCGGCTACTACTTAAAAGGAGAGCCCGCCCCGGAGTGGATCAACAAAGGAACATCCGTGCTCGACCGGGAAAAAGAGTTGAAGAAGATTAAGAAGGAGACGGAGGGTGCGACGGAGACAGGCGGGGGTCCCGGAGCGCCGTAGATCGAGGGACGATATGCACCGCGCAACCACATATGCGTACGATCCGGCCAGTTGCGGCGGAGTGGATGCGCGACCAATCCTGAAATATGATGGCTACATCTCGGATCAATGGAAACATTGGTGGCCAAATTGATAAGAACGGCCATTTTAATTCCAGGAGCTTGTACGCCTTGCAGTCAACCGGCGTTCTCGCGGGAATCGTGCTTGCTAGTTTGCCAGGTTGCACGCGCGCAGCAGAACTCCAGGACCAATTTCGGAAGCCAATTATCGTGCTAGGCCACGTAACTGAGGTAAATGAGGTCGGCCCGCCGAAGCGCTCCTCGGGAGACCGCCGCATAAAGACTCAACTCAACAAAATCAAGATCAACGTTGAAGAGGTGATCAAGGGAGACGTCCGGGCGGACGAGATCGAATTTTATTACTTTGTATTTTCACAGGCTGCTAACGACATGGATCTGGGAGTGCCAAGGTTCTGCCGAGTGTTGGCCAACGCAGGATTTACTTCCTGAAGATCTCAAACGGTGTCTACCGCTCCGTCGGCGACGTGACGGACTACACTCTTCGGGTAACCAGCGGAAGCCATCGGAAAGGTTTCTGCCAAGGAAAGAGCGCCGGCTGCTGCATCGCCGAAATATTACTTGTTCCCCAACAGGGTGTCGATACAAGATGGTTCGTAGTAGATCTCGTACAAGCGGAGTATGCTGCCGAAGGGCTTTGTTCGCGGCGGACAGCCCAAGACCTGATGCAAAAGCAAAATCCCGACCAGCAAATCTCCGAAAGGGCCAGCGAGATCATCACTGGAACGCAATCGAGGTAAGACGTCGGGGCGAGCGGGAAGTCTGATTCCACCATCCTAAATCCGAAAAACGACTGGGATGCTGATGTACCCGGCGAGAACCATTTGCTGGGCATCAAAGCCAATCAAATCGACTACCACCACCGCATCCTCGACTGGTTCGGCTACCTAAAAGGAGAGCCCCACCCCGGAGTGGATCAAAAAGGCACATCCGTGCTCGACCGGGAAGAAGAGTTGAAGGCGGGCATGATCACACTCAGCGCGTTGAAGATTGGCGAGCATCAATGACGTTATTCAGTTGTGAATATCCATCCCAACCTACCGGCGGTCGATCAGCCGGACTCCACCATTTTGCGCCGCCCTTTAGCCACTTGGTGCGCAATTCAGCATGTGTCGCAAACACGTCATCGTATTCAAACTCTGTCCCACATGAAGGACAGATGGTAAAATTCGCCGGTGGTTCGGTCAGTCGGTCAAATCCACAAACGGGACAGAGATGCATGATGGGCGTCCTCATTCCTTACAGTCGGCCTGAAAATATTCCAGCGGCGTCAGCATCGAACTCGCGAGTGGCCGCACGATCATGAACGTAACAATCTCCCGTTGGCAGAAAGCACGCCAAACGCATTCGTTCCAGGGTCAAAACGCACGCGATCTCCACTGCGGCGGAAACATTCAAGCGCTCCGTCTTTTAACGTCCCTATCATAAAAGCATCCGCTCGCTCTTCATACTTATCGGCAGTTGTGCATCCAAACTCTTCTCCGTGCCTGGCAAAGTGTCTTTCAAGGTTGTGAATGTGTTTGAATGGCACGGAAACGCTTTTGCATTGTACTCCTTCTACGCCCGCATCCAGCGTCCTTCTTAATTATCCCGGAAATCGGAGAGAGCTAGGCGGGACGGACGTGAGCTACAGTTTCTGGGTTCCTTCAACTCTACCCAGCACGCGGTCGAAGGTGCCCAGCGGCAGATGTCCCGCCTTGCGAGCAAGATGAAGCATCAGGCAGTCGGAAAAACCCAATGAGGGCTGGGACCGGAACAACTCCAACCCAGCCGCCACCGCGTCGGAATCCTGCAAAACCAGGTCCCTGTGTTTAAGCAGCATTTCGACCGCCGAGGCAACGTCGGCCGCGTTCAGCCCGTATGTCTTGCGAAGAACCCATGTGGCTTCGGCCAACGCTAGAGTCGAAACCCACGCACCTTTTTCAATAAAATAATCCGCGATTTCGGCCTGCTGGGCATTATCCCGCGTTATCAGCCGGACCAGAATATTGGTGTCAACGGCGCCCATGTTTCTCTATGATATATTGGCCGATTCCCTCCTTCAGCTCCTTGAGCGTCCGACGTTTGGGTGGCCCATTCGGGAACAGCGCCCTGTGAATATCCTCGGACGAATATTTCCCCGCGCGCCGCACCACGATGTTATCGCCTTCTTCATGCCATTCAATGACCGATCCCGGCCCGATGCCAAGCTTCTTGCGAACGTCGGCCGGCACTGAAATCTGTCCTTGCGCCGTCACCTTCGATTGAGCGAGTGCCATGCTTTACATTACCACGGTAATGGATTTACACTGAACCTATGCCCTCTGTCACCCTCGAAGACGCCCGCCGCGTGATTGCCGCCGCTGAAAAGAAGGCGGCTGAAATCGGCCAGCCCATGAATATCGCTGTCGCCGATGAAGGCGGCAACCTGGTCGCCCACGTTCGCATGGACGGAGCCTGGCTCGGCAGCGTCGACATTTCGATCAAGAAAGCCTACACCTCGCGGGCCTTCGACATCGCGACCAAGGATCTCGCCGCCCATTCGCAGTCCGGAGGCCAGTTCTTCGGCATCCATGCCTCCAACGACGGCAAGATCATGATCTTTGCCGGAGGCATCCCTCTCAAGAAGAGGGGAAAAGTGATCGGAGCCATCGGCGTCAGCGGCGGCTCCGGCGACCAGGACCATGCCGTCGCCGAAGCAGGCGCAAAGGCCTTCTAACATCTAATTTGCCGTACCGCTGATTTGAGCCATATACTTTGTGGGGCGGACGCCCCCGTCCGCGCCGGACCCCTGGTCCGGCTTTACCTGCTATACTGAGCACTCGGCTCCTTATGTTCCCATTCAAACGCGCTCTCTTATTGGCTTCATTGATGTGCACTGCAAGCTTCTTAGCATCCGCATCTACTTCCTTCATTCAATTACCCTCGGAAGGACCGCTCGTCTTTACCGATGGCAGCGTCATTAACGTGCAGGGAGTAAACGACACACCCACACTAACGTTGAATGGTCCCGCCACGCTCTCTGAGCTCTACGAGATCTCGCTGAGCCCCACGACTGGCACGAAATCGAATGGGAGCGTTGTTCTGAATGACGATATCGCCCTGGTTCAGATCAACAGCATTACCGAATTCACCGGCTCGGCCGCGTTTTCGCAGACCTTCACGGAGACGGTCACGGCCGGCGTCGCGACCTTCGCCGCCCTGACAGGAAACGCCTTCACCATTCATTTGACCAACGGTGAATTTCTGACGATTACGCCCCAAGCGGATGGCAATATCGGAATTACTCCGCACATCGTCGATGCCACTTTCCTGTTGACATCGACCGCCCCGGTGCCGGAGCCATCGTCCATTTTATTCGTCGGAACCGGACTCCTCGGCGTCGCCGCGATCGCGCGCCGCAAACTGCGCCGGAGCTGATCGCTTTCCCAGCAGCGGTTTATTCAACAGTTCCACCATCGGAGCCATCGCTTTAAATCGTTTGGCGATTTCCGATTTCAATTGGCGCGATGTCGCGAGCTTTGGGTCCAACTCCACCCACCAGTACCACTGCTTCATCTTGATCAGATCCGCCGCTGGATGCTCCGGGTCGAAGCCCTTCGGCATGCGCTGCAACTTTGCCCCTTGCAAGGACCCCATCAGCTTGTTCGCCGTGCGGAACAACTTATGGTTCTCCGCCAGAAAATGACGGACCTTCACCAATTGCTCCGGCCCCGGCCCATATAACCCGCAGGCAATCCCAACTTCTTTCGCCGACACGTGAAAATAGTATCCCGCACCCCAGTTTTTATCAAGGCCGCGACGTGGAAACATCGCGCCGATGTGATTCTTGTAAGGAGTCTTATCGGTGCTGAAACGGGTGTCACGATAAATGCGGTAGACGGCATTTTTCGGCTCCGTGATATGTTCCGGCGCGAACTTCAGCAGTTCGGCGTTGATGCTTTCACACAGTTCGAACATCGGAGCCTTCAGCTTGGAGTCGAAGATCTCCTTGCGCGGCTGAAACCACTCGCGTGTGTTGTTTTTCTCCAGACCTTTTAAGAAAGTGATGGCATCCGGTGAGAACATATAATCAGAAGAGATGCTTTTTCGCCTCTCGGCGATTCCCAATGTAGAGCTTTTCGTGAATGCCCCGCTCAAGCGCTATACGCGCTTTGAAATCGGCGGACCGGCGCGCATGCTGGCCAACGTTTCCACCGTCGAAGCGCTGGCCGAAACATTGCAGCTCGCGAAAGACACTGGCACTCCGCACGTGATGATCGGCGGCGGCACCAACCTGATTGTCGACGATGACGGATTTCCCGGCGTCGTGATTCGCTACGTAGCAAACGCCATTGAAATCGACGGCGCGCGAGTGCGCGTCGAAGCCGGCGCGGTGCTCCAGGATCTGGTCAATAAAACCATCGAGGCGGGTTTAAGCGGTCTCGAAACCATGACGGGGATTCCGGGCTGGGTGGGCGGCGCTATCTACGGCAATGCTGGAGCTTATGGGCGTTCCATCCAGGAATGCGTCGAAAACGTGCGTTTTTTCGATGGTTCCACAACGTGCGAATTATCCTCGAATAAGCTCGATTACGGCTACAGAAATAGCATATTTAAGCGATTTAAGGAGTGGTCGATTTTGGATGCTACCTTAAATCTCGTCCCGGCGGACCCCGCCGAATTGCGCGCCACCGCCGATCGAATCCTCAAAATCCGCAACGAAAAGTATCCTCCCACCATGAAATGCGCCGGCAGCATCTTCAAAAACCTGCTGCTGGCGGATTTGCCGCCGGGTGTGATGGTTCCTGAAAAAGTGGTTCGCGAAGGGAAGGTTCCTTCGGCCTATTTTCTGGAAGCGGCGGGCGCAAAAGGCCTGTCGATTGGCGGACTTAGAGTAGCGGACTATCACGCTAACCTGATTTATAACGAAGGCGGCGGCACAGCCAGGGATTTGTGGGATCTGATTGAAACGCTGAAGGTTGGCGTTTGGGAAAAGTTCGGAGTCCGGCTCGAAGAAGAAGTGCAGTCGATCAGAAAATGCTAACGGTTAAGCCCAACTGGGTGGTGAAAGTACCAACGTCAACGACGATCGGCAACGTGCCTCCGCCAAAATAGCCGGAAGGAACTTGCGCATTGATCTGAAACATTCCAGGATAGTTACCGGACGGACCGGCATAAAGAACGGAGGCGGCATAGCCTCCAATCGCCACCGAAAACGGCAGTCCGGTAACGCCTTCGCCGGTTCCAAACAAAGAGATCACGCTGCCTCGCGGCGCCGGATTGGAGGGGCTGTTGAGCGTTCCATCCTGATTGACGATTGCCGCCTGACCGCTGGAATTTGCAAACAGGGCTGGAGTTGCATCGACAACATTCGCGACGATTTGCGCGATCTGCGCACCCTCATTCGTGACGGTAATCTGGACCGTGCCAGCAAGCGAGACTGGAGCGCGCACCAGCACCGGATTAGTGGCCAGAATCGGCGCAGATATTGTATTGAACAGAACTTGCGTGGCCGTTGTTATGCCCAATAAATCCATCAACATGCCGGGTGCAATGGGACCCGGAGTAAGGCTGGCGGCGTTGACGGCGCTGACCACCACAATGGGCCCAACGGATGCCGTGGCCACCAGTTGGCGGATGCGATTGTTCGCAGAATCAGCAATATACCCACCGGCAATATCGGTGGGCGCATTCAATTGAGCCAGCAGAGACGACGCTCCGTCGCCTGCAAATCCGGCCGATCCGGTGCCGGCGATCGGGGTCGCCAAGCCGGACGGGTTAACGCTGATGACTTGCGCCAGGCCGCTATCGGCGACGAGCAGATTTCCCGATGCATCGATCGAGATGCCTTGCGGAGCGCTCCATAAACCGGGCGCGAGCGAGGAGCGATTGCCTGAGGGAGTGAGCATCCAGACCTGCTTGGCTCCGGTTTCGGAGAAATAGAAATTGCCGGCCGCATCGAAGACCATACCGCGCGGGGATTGGAGACCGCTGAACAGAGTGGAGGCGACGCCCGCGGTGGTTACTTCATAGATGGCGGAAGAATCGGCGATATACAAATTCTGCGACTGGTCGAACATCATGTACGCGGGGGCCAACAGAGTCGGAGCCGTCACCGGAAAAATGAGGCCGCCGGGAGTGACCATGCGGAGGCGGGCGTTGCCGGTGTCGGCGATGTAGAGATCGCCGAAGGCATCGAAGGCAACAGAAGTCGGGGCATTGAGGGCGGCCAGCATGGCGGGCCCGCCGTCGCCTGTATTTCCGGGCGTGGTAATTCCCGCGACGGTCGAGATCGTACCGTTCAAACCGACACGGCGGACGCGGTTATTGGCTTGATCGGCGATATAGAAATTCCCGATGGAATCGACCGCAACGCCGGTGGGATTGTTGAGCAAAGCCTGAATGGCGGGTCCGCCATCGCCCGCGGCTAGATTTCCTCCACCGGCGATAACGGTGGCAGCACCGGAAAGGGTGACGCGACGGACGACGGTGATATCGGCCACGTACAAATTGCCGTCGTAACCGTAGGCGATGTCGGTGGCCGAAACATTCATGGCTGTTGCCGTTCCGGTGGTAAGAGGGATGGCGAGAATCTGCGCTGAGGAATGATCGGCAACATAGAGGGTGGAGTATCCGTCATAGGCGAGGCCGGTGGGAAGGGCCGAGCGCGCGATCGAAGTGATGAGTCCAGCAGATACTTTGCGGATCAAATGATTGCCGCTGTCGGCAATGTAGACAGAGCCCTGATGATCAACGGCGAGCGCGGTGGGATAGTTCAACTCGACTTGCGCCGCCACGCCGTCACCCGAATATCCGAGGGCGCCGGTTCCGGCGAGCGTAGTGAGCGTCCCGTCGACGGCCATTTGATAGACACGCTGGGCTCCGAAATCGGAGATATACATGATGCCGGTGTCGGCGATGGCGATATTGCGGGGCGCGGTGAAGGAGATTACCGTCGCCATGCTCCCTTCATTCGGACCTCCAGCGGGTAGGAGGCCTCCGCCGGCGATGGTCGAGATGATGCCTGCGGGAGTAATGATGCGAATGCGGGCGTTGCCGAGGTCGGCGATGTAGAGATTTCCGGAAAGGTCCAAGGCCAAGCCGTAGGGGGAGTTGAGTTGGGAAGAAGAAGCGGGTCCGCCATCGCCCGCGAATCCCGCAAAGCCGTTGCCGGCGATGGTGGTGATAATGCCGCTGGGAGCGATGCGGCGGACGCGGTGGTTGTTGGCGTCGGAGACATAGATGTTGCCGGCAGGGTCGGTGGCGATTCCTTCGGCTTGGATCAGGATGGCGGAAGTTGCGGGAATGTTTTCGCCGACGTTATTGCTGCCGGCGACGGTGGAGATGTTGTAGGTGCCGGCTAAGACGGGGAAGGACAGGCATAAGAGGAAGAAGAAGCGCATTTTATAACCCTGAATAGATGGAGTGCTATCAGCTCAGGGTTTTTCTCAATCGGATTTTCTGAGAGAAATGAGCGAAGAGATGTATAGTGGAGATGCCGGATCATCAGACAATCGGGCAAAATGGTTATGAATGAAATCAGTAAAGTTGGCAAGCGAGGGACCGTCGTGATGCCGGCTCGATGCGTCGTAAGTACGGTATCGCGGTGGCGTACCCGATTGAAATTTACACGCCTGAACGCAGAGCCGAGTTGATTTTATCGAGCGCTATCGACGAAGAAGACTATCAGGGAGCCCGTGAGACGGTCCGTCTGATGGGACTTGACCCCGATCGGATCACGCATTTGGCTCCGCGCTGACGTTAACGCGTGGACATCATTTTCCTGGACGCCAGCGTGCTTTTTTCGGCTGCTTACAGAGCCGACGCCAAGTTCCTCGAGCTTTGGCAAATGTCAAACATTCACCTTGTTTCGTCTTTGTACGCGTCCGAGGAAGCGCGGCGGAACCTTGAGGAAGTTGAGCAGCGAGAGCGCCTTAAGACTTTACTCCGTGCGGTCAAACTTATTTCGGCTCTTCCGGACCGGCCGCTGCCTGAAGGAACCCCCTTACCTCCGAAGGAAGAGCCAATTCTGCTTGCCGCCATGGCCGCGCAAGCGACTCATCTGTTGACCAGCGATTTGAGGCATTTCGGCCCTTACTATGACAAAATCGTCGAGGGCGTGTTGATTGTTTCCCCGGCTGGGTACTTTAAAACACGGCTATTGGATTAGCACATCGCCCAGAGGAGCAACCGCATGCTTCGCATGGCGGCTCAGTACGTGCGAAGAGCCGCCTGAAAGGGCGGCCCCACAAGACTAGGTTATTCGGGCAGAGTGCCGCTTAGCCACATGGACTGCGGGGGGATGGATGCGGCACGTGTGCGGACTCCGGCTACGGAACGGATGACGTGGAAGGCTACCGGATCGCCCGGCTTCAAGGTGGACTGAACCTTCTTGATATCCTCCACTGAGTTCACCGGCTGGCGGTTGAGCGACGTGATGATATCGTGCTCCATCATGCCGATATCGCTCGCGAAGGAGCCTGGTTCCACGCGGGCCACGTAGAGGCCGCGCTTATCGGAGGTGAGCGCTTTCTCGTCGTCGGTGAGGGTCCGCAACTGGACGCCGAATTGGACCAGATGGCTGACTTCTCTACCTTCGGCCGCAGGGGGTTGATCGATCTTGCCCACCACGCGCTCATCGTCCGAAAAAACCTTCAGGCGATCTTCCACGACCAGCTTAAAATCCATCTTCTTGCCGTCGCGATCGATATTGAGAACAGTGGGAGTACCGACGGGCATATCGGCGACGCGCGTCATGAGGTCGTCGCCGTCTTTGAGAGGCTTGCCGTCGATACCGGTAATGACGTCGTCGGCCTTGACACCGGCTTTATCAGCCGGGCCGCCCTTGTGCGCTTCGGTGATGATGACGCCGTGATCGAAACCCATCGCCTTCAGCGTTTCGGGCTTGACGTTCGGCTGCCAGGTTACGCCGATGGAGCCGCGGGTGACGTGGCCGTCGCGGATCACATCGTTATAGACGCGCGCCGCCATGTTCATGGGGAGTGCGAAGCCGATTCCCTCATAACCGCCGCTGCGGGTGGCGATCATGGTGTTGATGCCGATGACTTCGCCGCGGATGTTGAGCAGAGGTCCGCCGCTGTTGCCGGGATTGATGGCCGCGTCGGTCTGAATGAAGCGCTGAAACTGCTCGCCGATGTTGGCGCGATTCATGGCGCTGACGATGCCAGCGGTAACCGTTTCCTGGAGCCCGAAAGGAGAGCCGATGGCGACGGCCCAATCCCCCACCTGCACGCCATCGGAATTAGCGATGGTGACCGGCTGCAAAGGATGGTGGGCATCGATCTTCAAAATCGCGACGTCGGTTTCCCGGTCGAAGCCGATGAGCCGGGCGCGATATTCGGTATCGTCGCCGTGGAGCTTCACCTTAATATGGTCGACGGGCGAGCCGTCTTCTTCCGAGATGACGTGTTTATTGGTGAGAATGTATCCGTTCTTATCGACGATGAAGCCGGTACCGGATTGCTCCCGCTTGCCTTCATCCTGCGGGATCTGGATGCCGGGGGCCTGGCCGCCGAAGAAGCGGCGGAACAGCTCAGCGGATCCGTCGTCATTTCCACTGCCGCCTTCTTGATCGTCCGGGTTCACGGGACGAACACCACGGTGGTGGGTGGTTTGCACCTTCGGGGTGTAGTCGGCGGTTATGTTGACCACGCTGGGGCTGATCTTTTTGGCGAGCTTGGAGAATTCATTCCCGGTTTCAACCGCCGAGGGAACGACAAGCGGGCTGGCATCGGGAGCGATGCTCTGCGCTTTGGCGGCATTCACTCCTGTGTTTACCAGCGTTCCGATGACGATCCCGATGGAAAGGGTGAACAGCATCAGCGTCATCGACAAAAGCTTTTGCTGTCTCATTTTATCTAGCAGCTTCATGTGTGTTTCTTAACCTCATCTAGTTTCGGGCGAACGCCAGCCCAGGAAACCGTACACTTCCATCCTAATAGATGTCCGGCCGAAGTGGGGGGTTTCAGTAACGGTGGGTTTACCGCGCACACAGTGATAGACGGGAAGCGTGAAAAAATGTTACGGTTCGGTAGACTTGCTCTGACATGGGCGTCGAGACGAGTCTCGACGTGGCGCGTAAAAGTACGTGGCCACATTGGCTACCAGGTACGGCGACGCAGTCCGGCGGCGAGGATGCCCGCCAGACCCAAACCCATCAGGACCAGGCTGGCAGGTTCGGGAGTTTCGGTATTGATCGCGATCGTGATGGAATCGAGCTCAAAACTTCCGCCGTTTCTGGCTACGCGCGTATCGAATAGGCCCAGGACACCTCCGCCGGTGATTTGCGCCGGCGAGAATACAGCACCTTTTGAATCCGTGCAGCAGGGGTACGGCGCGGAGAACGTCACCGTTTCCGTGGCGGTGGGCGCCTTCGCGCTAAAGATGAAATAGGTCTCATTCTGACTTGTGCCAGGCGTCGGGGTGTAAGGGCCGATGATGGTCGACTGAAAGTTGGCAGGGCTCAAAACTTCGTTCGTAATGTGGCTGAAAGTCTCCGTCACCGTGACGCTTTCGATGGTCAGGTCCTGGTTCCATCCGGGCAGGACCGCGAAATCCCAAGCCTCTTCGGCAGTGGCGCTGCCGCTATTGAGAGTCACATCCGGAGTCTGGGTGAGCGTGTAGATGGTAGACGCCCTCGCAGTGCCGGCAGCGAGGCAAAGGGCAAGAGTCGAGAGCAGAATTGGTTTCATCACGATATAAGTGCGATTGTACCCGAACTTTTCTCCATAAAACAATCTTGAGTTCGCCCTAAATGGCAGGGGATTAACCCCTTATTATTCGTTGGTGAGGAGCAGGCAGAGGGTCAGTAGGATTCTTCTGAGGCCAAGTTCACGGCCTTCGGGTTGATACCATTCAGACGGAGTGTGGGCGCCGCCGCCTCGGCCCCCGGTGCCGATGGAGACGGCGGGTATGCCGAGAGACAAAGGGATATTGGCGTCGGTCGAGGAGCAATCGAGATGGCTGCGGATGCCGAGGTGAGTGTCAACGGCACGCATATATTCGAGAATGGGCGCATCGGAGGCGAGCCCTCCGCCGGGGCGAGAACCGATTTCCTTGATTTTCGCGGCGACGCGCCCGATGCCGCGGCTGTTTTCCCGGCTGTTTTCCCGGCTGTTTTCAAAGAGAATTGCGTCGTCGACGGAGGCTGCGAGGAGAGAGGCCATCTCATCGATGCGGGCGGCGCTTTCCGATCGCAGGTCGACTTTGGCGCGCGCCTCACTGGGGATGGAATTGATGCTGGAACCACCTTCAATCAAGCCGAAATTGAAAGAAGATTTGGGGCCGGCGGCGGGAACGCGGTCATTAAACAGAGTGACGGCGCGGCTGAGGGCGTGGACCGGATTGCCGACGCCGTAGTCGCTCCAGCTATGCCCGCCAGGACCGGTGATGCTGATGTCGAAACGGCGGCTGGCCAGCGCTTGCGAGGTAATACGGTCGGTGCCGGGGCCATCGAGAACGAGGAAAGCTCGGGGACGTAGACCGGCGCCGGCGCGGCAGAGATAGCGCATGCCGGAGAGATTTCCTTCGCCTTCTTCGCCGACGTTGGCGATCAGAACAGGAGAGTCTTCCAGAGGTTTCGCGGCGCGCCAGACGGCGGCCAGGGCGAGG
>JBEKPC010000122.1:0-16852 GCA_049521155.1 Bryobacteraceae bacterium
ATCCGCACCTTCCGCATCGTCTTGTATTTGTGGGCAAGGAAACCTGGTATTCGAAGGAGCTGCACAAAGCGGTGGTGCGCAGCGGCATCGCCGGGCGTGTGGATTTCACCGGTTTCGTGGAGGATCCGGATCTGTTGCAGTTCTACGGCGCCTGCGATCTATTCGTGTTCCCATCGTTTTACGAAGGCTTCGGCCTGCCGATTCTGGAGGCGATGGCTTGCGGCCGCGCGGTGGCTTGTTCCAGCGCGACGGCAATGCCGGAGGTCGCAAACGCGGCGGGGATTCTGTTCGATCCGTATTCGGTGCCGGAGATGGCGCGTGCCATGGGGGACGTGCTGCTCGACGGCGAGATGCGCATGCGCCTGGAACGGCTCGGCACGCAGAGAGCGGCCGGCTTCACCTGGGAACGCGCCGCGCAGCGCACGCTGGACGTTTATTATGAAGTCGCGGGTGTGAGCAAAACTGTACCGGCCCTCAAAGTTCGAGCATCGTCCTCATAAGTAATACACCAATGAAACCTCTTGTTTTTCTGTTGTGCCTGCTTCCGGTGTCCGCTGAATCGTTGCGCTACTCCATTAACTGGGCCAGCGGCCTGAGTCTGGGGGAGGCCACTTTACGGTCCGATAAGACCAAAGAAGCTTGGGATTTCGAAGCCACAGTCGATGCCAGCATCCCCGGGTTCGCGTTGCGCGATAGCTATCGCTCGGATGCGACTACCGATCTCTGCTCGCTGGAGCTGGACAAGAGCTTCGCGCACGGAAACCGCCAGGCAGCGGAAAAAATCACCTTCGATCAACAGAGCCACACCGCTACGCGAGAGACGCAGGGCGGCGGAAAATCGGACGTGCCGGTAACGTCCTGCGCCAAGGATGCGCTGACGTTCCTGCAATTCGCCCGCAATGAGCTGGCGCAGGGAAGGCTGACGCCGCAGCAATCGGTGGTGTTCGGGGCGCTTTATAACGTTCGGATCGATTATAAAGGCGTGCAAAAGATCAAGGTCGGCGATCAGATGACCGACGCGGATCGCATCCTAGCAACCATAAAAGGTCCCACCACGGATCTGACTGTCGAGATGTTTTTTGCACGGGACGCCGCGCGAACCCCCTTAGCGGCGCATATTCCTCTGGCGCTGGGATCGTTCACGGTAGAATTGATTCGGTGAATTTGCCCCATTTCCTGTCCCTTAAGAAATCCGGGTGGGGCAGGCCCCCTGGCCTGCGGCCGACGCCCCCCTCGGCCTTCGTTTTAAAGTACGCTCACACAGTCGGGATAACCGAGGAATGAAGCTAGCTTTTTTCTCTCCCCTCCCTCCTGCCAAAAGCGGTATCGCCGATTATTCCGCTGTCCTTCTGGATCATTTGAAACAGTACGCCGAAGTGGAGGCGTTCGCGTCGCGCCCGGATCATTTCGACGCCGCCCGCTTCGATGCCATCGTTTATCAGCTTGGCAACAATCCGTATCACACGTTTGTCTATGAGATGGCCATGGAGCATCCCGGCGTCGTCGTTCTGCACGAGGCGAATCTGCATCACCTGATCGCCGATCTGACCATCGCCCGCGGTGATTGGGACGCCTACCTTCGCGAAGTGGAACTCAACGCCGGAGCGGAGGCGCTCGAGTACGCAAAACGCTATGTGAGAACGCTCGAACGCGGGCCGGATTACAACATTCCGATGCTGAAGCCGGTGCTCGCCCGTTCGCGCGGAGTTATTGTACACAGTGCCGCGGTCGAGAACGAACTGCGGGCCCTCGGTTACCAGGGACCGGTCGCGAAAATTCCGCATGGGGCCTGGCTCATTGACGCGGATCGCATGAAGTACCGCACCAGGCTCGGGTTGGATGAGAGCGCCCCGCTCATCGGCATTTTCGGCTTTCTGAAACCTTATAAACGCATCGCTGAATCGCTACGGGCTTTCGCGCGGCTGCTTCGGGTCCAGCCCGCCGCGCGCATGATTCTGGTTGGGGAAGCGCACCCGGAGTTGAATCTTGATGCGATGATCTCGCATCTTTCGGCCGAGG
Organism: Bryobacteraceae bacterium; assembly: GCA_049521155.1. Lineage (GTDB taxonomy): Bacteria > Acidobacteriota > Terriglobia > Bryobacterales > Bryobacteraceae > Palsa-187. The sequence goes on from JBEKPC010000122.1 coordinate 2,020, forward strand.
TGCGCCACCTCGGATTCGCTCCAATCGAGGATTTTAACGGCTATCTCGGAGCCTGCGACATCGTTCTGAACCTGCGCTATCCGACCGTCGGAGAAAGCAGCGGAACCATGTTGCGCGCGCTTGGGATGGGGAAAGCCGTGATCGTTTCAGACGTCGGATCCTTCCGCGAATACCCCGACGAAATCTGTATGAAGGTTCCCGTTGGCGCGGGCGAAGAAGATTATATATTCGAATATCTGAACCTGCTCGTCTCGCGGCCGGAGATCGCGCAGGCGCTCGGCACACGCGCCCGGCAGTGGGTGGAACGCGAATGCAATTGGGATTTAGTGGCCCGGCGGTACGCGTGTTTTCTCGAAGGGAAAGACTGGCCCGAGCCGCAAGAGATCGAGCGGCCGCCGACCGTGGCGGTGCCAATTGAATACATTGCCGAGTGGACTCCTACAGAAAACGGAGCGCGGGAGTATATCAAAACGCATCAGACACGCCTCGAAAAAACGCTGGCCATCACGCCCCCTGGGACCGCTGCGGATCGAGTGCTCGAGATGGGCGCGTACCTGCAAATCACGCCCGCGCTCAAAACGAAACTTGGCTACGGGGAAGTGCGCGGCTGCTATTTGGGTTCGTCCAGCGAATCGAAAATTCGCAGCGTGACCTCTGAAAATGGCGAGACATTTAGCTGCGAAATAGATCTCTTTAACGCTGAATTAGACTCTTTCCCATACCCAAAAGAGCACTTTAAGACCGTATTATGCTGCGAGCTGTTGGAACATTTACCGCACGACCCCATGTTTATGATGGGCGAGATCAATCGTATTCTGGAGCCCGGCGGCTGCCTGGTGCTGACCACCCCCAATATCGCGTCCCTGCGGTCGATCGCGGCTGTTCTGCAAGGCTTTCATCCTCAATTGTTTAGCACCTATTTGCGTCCCAAGGCGGGAGAACCGGAGGCCCGCCATCATCGCGAATACACCTGCCAGGAAATAAGGCAACTGCTTGAAAATTCAGGATTTGAGGTCCTGCTATTAGAGACCGGCCCGTTTCACGAGGAGCCCAAACCTGAGCTGGCCTGGGTGGAGCACATGCTCGATCGGTACATTCTTTCCAAAGACCTACGCGGCGAAGGAATTTATGCCGTCGGCCGCAAGATTGGACCAGTGCGTGAGCGTTATCCTGCATGGTTATACACGTAAAATTCGAAACCGGAGCCGCGCGCGTCTGGCAAGTGATTGACCCTGCAACGGAATCGCTGCTCGACGAAGGCCGATCGAGCGATCCCGATGTGCGGGTAACGCTGCCCGAAGGTGATGGCGCCTATCGTGTGCAAGTCATTGATCGACATCGGGTTACCTTTGTCGATGCAGAAGTCCTGGACGGACAAATGATCGCCCAGCCGCCGCGCGAAAGCTCGGCTGGAGCGATGGGAAGGCAGCGATTTTTTCGATCAGTTCCCAAAGGGCTTCTTTATCCGGTACGCAGTGTGATTCGCCACCATAAGTTAATGACCTCTATGGTTCGCCGCGATATTCTGGCGCGTTATCGAGGCAGCTTCGGCGGATCGTGGTGGACCATTTTAAATCCTCTGCTGTTGATGACCACCTACTATTTCGTATTCGGCCGGGTGCTGAAGCAGAGGTTTGAAGGCGGCAGCTATATCCTTTATTTTCTCGCCGGTATCTTGCCCTGGCTGGCATTTTCAGAAGCGGTGGGACGGTCGCCGTCGATTATGCTGGAGTATCGCAGCTTCGTCAAGAAGCTGGTTTTTCCGCTGGAGACTCTGCCCATAAATCTGGTGATCGCCGGCGCGGTCACGGAAGCGATCGGGCTTGTTATCTTCACATTAGGGCTGCTTTATTCGCGGCATTCGATTCCCTTGTCCGTGTTGTGGCTGCCGGTGCTGGTGGTCCCGCAGCTTCTATTCACCGTAGGGATCTGCTGGTTTTTGGCGGCGTTAGGCGTCTTTTTGCGTGATTTAGGACAGATTCTCGGCTTTATTCTAACGGCGTGGTTTTTTCTGACACCGATTTGCTATCCCGAAACGCAACTGCATGGAATGCCGTTTTTGCGCTACAACCCGATCTTTGTGCTGGTGCGTGGATATCGTGCGATCTTTCTGGAAAATCACGCCCCGGACGCTATCCCATTGATTGCACTATGGATCGCGGCGCTGGCACTGGCGCTCGCCGGGCACGCGTTTTTCCATCGCCTGCGGCGAAGCTTTGCCGACGTGATCTAATTCTCCTGCGGCATCGCGTAGTAGCCTTTACGGGCCTGCACTTTATAATCTTTATTGCCTACTTTAATCTCAATTTTGTGATAGCTTCCGTCTTTGTTGCTATGGGGCGAAGTGTAGCCGATGGAGTATTGGGATCGCATTTCGTCCTGTAAATCCTTAAAGATATCGTCGAGCGTATTCTTGCGGTCGACGCGGAAGACACGGCCCCCGGTTTCGCTGGACATCTTGGACATATCGGCGTTGCCGTTGCCTCCGATGGTGATTCTGCCGAAGCCTCCGCCGTGATAGCGCGGGTCTTCATAATCGATGAAGTAAATGATGGTGTCGGCTTTCTGCGCCGCCTCGGTGGCGCGGTCGCGCGGCGTTTTGCTGCCGGTATCGTCGCCATCGGTGATCACCACAATTACTTTGCGGCCCACTTCGCCCTTTAGCTTTTCATTGGCGGCCAGATAGACGGCGTCGAACAGAATCGTGCCCGCCACATTCTGCTGCGTCGGCACAGGACCGGGATGGAGGCCGCCGACCGGCACGCTGAGACGCAGTTGATTGAGGCCGTCCTCCAACAGTTTGGCCGAGCCTGTGTCATCCTGCAACAATTCCGCTTCGGCGCCGAACTGCATCAGGAAAGCCATATCTTTCTTGTGCAGAACCACCTTGAAAAACTGGTAGGCGGCGCGTTTTTCAGGCTCGATCAGGTTTTCCTGGCTTTTGCTGGTATCGACCAACATGCCAATGGTCAACGGCAGATCCGTCTCCCGTGTGAAGTACTTGATTTCCATTTCCTTGCCGTCCTCGAAGAGCTTGAAGTCACTTTTTTCGAGATTTCCGACCAGGCCGTTCCCCTTGTTACGCACCGAGCACAGGACGTTCACGAGATCGACATCGACCTTGATCGTTTGGTCCTGAGCGGACGCGGCAAGAGACAATACGAGAAGTGGGAGCAACACTTTCATAATTACAATGATAGATGCACGCGGCAGGAAACGTGTTCCAAGGAAGAAGCCAGTAGCCAGGAGCCAGAATGCGGAAGGCGATTGTTCACTTGAAAAAGGCCGACGCGGTGTTGGCTTCGATTATTGAGCGGGTTGGGGCTTATAAAATCCACCATCGGGAGCCGGGGTTTGACACTTTGGTGCGGTCGATTGTCTCGCAGCAATTGAATGGTCGGGCGGCGGAGACGATTTTTGGACGGCTGCAGGCTGCGGCGAAGGTGGATCCGCTGACGCCAGAATCGATTCTCAAATTGCGTCCGGCGCGGATGCGGGCGCTGGGGCTTTCGGGGCAGAAGATGAAGTATATTCGCGAGCTGGCTCGCATGACGCGCGAGGGCGAGGTGAATTTCGAGCAATGCGCGGCGCTCGAAGACGGCGCGGTGGTGGAGCATCTGACGCGAGTGAAGGGTGTGGGAGTTTGGACGGTGCACATGTTCCTGATGTTCGCCCTGCGGCGCCACGATGTGCTGCCGACGGGCGACCTGGGGATCCGGATGGCGATGAAAAAAGCTTATGGGCTAGGGGAGTTGCCGAAGCCGGCGGAGATGGAGAGGATCGCGGCGGCGTGGCGGCCGTACAGCTCGGTCGCGTGCTGGTATTTGTGGAGAAGCCTGGAGGGGAAGGAGCCAGTAGCCAGGAGCCAGGAGCCAGAATGAGTGCCACGGTCGTGCTCCAGAAAGACGCTGGGCGGCGGTTCTTGGGAGTTGGTGCTCAGGTCATGCGAGATGTGGGCGATCAGCACGATCTGCTTAGAAACATTCTGGGAACCGAGAATTAGTAACGATTCTCCAAGCACCGAGGAACCTCAAAGGCACCGCTCCCTGCGGTCACGGCTCTGTCGGCGCATTCGTGGAGCGCATTCTGGCTACTGGCTACTGGCTACTGGCTTCTTCCTGCGAAGCAGGTAATACGCGAGTATTGCGATGAGCACTGCTATCGAGACGTAGAGCAGGTCCTGATGAATGATCTCGGCGATGCGGCGCCAGTTTTCGCCCAGGAAATAGCCTAGCGTCAGGAAGGTTGCCACCCAGACCAGGCCTCCAGTCCAGGCGAAGGCCATGAAATGGGTGAACTTCAGCTTCGAGGTTCCGGCGACGATGGCGGTGAAGTGGCGCACGCCGGCGATGTAATAGCCGATGAAAAGGGCCCAGTGGCCGACGCGGTCGAACCAGGCGTGGACTTTATCGAGACGCTGCTGGGTGATGTGCAGATACTTTCCGAAGCGCTGCACGATGCCGATTCCGGCGGTGCGGCCGATGGTGTAGCTGAGGCTGATGCCGCACCAGCTTCCGGCCAGCGCGGCGAGGAACGCGTAGGCGGGATGCATGACGCCCTTCGAAATCAGATATCCGCAATAAACCAGTAGCGTTTCGTCCGGGACCGGCAAGCCGACTACGCCCAGCATCAGGAGGACGAAAATGGCTCCGTAGCCGTATTGCGAGATCCAGGCGAAGACGTGGGACATCGATCCAAGATAGCGTATCGAATTTACGGGCGGACTACTTCTTTAATCACGGGGCCGGGCAACGTGGGTTCCGGAGTACCCATCAGGGTAAGGATGGTGGGCACCAGGCTCAGGCTGTCGTAGGGAGTTTTGACGTGCAGGCCGTGCGGGATGCCGGTGTCTTTTCCGCCGGCGAACATCAGGACGGAATGAGTGGAGATTTGCAGGAACGATCCGTGATTGCCGCCGGGATTGAAGCCGCGCACGTTGAAATTCCAGTGGTCGTTTGAGAAGACCAGCAGGTCTGTCCGGCGCAGGGCGCGGCGGCGGTCGCGATAAGGGACGCCGGGCGGGCATTCGTTGAGGAGCTGTTCCAGCACGCCGATGATTCCGTTCGAATAGAGGGTCCGATGGACCGCTTGAAACCATTCGGATTCGGTGTGCCAGTCGTTGAGCCAGGCTTCGCGATCGGGAACGTCCAGCAGCGGATCATCGAAAATTTCCAGCGGCAGGCCGGTGGTCCAGGGAATTTTGTCGAAGTGGTTCTCACCCGAAAGATCCTGCGCGAAATGCGCGACCGGCGTGTAGCGGATCCGGCCGTCCTGAAATTCGATGAGCGCCTGATGATCGGCGTCCCGGTAGAGAAAGACTTTATCGGGCGCGGCGGCGACGGCGATAAAATCGATCGGGCGTGCGCCGACGCCCTTTTGCACGTTGTTGCGGACGCGAAGTGCGGTGAGCGCGGAAAAATAATCGACGGTGCGGAAGCTTTTGTCACGATCGAGCGAGCCATCGGCGGCGACGACCAGACCAGTGGGCGAGGGTCCGATGACGTAGTGCTGAAGGTCATGGATAGAATTCAGCTCGCCCATCGAGCGGCGCGGGATCAGATCCTCAATTTTGAATTTTCCGGGATCGAAGTCGGCGGGATCGAGCGCTAACAGGCGCGTGATGGTGGCGATGTACTGGACGTAGGCTTTATCGTCTTCCTTGGCTTCTTCGATGCGGTTCTGGATACGCCAACGCTCGGTTTGAAGGCCGTCGACGATCTGCTGATGGGTGAGATGTTTCAGATCGGCGGCGTGTTTTTCATCGGCTTTGATGCGGAGGCGCAGACCTTCGAGCTCATTGGAGAGGCCGGTGATATTGGCTCTCCATGCCGCACGCTCTTGATCGAGGGTCTGGAACAGCAGATCGATGGCGGCTTTGCGCTCCGCTCCGCGAAGTTGCTTCCTGATCAATTCGAGTAACAAAATGTGCGCAATATTCAGCGAGTTGTTGCGCAGAGCGACATTGGCGCGCTCATTGCCGTCGAGATCGAGAACCACAGTGGGGTAGTCGCCGCTCTGGCCGGCGAGATAGAACGATTCCTTCGAAGGCGTGGTCACTTCGGAAACGAAGGGATCCAGGCCTTTGAGTTTATACTCGCTCATGGTGTGGCGATTATTGATCACGTGATGGCCGCCGCCTTCGGGGCTGGTGAAATAATCGACCAGGCTGTAGCCTTGGCTGAAGGTGCCTTCGGTGGTGTTCATGCCATGGTCGGAGACCAGGACCAGCGTGGTGGAATCGGCGAGAGGGCTGGCCTGGATGGCGGCCCACACGCGGCCTACCAGGCCATCGAGAGATTCGATGACGCGAAGCTGGGCCAGCGGATCGTCGGCGAGGTGCGCGACGTGATCGTAATCGCCGGTGTAATAGTCCAGGTAGCGGACGTTGGGGTCGCTCAGCTTGGCGATGAGCTCCCGTTCCAGCTGCTGGTTGACGGAACTGGTGAAGGAGAAGCCGGTCTGCCATTCGTCGAACAGTTCCTTGATGGGAGATTTCATCTTGTTGCGGATACCTTCGCTGAGGGTGCGCCATCGCACGCCGCGCTGGAACAATTGAAAGCTCTGATAGCGGGCGTCATAGGGAAAACGATCGATCAACAGGGGCACGCCTTGTTCGTCCAGCAACTCGGCGCCAGGCATGTCGGCGCGTTTCTTGCGGGCGTAATCGCGATAGAGAGGGAAGAAATTCAGATAGTCGTGGGAGCGTAGCGTATAGCGGTCGTATTCGGCGTTGCCGCGAATTTCGAGGTGACGGCCGGTATCGAGCATGGACCAGGAAGGCGCGGAAAGGCTCATGCCGCGGACGTAGAAACTGTCGATCCAGGCGCCGTTGGTGCCGAAAACTCGATGGATGTAGGGCAAGCGGCTGCGCCCTTCCTTGGGCCCACCGGCGTTTTGGGCGGCGTAGCGCTCGATGAGGCCGGCGGGGAGTCCGTCTACTTTCAGGATGACGATGCGCTTGGTTTCGGCTTGGGCGGAGAGACAGAAGAGGAGCAAAAGGGCGGCGATAGAATCACAACAAGGCTGGCCGCGCCTCACTGATTTGTCGCGTCCAGGCCCTGGAGGGCGCGTTCACAAAGCTGGCGCGTTTCTTCGTCGCTGGTTTCCTTCATGATGCGCTGGACCACTTCCGCCGAGCGGGCGGGGAATCCGCTGGCGGACAGATCGTCGATAGCGCGGCGCACCTGGTCCATATTCCATACGATCGAGGGATCGGTGCCTGACTTCGCGACGCTGGCCAGGAACATCACATTTTGTGTGGTCCGCCGCTCCTGATCCAGTGCAACGACGGTCGCCGCCGGGGTCGCTTCGCGATGGCGGTAGACTCCGAACGTCGCGTAGTGGGCGACATGGAACCAGGTGCGCGCGCCGAAGCCGTGATAGTAGGCTTCCAGTTCTTCATTGCGGTCGTAGTCGATGCGCGCGGGAAGTCCCTGGGGATTATCGGCGTACTGGAGCAGGGAGGTGTACTGACGGCGCGCGATTTTGCCCTCCGCGAAAATGCTGTCTTCCAGCGGATTGACTCCCAGGATTTCGAGGTGCTTCAAAAGAGTGGTGCGGAGCGCGGGGTCCAGGGAGGGATCGAGCGTGACCCATTGCCGGGTTTGCGAATAGGCGCGAATGCGGGCGGCACGATCACTGGCTGCGCCATGACGCTCCCGGATAAAATTCCAGGCAGTGAAGCTGGTCAACAGAGGCCAGTTGCTCCACATCGAGATGCCGAGCACGCCGCTTACGGTATCGGTGACAGCGTGGCGAAACATCTCGCGGCGCTTGGGGCCGTGGGTATCGCGAAAATCGACCACCAGCAGGGGCACTTTGGGATATTCGAGGCTATAGAGGCCCAGGGGAATCATGTCGCGGCCGTCGCGGACGATATGATAACCGGTCCACTGGCGCAGGCGATCGTCGGTATAGGGATTGGCGAAGCCGAGAAATTGTCCGTCGTAATGGGCCGGAGGTTTCGCCAGATCCTCGGTGGCGATCCACAGCAGCGCGAGGGTCGGAGTCGCGCCGAGACCGATCGGCTCAAAGTAGAGCCCATCTGATTCGGCCTTCTGGCGCAGCAGGTCCCAGTTGTGGCCGCGGGCCTCATCGTCGCGGGTGCGTTGCTTGGCATAGGCATCGGGCAATCTTTGCGGCGAGACAAGGCCGCCCAGCGTTTGGCCGGCGAGAGTCATGCGGGATTGGATTTCTATCAATTCGGGGTCGGAAAAGAGGCGCTGCACCTCCGGTTCGTGGTCGAGCTGAGAGAGCACGGCCAGCCCTTCGAGCAGGTGCAGGCGGCGGTGATCGGCATAATTATTGCGATAGCTCCGCGTAGACGCGCGTACGATGGCGCCTTCTGGATCGAGCGCGGCAACCTGGGTGAGGGATCCCGCCACGGAGGTCCAGACACTGCGGGCCGGGGCGCCGAGATCGATCACGGCGATGGGCCGATGGTCGGCGTTTTTTCCGGCGTCGGCGTGCCAATAATAAAACGGCAGGGCGGAGGCGGCTCGCTGAAGAAGGGTAGGACTGGCGGAGGAAAGCACCCAGACGTAGCGGAGACGATCGTTGAGAGGATTTTCGTCGCCGAGGGTATCGCGCAGCACGCTGACCAGGGGGACATCCTCGAATTTGGCTTCGGTTTTGCCGTCGGGAAGGCGCCCGAAGACGGTCAGCAGCTCGGAACCACCCGAAACAGCGTGCCTTTCAACGTGAAATGCGACAGACTGGTCCGAACTCGCCATGGCGGCGAGTGCGATGAACGGAACCATGAAAACCCACCCGCGCATGCTCTTAACACATAGATGCATCTCGGTATTTTTTTGTTGCAGATTATAGGGGTAGCGCCATACCCGCAAAAGGGCGAGGCAAAACCCACCTCAAACCCCTTGGTGCGGTGAGAAGTTTCGCGCATACTACTTCAGCGATGGACACATATCCGGGCATCTGTCACGATGCCGGCCTTGACTGCGAAACTTGCACGGAGGGTACGGCTCGGAATCTGGCGAAGATTTGTAAGGGGCTGCGAGGGAAACTGATCGGGCAGATGTTTGTCCAGATTCACACGGACCCGGCTTGTTCGAAGATGCACGCCCATTTCGCGGCGGCATACCTGGCAGCGGAGCATCCAGCGGCAATGGCTGCGATGGCGTAAGTCACGCTAGGTTCGTATTCATAAGATGGTCGAGGCCCGTACCGGATACCTCCGCCGCATAAGCAGCAATTGCTTCATGCCGCGCCTGGGCGCGATTATCCTCGTCAGCTTCCTTCATGTCTTTATCATCGCACCTCCATCCTTCAGCAACACCGCGCCCGCGTCGATTTAGACCGGTATCGCTCATCTGAAAATCTGCGCCACTCTTCGGCTGAATGCGTTGTCCCATGCGCGGCCAGGTGACGGCGATAGGCGCTCTGATCGGTCAGCTCATCGATAATCCCGCGCAGGATTTGGAGGAATTTTCTCATGCCAGCTCCGATTGGATGAACGGGGTTTCGGTCAGCCGCGCGTCGCGGGTGCCGCTCAGGATGCCGGTCCAGACGCGAATGGAATCGACCAGGATTACGGTCACTAATACCAGAAAAACTCCGCAGACCGCGGCATCCAGGCGGGCATTAAAGATCAGCGTCGCCGTGGCCGACGTTTGGACCCCGACCGATAGCTTGTCCGCTTGCGCCAGAAATCCCAGGTCCGGTAAAGGCGAGAAAATTTTCTGCCATCCGGCGGTGAAGGTCACGACCACCAGCCAGGACAGCGGCACCAGCGTCACCCACAGGTATTTCGCGCCATGCATTTTGATCAGGATCGTGGTCGCGACGCACAGCGCGATCGTGGCCAGTAACTGGTTCGCGATCCCGAACAGCGGCCATAGCGAGTTGATCCCTCCCAGCGGATCCCGCACGCCTTGCAGCAGGAAATATCCCCAGGCAGCGACCACCACCGCGCTGGTCAGCAGCATGCCCGGCTTCCAGTTGGTCTGTTTCATCGCCGGAGCCATGTGGCCCAGCAGATCCTGCAACATGAACCGGCCGACGCGCGTACCGGCGTCCAGCACGGTCAGGATAAACAGCGCTTCGAACATGATCGCGAAGTGATACCAGAATGCCAGCACCTGGCGGCTTCCTCCCACGAACGTAAAAATGTGCGCCATCCCAAGCGCGAGCGATGGCGCTCCTCCGGTGCGATAGAACAGCGTTTTTTCCCCGACATCGCTGGCCAGTTGTTGCATTTCAGGCGCGGTGACCGGAAATCCCCAGGAAGTGACCTTGGCGACTGCGGCCTCCGGCGTCGATCCGACAATTCCGGCGGGCGAGTTGACCGCGAAAAAGATTCCCGGCTGCAACGAAGCCGCCGCGACCAGCGCCATGATCGCCACGAAACTTTCGAGCAGCATCGATCCATAGCCGACCCCGCGCGCATTGGTTTCCTTCGCCAACATTTTGGGCGTCGTCCCCGACGAGATCAGCGCGTGAAAGCCCGAAATCGCTCCGCACGCGATCGTAATGAAGCAGAACGGGAAAATTTTCCCCGCGAAAATGGGACCCGTGCCGTCGATAAAACGCGTCAGCGGCGGCAACTGCAATTGCGGATGCACCACCAGCACTCCCAACGCCAGCATCACCACCACCCCGAGTTTCACGAACGTACTCAGGTAATCCCGTGGAGCCAGCAGCAGCCATACCGGCAGCGCGCTAGCCATGAATCCATAAATAATCAGCGCCAATGCGATCGTGACTCCCGAAAACGTGAACATTGGCGCCCATGTAGCCGATTCCGAAACCGCTTGCCCGCCGAAAATGCTCGCGATGATCAAAACGAATCCCAGCGCGGAGCATTCCAGCACCTTGCCAGGACGCCAGTAGCGTAGATAAAGCCCCATAATAATGGCGATCGGCATGGTGGCGGCAATGGTGAACGTTCCCCACGGGCTGGATTTCAGCGCGTTGACAATCACCAGCCCCACCACGGCCAGCAGGATCACCATGATCAGCAGGACCGTGATCAGCGCCGCGAAGCCGCCCGTTTTGCCAATCTCCTCGCGCGCCATCTGCCCCAGCGATTTGCCGTCCCGCCGCATGGAGCAAAATAGCACCACGAAATCCTGCACGGCGCCGGCCAGCACCGCTCCCACGATAATCCACAGCGCGCCGGGCAGATAACCGAATTGGGCGGCTAAAGTGGGGCCAACTAACGGACCAGGTCCGGCGATGGCGGCGAAATGATGGCCGAAGACGATCCATTTATTGGTCGGCTCATAATCGTGGCCGTCGCGCAGCCGCTCCGCCGGCGTGGCGCGGCGGTCGTCGAGCGCCATCACGCGGGCGGCCAGAAATCCCGAGTAAAACCGGAATCCTATGAGATAGGTACAAACCGCGGCCACCACCAGCCACATGCTGTTGACGGGCTCTCCACGGGACCGGGCTATCGTGGCCATCGCAAACGCGGCGGCAATCGCAATCAGCACCCACAGGAGGCGCAATAAGAAGCGGAGCATTCTAAAAAGAATACAGGTAGCGGAGCCATCGCGCCAGAGCCCTAAGGTGTTTGCCCGAGTAAGAAATACGAAAAACTTCCCGTCATCTAAGATCAAACCTTACGCTAAATTGGGGGCGTGTAGCGATTGTTTAGATCCGATATTCTATTTAGGCTGTTATAAGGGAGGCCGAATCTTGCTGCGTAGCATCATCATTAGCCCGGACGCGGAACTAGCTGAGCGTCTGGAAGCGGCCGCGACGCTGACGGGCGAAGTTTCCGTCAACAGAGTGCTGGATCGTTATCCGTCGGCGATCGATCTGGTACGCACGCTTCGCGCCCACGCGCCCGATATTCTGTTTTTGAATTTTGAGTCACTGGAGAAAGCACAGGAAGTCATTTCGTTTGTAGAGAGACAGTCGGAAGGCATTCAGATCATTGCCATTCATCGCAAGGTCGACGCGCCGATCCTGCGTGAAACCATGCGTCTCGGGATCCGCGAATTCCTTTCGGACCCGTTTGAACGCAACCTCCTGATGGATTCGATCGACCATGTGAAAGCGCTGATCGAACGGAAACCGCCCGCTCACGACGCGACCACCCAGGTCTTTTCTTTCTTACCGTCGAAGGCGGGCGTGGGCACGTCCACGCTGGCGCTGAACGTCAGCGCCGCGCTTTCCAGGCGTCCGAATACCCGCGTCCTGCTGACCGATTTCGATCTCAACAGCGGGATGCAGCGCTTCCTGCTCAATCTGCGCAACGAATATTCGGTGATCGATGCCGTGGAGCATTCGATGCACATAGACGAAAATCTCTGGCCGCAACTGGTCACGACCATGGATCAGCTCGACGTGCTGCATGCCGGCCGGGTGAATCCCAATCTGCGTGTCGAAGGAACGCAGATCCGCAATCTGGTGGAGTTCATGCGCCGCAATTACAACGCGCTGTGCTTCGATCTTTCCGGGAATTTGGAGAAGTATTCGCTGGAGCTGATGCAGGAATCGAAACGCGTCATGCTGGTGGTCACGCCGGAGATTCCCTCGCTACATTTGGCGCGCGAAAAGCTGCACTTCCTGCGCGGTTTCGATCTGGAAAGCCGGGTGGTGGTGGTGCTGAACCGGTGCCTTAAGAAGCCTCTATTCAGCAAGACTCAAGTGGAGGAGCTGCTGGGGCTGCCGGTAGTGCAATCGTTCGCCAACGATTATGTCGGCGTCAACAAGGCGATGACAGCGGGGAAATGGATCGACCCGGAATCGGAGCTGGGCAAACAATTCTCCGAGTTCGCACACAGCTTGATCGAGAAGAAACCGATCGCCAGGGAACCAAAGAAATTCCTGGAGTTCCTCAGCACGCCCAACCGCCTGCTGGCCCCAACGGGCCAAAAGTAGTCTTTAACGAACAGCGATTTCCTTGTAACCCATCGCCGCCCTTTGGTAAACTCATCGAAGACGCGCGCAGGGCGCGTCCCGTCCGCGGAAAGGGCTGCGCCCACCTGTACTTTGGCAGGATTCGTCTCGTAGAGATGACCCTCTTTCGCCTGTGATGCGGACCAGGCATACGAAGGAGGCAGTCTTGAATCTGGAACAACAAAAGAAACAGGCGCGCGAATTGCTGCGCGCGATCCGCACCGGAAACGCCGATGCGCTTACCCGTCTGCGAGGTCAGCATGCGCGCTGGACCCACGTCGACGATGCAATCGCCCGGCTGGAAGTGGCCCTGCATGACGCCCAGTTTGTCGTCGCGCGGGAGCAGGGGTTTGCCAGTTGGACGAAACTCAAATCCTATGCTCAGTTATCCCCCGCTGACCGCCATTCGCGGATTTTTGTCGCCGACCTGCAATGGATCGCCGATCGGGTACAGGGCCTGCTACGCACCCGGCAGTCGGCAGGTCCGGCCGCGCTGGAGCAAATTCGCGAATGGCACCCGCGTTTCACCGGCTGTTCGGATGAGGAAATTCGTCAGGCCCCGTTTACCGAAGCCGATGCCAGACTGGTCTATGCGCGAGAGCATGGATTCGATACTTGGGATGACCTCGTCAGCCGTGTGAACCTGCTCGCATCGGCCTCGAACGCGGCCGCTACCGAACCGTTTCTGGCGGCCTTTCGAGCTTTGGAGTCGGGCGATGTCCCCGCGTTGCAGTCGCTGTTGCGGGATCAGCCGAGGCTCGCGAAGGACCGCGGCACCAATGGAAACACGCTCCTGAACCTCGCCGTGAGTATCGCAGCCAAAGGTGATCCGAGTGGTGGGCTTGCGCTGGTCGAAACTCTGCTCGTTGCCGGCGCGGATGTGAACGATGCGAACGATCGCGGGTGGACGCCCCTGCACGCCGCGGCCTACGCCAACCACAGCACCATTGCCGCCGCTCTGATTGAACGCGGAGCGGACCTTGATGCGGAGGCGCATGGCTCGGGCGGAACGCCCCTCATCGCCGCTTTGTTCTGGGGCCACCGCGAGGTCGCGGATTTGCTGGGCCGCCATTCCGTGGCTCCCCGGAACCTCCGCGCCGCGGCGGGATTGGGCAACCAGGAGCTTCTGGAGCAATGCTTCACCACGGAAAAGTCCCTCACTTCCGAGGCCTGCGCCGGTCGTGGATTTTACCGCCCGCATAGCGGGTTCCCTGATTGGCAGCCTTCCACCGATCCGCGGGAAGTTCTCGATGAGGCTCTTGTCTGGGCCTCGAAGAGCGGCCGTACCCATGTGCTCGACCGGCTCGTGAAGGCGGGAGCCGGCCTCAACGCCGATCCTTATCGCGGCACCCCGCTCATCTGGGCCGCCGTTCGCAACCGCATGGATACGGCCGAGTGGCTGATCGATCACGGCGCGGCAGTGAATCAAAAAGCCACTTTCGGCGGCCTCACTCACGGCCAGGGCGTAACGGCGCTGCACATGGCGTCACAGAACGGGCATCTTTCCATGGTGAAATTGCTCCTCGAAAAGGGAGCGGATCCGAAGATCAAGGACGATTTGTATCACGCCGACGCTGAGTCGGCCGCAAACTACTTCGGTCAAACCGTAGTCCGCGACTACCTGCGCTCTATCGCGTAGCGCACGCCCCAGGCGTGCCGCATCGCGCCGACCGATTGCCAATCGGTCCATCCTGGCAGCGTTTCGAAATCCCCCGAACCTTCCCGCACCCCAACCGAGCCGTGACCACAGGGAGCGGAGTCTCCGTAGAAATTCCGAGAATGTCGACACCTCCAACTCCCCGCCAATCAACGACCTCCCGTTTCCACCTGCCCACCCCAAACCCCGCCCACTGCTATATAAAAGCATGGCAACACCATCAAGAATCGAAACTAACAGAGCAAACGCGCAGCACTCCACCGGACCCAAAACCGAGGCCGGCAAAAAACAATCTTCCCTGAACGCCCTCCG
>JBEKPC010000123.1:0-16724 GCA_049521155.1 Bryobacteraceae bacterium
AGCCACGCCGTTTCGCCGTCGCGGAAGGTGTAATAGAGGTTGAAACCGACTTCCATGTTGGCGTCGCGAATTAAGCCTTCCACGTAACCGATCGGCACGCCGTTCTTGAAAAACATGCCGCACAAGTAATCGCGCACCGGCAGTTGGTGCTCCAGCGCGGGACCGAAAAGAAACAAGTCGGTCCCGCGCCCGAGATATACATATTCGATTCCCGCCAGATTAGGATGGAGAAACCCGTATAATTCGCGATACCGCACAGCGGACGCGTCGACAATCAGGTTGGCGATTTGGCACGCCCACGGGAGGCCTAGAATCTCGCGCGGTATCGGCGGCGAGGCAAGCGTCTTCGCGATCAGGCCCGGCTCGCGCTTCAGAAACGGGCCATCATGATAAAAAATGTCCTGCCGGGCGATACGCAGATGCGAACGCGACGCTGTGCCGGTATCCCAGCGCAAAGGAATCTCCAGCAGGTCGTAGATCTCCGGCGTCATGTGGTCCAGGAGCCATTTCAGATCACCGCGGCCCTTTTCAAACCAGCCACGCCAATCGGGATGTGCCTCGACCGCCCAATCATCGCGCGATTCTGGAATCAGCCGACGCAGCGCAGGCGCCAGGCGCTCGGGATGTTCGAAACTATCCCAATCGATCGTGACGTTGCGGCCATGCCGTGCGCTTAAACTGCGTGCGAACTCATAGCTGAAATTCGTCGACACCACCGTGCCCGCGATGCCCGAAATATCGGGATCGGCGAACGCATCGTGATTGGACGGCAGCCGATCCGCAAAGGAGAACAGAATCTCGTCGGCGAGGCGCATCACCCGCGCGCTCTGTGGATAGGCACGTAGGAACAGCACGACCTCATGCAGGCGAATCAGATCGGCCGGCTTGCGCAATCGTGTTCGCTTCAGCTTTTCGAGCAGCTTGGCGGTGCGTGCTGCGGCGCCGGGTCCGAACTGCCCTTTCATGTCGTTTAGTAACGCCAGCGCATTCACTCGCATCAGTGTACATTGAAGGAAGAGATGAAAAAGACAAGTAATCCGGCCGAACTTGCGGCCATCGCCAAGCAAATGCGGCGCGAGCTGATCCAGATGATCACCGATGCCAAGTCCGGCCATCCCGGCGGATCCCTCTCCGCAACCGAAATCGTCGTCACACTGTTCATGGACGTGATGAATCACGATCCGGCGAACCCGAAGTGGCCGGATCGTGACCGATTCATCCTTTCCAAAGGCCACTGCTGCCCGATTCTCTACGCGGTGATGGCGGAGTGCGGATACTGCCCAAAAGATCAGCTCAACACGCTGCGCAAGCTGGGTTCGATTTACCAGGGCCATCCCGACGTCCGGTTCCTGCCCGCGCTGGAGGCGTCCACCGGATCGCTGGGCGAAGGATTGTCGCTCGGCCTCGGCATGGCGCTGGCGGCGAAGCTTGATAAGAGGCCTTCGCGCGTCTACGTGGTACTGGGCGACGGCGAAATTCAGGAGGGGCAAGTTTGGGAAGCGGCGATGTTCGGCGCGATGCATCACGTGGATAACATCGTGGCGATTGTGGATCGCAATAAGATCCAGCTCGATGGGTTCGTGGCCGATATTATGGCGCTCGATCCGCTCCCGGATAAATGGCGCAGCTTTGGCTGGCATGTGATCGATATCGACGGCAACGATATCGCGGCGCTGCAAAAAGGTTTTGCCGATGCCAAGGAAATGAAGGGCAAGCCGACGGTCATTCTGGCCGACACGATTAAGGGCAAGGGCGTATCGTTCATGGAAAATAATCCGAAATTTCACGGCACCGCGCCTACTAAAGAAGAATGCGCACTGGCGCTGAAGGAGCTTGCATAATGCCGGCAAAGACAAAATACGAATTGAAGCCGGGACCGGCGACGCGGGAATCCTTCGGCAAAGCGCTGGTGGCGTTAGGCGCCGCCAATCCCAACGTGGTGGTGCTGGACGCCGACCTCTCGAAATCGACTTACACCGCCGAGTTCGGCACAAAATTCCCCGACCGCTTCTTCGAATGCGGCATCGCCGAAGCGAATATGGTGGCGATTGGAGCGGGCTTCGCATCGTCGGGGAAAATTCCGTTTGTCTCCAGCTTTTCGGCCTTCGTGATTAATAAAGGATTCGAGCAGTTGCGCGTCACGGCGGCATTTCCCAACGTAAATCTGAAGGCAGTCGGCACGCATAGCG
This sequence comes from Bryobacteraceae bacterium, assembly GCA_049521155.1. Lineage (GTDB taxonomy): Bacteria > Acidobacteriota > Terriglobia > Bryobacterales > Bryobacteraceae > Palsa-187. Next base: position 2,190 of record JBEKPC010000123.1, read on the forward strand.
GCATCTCAATCGGCGAGGATGGGCCTTCGCAGATGAGCATTGAAGATCTGAGCCTGGCTTCTTCGCTGGCCGGATTCGTCGTGATCAGCCCGGCCGACGATGTTTCGATGACGAAGCTGGTTCACGCCGCCGCGGAGTACGTAGGCCCGTTGTTCATCCGCGCCGGGCGCGCCAAGTGTCCGACGATTTACCAGCCCGACCAGACCTTCGAGATCGGCAAAGCGATTGAGCTGGTGGAGGGAACCGATGTGACGCTCATCGCTACCGGACTCCTGGTCGCCGAATCGATTCGCGCATCGGAAACGCTCGAAGCGGAAGGGATTTCGGCCCGTGTGCTGGACTTCCATACCATCAAGCCTTTGGACCGGGATGCGATCGCGAAGGCGGCGAAGGAGACGGGAGCGATCGTGGTTTCAGAAGAGCACCTGGTCGACTGCGGGCTCGGCGTTCGCGTGGCGCAGGTGGTGGGCGAAACCCATCCCGCGATCATGGAATTTCTCGGGATTCAAAATACCTACGCCGAATCCGGATCGCCGGATGAGCTTCTCGATAAATACGGCTGCCGAGCAGTGAATGTCGCGGCAGCAGCGCGGAAAGCCGTTGCGCGGAAGAAAAAATAGTGTGAGCAAGGCTGACGATCCGCTGCGGCGCGCCGGCAAAACGCTTCACGACGACGTTGCGCCGCTGCTCATCGGCGCCGGTTTACAGCTCCAGTTGTTGCGCATGGATCATCCGGAAACCGCGGCGCGGGTGACGGAAATCCTGGCCACTCTGGACGACGCGATGGAGCGCGTGCGCGCGCTAAGCCAGCAACTGGCGCCATCCCCGTTCACACCCGGCGGTGCATAAGAGTACAATCAATCCGATATGCCCATTAGCGTCCTCCTCGTGGATGATCACAAGATCATGCGCGACGGAATCAAGGCGATCCTCGGCCGCGCGGAAGATTTTCGCGTGGTGGGAGAAGCTGAAACGGGCACCGACGCCGTGCAGTTCGTGAAAAGCCACAGGCCCGATATGGTCCTGATGGATATCGGGCTGCCCGGTCTTAACGGCGTCGAAACCACCTCTGAAATTCTTCGCCACCACCCCGATTGCCGCGTGGCGATCCTTTCCATGTATGACGATGAACACTCCGTGGTTAGCGCGGTCCGCGCCGGCGCGCGCGCATTCATCCTCAAGCGAGCTTCCGACACCGATCTGGTTGACGCGCTGCGCATCGTCGCACGCGGCGGGTCCTATCTGAGCCCGCAGGTATCGGATCGCCTGCTGTCCAGAATTCAAAAAGGGGACCTGGAATCGAAGCCGGCCAGCGCCGCGCTCGAAATGCTGGCGCCGCGCGAATTGCAGGTTCTACGTATGGTAGCTGAAGGGAAGACCAGCAAGGAGATCGCGGTCGCGCTCGACCTGCGCGAACATACCGTCCGCAGCTACCGGAAAACGATGATGAAGAAGCTCGGCGTGAATAACGTCGCAGGGCTGACGCAGCTCGCCTTGTCGACAGGCCTGACGCAGCTTACGCGCGGACAGGCAGCCGAATGATTTCGCGCCCGTCTCCATGGGGCGTGCCCGTGCCGATCGCGGACGCTCACGTTCACTTTTTCTCGCATCGCTTTTTTGAGATCTTAGCGGCTCAAAAGCCGGGGCTCACGTTTGAATCCTTGCATTGGCAAATGCCTCCGGAGCGCCCCGAGGACCTGGCCAACATCTGGGCGCATGAGATGGACCGCCAGAGCGTCGCCCGCGCTGCACTCATCGCGAGCGCCCCCGGCGACGAAGAGTCGGTGACGAAAGCAGTGGCCGCCTTCCCCGAACGATTCTTCGCCTTCGCGATGGTCAATCCACTCAAGTGGACGCCGGCCGAGGTTGATGCCGCGTGCCTGTTCCCGGCGATGCATCGCTATTCGATTCAATCCGACGAAGCGGTGCGGGTGTTCGACTGGGCGCGGGCCAACCAGAAAGCGATGTTTGTCCACTGCGGCGTGCTGAGCGTCGGCGTCAGAAAAAAGCTGGGCTTGGAATCGCATTTCGACATGCGATTTTCCAATCCCATCGATCTGCACGCGGTGGCAATGCGTTATCCGGAAGTGCCGATCATCGTTCCGCACTTCGGCGCCGGATATTTTCGCGAGGCGCTGATGCTGGCCGATCTGTGCCCCAATATCTACCTCGATACTTCCAGCTCCAATCAATGGATTCGCTACGAGCACCTTGATTTGCGGCAGGTTTTTCGCCGCGCCCTCGACGTTGCCGGGCCAAAGCGTCTACTGTTCGGCACGGACTCGTCGTTTTTCCCGCGAGGGTGGCATCAGCAGATTTTCGAGGAGCAAGCCCGCGCCCTTTACGAGCTGAACGTTAGCGAAGAAGACGCAAAATCAATTTTTAGTGAAAATCTTATGAGAATTCTGGGCCGCTAAAGCAACGATTTATACGTGCAAGTCAGAACTCTCTGGCGGAAAAGACCAGTTCTGGTCTATCCGATCCCTCCCGCGCCGCCGACCGCGATCCTGATAGAAGGTTTTCGATCGTCAGGCAAAACCCGCGTCTTTGAAAACGGATGGACGGAGGACGTCCAAAATTTCGCCCCCGCCGCCATCGCCGCCGCCCCAGTCCAGTTGAACGCCCTGCGCGGCACCCCGATCCCATCCCTGCGCAACGCTGTGATCGCGTTGGTGCGGCCCGATGAGCCGCGCCTTACGGAAGACGACCGGGAACGCCTCTGGCAGGCCTTCCGCGTGCCGGTTTTCGAACAGCGAATCGACGAATCAGGCTGCCTGCTCGCGGCGGAATGTGAGGCTCACAACGGCCTGCATATCGAAGGCGATGTCGCCCCGCGGGAGGGCGAAGTACTAGAGACAGCTCCCTGCGGCTGCGGCCGCGCCACCCCCCGCCTGATCGCCCCGGAAAGAGTAGAAAATCTCCGCAAAGTCGCCGCCTACGCGCGCTGACGTTCATCGCTATAATTAACCTAACTGCGGATGTGGCGAAACTGGCAGACGCGCCAGATTTAGGTTCTGGTTCTCGAAAGGGAGTGAAGGTTCAAGTCCTTTCATCCGCACCAGCTTCGACACCGAACCCCACCGTTAGGGACGGGGACGCTTCCACTCAGTACGCAGTGTAAACTCGACTATATGAGAATTCTCGTCGTCGAGGATGAAAAGCGAATTGCCGATTTCCTGTCGCGCGGCCTGGAAAGCGGGGGCTATGCGGTCGACGTTGCCAACGACGGTTCCACCGCCATCGAGTTCGTCCATAATACCGAATACGACCTCATTATCCTCGACCTTGGCCTGCCCGATATGGACGGCCTCAGCGCCCTTCAGAAAATCCGCAATCGCAAAACCAGTCCTCCAGTGCTGATCTTGAGCGCTCGCGATGCCGTCGACGATCGCGTGAAAGGCCTCGAAGGCGGCGCCGACGATTATCTGGTCAAGCCGTTTGCGTTCGTCGAATTATTGGCTCGCGTCCGCGTGCTCCTGCGCCGCGGTCAGCCGACTCCCGAGCGTCTTCAAGTGGGCGAACTTTCTCTCGATTGCATTCGCCGGAAAGTGACCCGCTCGGGCGAAAACGTCGAGCTCGCGCCCAAGGAATTCAGCATTCTCGAATACCTGATGCGTAATCGCGGCCGCCCGCTGAGCCGCACCATGATCGTCGAGCATGTCTGGGACATGGATTACGACGGCCTGACCAATATCGTTGACGTCTACATCCGCCATCTGCGCAGCAAAATCGACGACAAGTGGCCGGAAAAGATGATACAAACCGTGCGCGGCATCGGCTACATGCTGGATATTCCCGATAAGGCGGGCGAGCGCTCGATCTAAGCTATGGCCCGTTTCACGCGAGTCTTCGGAGTCCGCCAGTTGCGCGTAGGTTTCCTGCGCGGTCTGCGCTTCCGTCTCGCGCTCAGCTACGTTGCATTTTTCGCGATCCTCCTCGCGGCCATCGGCTTCTCGTTCCGCCAGCATCTGAAGAATGAGGTGGAGTCGGATACCCAGGACACGGTCCGATCCGACTGGGAGGCGGTGAAGTTATACCTTCACATCAAGAACGAATACCCGGTCTGGCAAGCTGACCTGACGGACCCTGAAGAAGGTTTCATTGTGGAGCGCTTGCGGCGTGTCTATTTTCTTGCCGACGCCGCCGGCAATGTCGTGCAGATCTCCGATATTTATGAATCCATCGGACCGGATCCTCCGGCCGAAATCGCCCGCATTTTAGCCGGGCCGCTGGCCACGGGCGAATTCCAGATTCGCAACGATAAGGACGGCATACCCTACATGATCGAAAAAGGGTGGATGCACGACGATGACGGGAAGGACAAATATTTTCTCGCCATCGGGCGTTCGCTCGCCATTCAGTATAAGACCGTCGAGAGTTTCACCCGAACCTACCTCCTGCTCGCGCCCGCGATGCTGGTCCTGGCTAGCGTCTTCGGCTGGTGGCTCGCCGGCATCGCCATCCGCCCCGTCAACTCCGTCGCCCATGCGGCGCAGAATGTCACCGGCTCGAATATCACCGTGCAAATCCCCCTTCGCGGCGCCGGTGACGAACTCGATCACCTCATCGACAGCTTCAACCGCATGACGGAGCGCCTCCATCAATCCTTCGAGCAGACCCGCCGCTTCTCGACCGACGTTTCGCACGAGCTGCGTACGCCGATCACAGCCATCCGCGGCCAGCTCGAAGTCGCTCTCTTCACCGCCGAAACGCCTGACCAATATCGCGAGTCGATCATAAACGCGATGGAAGACATCGAAAAATTGTCGAGCATCGTGCGCGCCCTCCTGCTGCTCTCGCAGGCCGAATCCGGACAGCTCGCTTTGCAGAAGGCTCCTCTCGATCTGGCCGATGTGGTCACCGATCTCGTCGACCAGTTCCAGATCCCGGCCGAGGAAAAAAATGTTACGCTGACGTCCACGATTGAGCCGTGCGCGCCGGTCGAAGCTGACCGCACACAGATTGAGCGCCTGCTTTCGAACCTGCTTTCTAACGCTGTGAAATACACGCCGAAGGGCGGATCGATCCGCGTGATCGTGGGTCCCGCGCGCGAACCCGGCTGGACCAAACTTTCGGTCGAGGATACAGGCGTCGGAATTCCCGCCGAAAATCTGCCGCACATTTTCGATCGTTTCTATCGCGTGCGCAACGCGCAGACGAATTCGATCCAAGGCCTGGGTTTGGGATTGAGCTTCGTCGCCTGGATCGTCGAAGCGCACGGCGGCCGTATCGATGTCGCCAGCAACTCCGGTGTCGGCACGCGTTTCACGGTCCTTTTGCCTTCCGGCCCGGAGGCGGTGGAACCTGTGGCCGCCGAGTCCGGTACACTAACGACTAATGAGTCTCGAAATTCGTGAAACTTCGCGCGAAGGGGTGGACATCCTTTCGCTCAAGGGCCGCCTGACTGTAGGCGAGGCCAGCGCTGTGCGCGAAAAAGTCAGCGCCGTTGCCGTGGCTGGCCGTTTCAACATCCTCCTGAACCTAGAACATGTCGAATATATCGATTCCACCGGCCTCGGCGCGCTGGTTATCTGTTTCACCACGCTCAAAAAAGCGGGTGGCGCGCTGAAGCTGGTGAATCCCAACAAGCGCAACGTGGAACTGCTTCTGCTCACCAAGCTGCACACGATCTTCGAAGTTTTTTCCGACGAGCAGGACGCCGTGAACAGCTTTTTCCCCGACCGCGAGATCCGCCACTTCGATATTCTAAGTTTCGTCCAGCAGGAGAAAGACGAGCCGATCACCTGATGTTTCCCCGTCGATCAACCTCCCTCCAAGGCGCGCGATAATGGGCTTATGCAGATGGTGCCAAGCGGACTCGTCCATCAAGCGCAGCTCGATGGAGACATCAAGAGTGCGATCCTAAGGCTGGGCCCTGAAGTTGTTCACGTTGCCTACAGTTTGGGAGCAGATTCAACGGGCGAGCCTTCTATTTTTTTTCGCATTATTCTGACGGATTCGGCAGCAAACGAGGAGGCCATCGCCGATGTGACCCGCGGTATTGCGACCAGCCTTATTGACAAGGTGCAGCCAATTGAGAACTGGGGACTTCACCCCTATTTCAACTTTCGAAGCCATTCCGAACAGTTGAGACGGCCAGACCCCGAGTGGTAGGATGGCATACCACGAAGACCAACTAAAGCAAGCGCTTTAGTTGGTTCATGTCTCGCCCCCGACACAAGCAAGTCTTCGCCGGGCTGTCTCATCCGCCTACTACGCCGTTTTTCACTTCTTAATTTCTGAAGCAACCTCCAACTGGAAAAACGAAAAGCTTCAAGCCGCACTTGGCAGGGCTTATGATCACGGGGTAATGAAGACTGCATCAAACAGCATTTTGAACGCCCGGGACTTTCCATTCCTCGGCGAAAAGGCACAACTAGTGGAGGACCTCCGATTTGTTGCTCGAACGTTCAGTCAGTTGCAAGAAGATCGACATTTCGCGGACTACAATCTCACGAAAGATTTGGACCCTACAGATGCGATCACCCAAGTCAAATCCGCCGAGAACATTTTCAGTATATGGCCCTCCATCCGAGGGGAACAGATCGCGCAAGCATATTTGGTCTCGCTGGTCGTAAAAAATCGCAAGTGATCTCCATCGGGAAGCTGTTAAGATTAATTTGAATGTCTTCGAAAATTTCTGACGTCCTCGGCGGCGCGGCTGCGATTGCGAAAGGGATGGGCATCACCTTCATGGAGATGCTCCAGCCGACCATTACCGAGGATTATCCGGAAGCTCCCGCCAAATTTCAGGAGCGGTTTCGCGGCGTCCATGAGCTCCAGCGCGATGAAAACGGTCTGGAAAAATGCGTCGCCTGTTTCCTTTGCGCGGCCGCCTGCCCGGCCGATTGCATTTATATCGAAGCCGCCGAAAATACCGATCAATTACGCATCAGCGGAGGCGAACGCTACGCCAAGGTTTATAACATCGACTACAACCGCTGCATCTTCTGCGGCTTTTGTGTCGAGGCCTGTCCTACCGACGCTATTACGCACGGCCATGGATTTGAGATCGCCAGCTACAACACATCCACGTTGATTTACCGCAAGGAAAAGATGCTGGTTCCGATTCCCGCCGGCGCGCAATTCCCTCTGAAAGCCGACGCCCCACCCGACGACGCAAGCCACTAATACGGGCGCCTCTTACGGCAGATTGAATTCACTCCGAATCGACTCCGCGTTCTTAATCGCCTGCGCCTGAAAATTACTCTTGATGGCCGAGCATCGTCTCCAGTACGCTAGTGCGTCCCGGGCGCGCGCTGGATTGGCGTCCGCCAGATGATAATTCGCGACCCCCAGGTGATATAGCGCCGTCGCCTCCTGGTCGCCGGTCAGCACCGGCAGCGCCGCCCGCAGCATCTGGTCGGCGCGCCCATACTGTGCAGTCAGGCTGCTTGAAACGCCGCCCATGTAGTCCGCCGTGCCCATCAGATGGGATTTTTTCTTCTCCCAGTCTTCCTCTCCCAGATTTGCCGGACGCGCCTTCTTCGCTAAAACCTCGACGACATGCGCCGAATGGATAATGATCTTTTCGCGCGCCTCGTCCCGGCCGAAATGATATTCCGCCACCGCCATCAGCATATCGACGTTGTCGGGATCGTCGGCCAGTGTCTTATCAGCCAACTCCAGCGCTTTGTCCATCTGGTTCAATTTTTTGTAGAGCACAAAGCACTCGGCCGGAATATTCTCCACGTACGGACTCTTCGGATTCCTCTCCTCCAGCTCTTGTAACAACTTCAGGCGCGTCGCCGGATCCTCCGTCTGCTGCGCAATCGAGTAGAAGCTGTATTCCGCGTACAACCGCGTCTGCTCCGCGTCTGCGGCGTTGCGGCCGCCTTTGGCCGCGACCTCTGACGCGATCCGCCAGGTGCAGTCCGCCCATTTCGAAATATCGTCACGGCTGGCTTTGCTCTCCGCTGCCTTGAGCGAAAGCTTCGCAGCGTCAAGGTTACCCGGTTCGAGCGCCACCCGCTTGTCACCGATGCGCATCGCCTCATCCCACGCTTTCTCTTTCATGTAAGCTGGCTGGAGCTGATCGTAAACCCATGCGATGGCCGGATTCCCCGGATATTGCACGCTGAATTGCTCCATATAGTGGAGCTTTTCCAAAGGATCTTCTTCCTGCTGAATGTGCTGGATCAGCAGGCCCTCCCTTGTTTCAGGGTCGTAGACAGGCTTTGGGCGTTGTGCCATCGTCAGGCTTTTGAGAGCCATCAGAATGAGTAGCGGCCTCAGCAACTTATTCACCGTTCACTCCTTCTAACATGGTGTAATATATAATCTCTTTCGGTTGATTCGCGAAGAAGCTTTAATACGATAACCTTAGCCACAGACCAAAACTATCTATGATTCTCCCTGCAACGACTCTTGCCAGTCTTCTTCTTTTGATCCTGACCTTGTTTTGTTGGGGCTCCTGGGCGAACTCGCAAAGACTAGTCTTCAAGTGGCGCTTCGAGCTGTTCTACTACGATTTCACCCTGGGCTTGGCTGCCTGCCTTCTGATCGCCGCCTTTACCCTTGGCTCTATGAATTCCCAGGAGTTAACGGTCTCCGACAACATGATGATCGCCGGCTATCGCAAGATGGCCTACGGCGTCGCCGCCGGCGTGCTCGTGAATCTGGCCTACATGCTGCTCGTCGCAGCCACTTCCTTGTCGGGCATGGCGGTCGCATTCCCCCTTTCCTTCGGTATCGGACTGGTGGTCATGTCGGTCACCAATTTTATTTCGAATCCGCAGTCGGCCAACATATTATTGCTCTTCGGCGGTCTGGTACTGGTGCTGATCGCGGTACTGGTCGATATCATCGCCTACCGCTCTCACCTTGACGCCCTAGCCGCCGCATCCAAATCGGGTCCGATGCTGGATCCTCGCACCAAACTGCCTGTGCGGACGCCCATCGCCGCCCGCGGCATCGTCCTCAGCATTTTGAGCGGCATCGCAATGGGTTTCTTTTTTCCCCTGGTCGATTCCAGCCGCGGCGGAGATAACGGCGTCGGTCCGTACGGCCTGGCTGCGCTGATCGGCGGCGGCATGTTCTTTTCTACTCTGATCTACGTGCCGTTCTTCATTAACTTCCCCGTGCAGGGCGATCCGGTGCAGGTGCGCGATTATTTCAAGGGCGCGAAAAAGCAGCACTTTTGGGGCATTTTCGGCGGATTCGTCTGGGCCGTGGGCCTTCTCACCGCGCTGGTCGAAGCAGCCGCGCCTCCGGCGGTCCGGACTGGCCAAGCGCTCGCCTTCGGCCTGGTCCAAGGCGCTCCGATCCTGGCGGCGTTATGGGGAATCCTGGTCTGGCGGGAGCTCAAAGGCTCCGCCCAAGGCGTCAAGATGCTGTTGCTGGGAACCTTTGTCTTATATCTTGCCGGTTTGACGATGATCTCACTCGCGTCCGTCTACGCCTCAAAGTAACCCCGCCTGCACGTTTCCCAACCCGCGAACGTCTAACATAGCAAGTAGGACTGTGTTCCCGAAGTTTCTCATTGCATTCGTGACCGCGTTACCGGCCTTCGCCGGCGAATACGCCGTCCTCTCCACAGGCTTCCGAATTCACGCCGAACGCCACGAGGTGGAAGGATCGAACGTTAAATTATTCACCAAAGAGGGAATGATCGAAGTCCCCTCCAGTTCCGTCGAGTCGTTCGAGGCCGAGGAATACGTGCCTCCAGCCCCAGTTCCTATCCCAGCCCCAACAATTACCGCCGCCGTTACCGCGCCTGCTCCGCCGAAGTCCACGGATCCCAAGGTTTTAGTCCACGAAGCAGCCATCCGCAATTCCCTGCCTCCGGCTTTCGTAGCGAGCGTCGCCAAAGCGGAGTCGGCCATGAAGCAGAGCGCAATTTCGCCGAAGGGAGCCATCGGAGTCATGCAATTGATGCCCGGCACCGCGAAAGCGCTCGCCGCCGATCCGCACGATACCGAGCAAAACATCGACGCCGGCACCCGCCTGCTTCACGACCTGCTCGTTAAATACGATGGCGACGTCGTCAAGGCTCTAGCCGCCTACAACGCCGGTCCCGGCGCAGTCGACCGCTACAACGGCCTTCCGCCGTACCGGGAAACACAGCAATACGTAAATAAAGTAATCACCGACTATCAAAAAAACGGCGGCCAATAACCCCCGCCATTAGTCGGCCTGCTTATAGGCGTTCTCCAAAACCGCCAGCGCCTTCCCCACGCTCTCTTCGTTCTCCACTTCAAAAGCCTTCCATTCTTGCCCGTCTTTATAAGCGATTGAGTTGGGAACTTCCAGCGACCTCTTATCCGGCAGCATCGCGAAAACCACCCCGCTCCGGTACACCGCGCGGAAGCCGAACATCAGCCGCGTGCTCACCTCAGGCCATCCCGACACTTCTTCCGCCAGCAATGCATACACCCGTCTCATCTCCTCCGGGACAGGAACCAGCTTTGGCCGTGTGCGCGCCCTTGACATGTTGACCTAAAATGTAATTATCGAATGATCTTTGACTTCGAGTCTTTCTCCACCCGTCATATTGGTCCTGACCCAACCGAACGCGATGCAATGCTGAAAGCCACCGGAGCCGCGTCCCTGGACGCGCTCATCGAGGAAGTGATTCCGCAGCGCATTCGTCTCTCTCGTGAACTGCAACTGCCGCCCGGCCAGAGCGAATATGAATACCTCCGCGAACTCCGTTCCCTCGCCGCCCGCAATGAGATTTTCAAGTCTTGTTTAGGCCTTGGCTATTCGGATTGCATCACGCCCAGCGTCATTCTGCGCAACGTGCTCGAAAACCCCGGCTGGTATACGCCTTACACCCCCTATCAGGCGGAGATGGCGCAAGGCCGTCTTGAAAGCCTGCTCAATTTTCAAACCGTCGTTCGCGATCTCACCGGCATGGAGGTCGCCAACGCCTCGCTGCTCGATGAAGCGACCGCGGCCGCGGAAGCGATGACCCTTCTTCATCGCGTTCATTCGAAAAGCACCCAGAAATTCTTCGTTGCCGACAGTTGTTTTCCACAAACGATCGACGTCCTGCGCGCTCGCGCCGAGCCTCTGGGCATTGAACTGGTCGTCGCCGACTGGCGCAACGCGGATCTGACCGGCTGTTTCGGCGCACTCCTCCAAAACCCGGATGAAGCAGGCCATCTTCACGATCTGCGCGAATTCATTGCCGAAGCGAAGCGAGCAGGCGCATTAGTAGCCGTCGGGTCGGACCTGCTGAGCCTGACTCTTCTCACACCGCCCGGCGAAATGGGCGCCGACGTCGTGTTCGGCAATTCCCAGCGCTTCGGAGTCCCTCTCGGCTACGGCGGTCCTCACGCGGCCTTTTTCGCGACCCGCGAAAAATACGTGCGCCAAGTTCCAGGACGCGTCATCGGCGTATCGGTCGATGTGCATGGCAACACCGCCTATCGCATGGCTCTGCAAACCCGCGAGCAGCATATTCGCCGCGAGAAAGCGACCTACAACATCTGTACCGCGCAAGCCTTGCTGGCCAACATCGCCGCCATGTACGCCGTCTATCACGGGCCGCAAGGACTCACCGCGATCGCCCGCCGCGTCCACGGTTTCGCAAAGCTGCTGGAGCGCGAATTATCAAAGGCCGGCGTCGCCCAGCGCAACGAATTATTCTTCGATACGCTGCGTCTGGAACCGCCCGCGGGCACGCTCGAAAAAATCCGCAGCGCCGCGCAGGAAGCCCGTATCAACTTCCGTTATCGCGACGACGGCACGATCAATGTCGCGCTCGATGAAACCACCGATGCGCGAGATCTGGAAGCGATCTTGAAGGCCTTCGCCAAAGGCACCGGCGCCAATGTTCAAGTCGATTTCTCGCCTGCCGGACTCGTAACCGAATATCCGAAAGGCTTCGCCCGCACCTCGGATTTCCTGACGCATCCCGTCTTCAACACCCATCATTCGGAAACGCAGATGATGCGTTACATCCGCGGCCTGGAGCGCAAAGATGTCGGTCTCGATACGTCGATGATCCCTCTCGGCTCCTGCACCATGAAGCTGAATGCGGCTTCTGAAATGCTGCCCGTCACCTGGCCCGCGTTCGGGAAATTGCATCCCTTCGTCCCGGTCGAGCAGGCCGCCGGCTACCAACAAATCTTCAAGGAACTGGAGCAGGCCTTGTGCGAAATCACCGGATTTGCCGCGGTTTCTTTGCAGCCCAACGCCGGATCGCAAGGCGAATTCGCCGGCTTGATGGTCATCCGCGCGTATCACATTGGAAACAGCCAACCCCATCGTGATGTAATCCTGATTCCTGCCTCCGCGCACGGAACCAATCCAGCCAGCGCCGTAATGGCCGGTATGCGCGTGGTGGTCGTGAACAGCACCGCCGAGGGCAACATCGACGTCGCCGATCTCAAATCGAAAGCCGAGCAGCATCGCGAAAATCTATCGGCCCTGATGGTGACCTACCCATCCACACACGGCGTCTTCGAAGAAAGCATTCAGGACATCTGCGCCATCATCCACACGAACGGCGGCCAGGTTTATATGGACGGCGCCAACATGAACGCGCAAGTCGGCTTGACCAGCCCCGCCGCCATTGGTGCCGACGTGTGCCATTTAAATCTGCACAAGACCTTCGCGATTCCCCACGGCGGAGGAGGCCCCGGCATGGGCCCCATCGGCGTCGCCGCCCATCTCGCGCCCTTTCTGCCGAGCCATCCCATCATAAAAACCGGCGGCGCTCAGGCAATTCACGCGCTATCCGCCGCGCCGTGGTCCAGCGCCAGCATCCTCCTGATTTCCTACGGCTATATCAAAATGCTAGGTGGCGACGGCATGACCGACGCGACAAGATTCGCCATCCTCAACGCCAACTACATTAAATCGCGCCTGGAAAAGCATTATCCGGTGCTCTACGCCCGCGAAAACGGCCGTGTGGCCCACGAAATGATCTTCGATCTGCGTCCGTTAAAAGCCCAAAGCGGCATCGATGAAACCGACGTAGCCAAGCGCCTGATGGACTACGGCTTCCACGCCCCGACGGTGTCTTTCCCGGTTGCCGGAACACTGATGATCGAGCCCACCGAGAGCGAATCAAAAGACGAGCTAGACCGTTTCTGCGACGCGATGATCGCGATCCGCGCAGAAATTCAAGAAGTAATCGACGGCAAAGCCGACCGCCAAAACAACGTCCTGAAAAACGCCCCGCACACCGCAGCGGCAGTAACATCGGATGACTGGCCGCATCCCTATTCACGTCATCAAGCAGCTTATCCGCTACCTTTCGTCCGAGCCAAAAAATTCTGGCCCAGCGTAGGCCGAATCGACAACCCGTATGGCGATAGAAACCTAATGTGCGCCTGCCCGCCAATCGAAGCGTTCGCGGAAAAATAGTTCCGGGGCGCTGTTGGATCGGGCTCAGGCCACTTGCGATTTCAAGCGGGAGAGCACTGACCTTACTTCAGGCGAACTGAGGACCTTTGCGATCACGTCCTCAAAGTCTTCTTCGCTTTTGATCGTCGCGTCGACTTTCGGCCTTTCGCACAGCAGCCGGACCGGATAGATCTCCAAAGGATGAAGGACCTCGAGGATTTCGTATTTGTAGTTGTTCAGGGCGGGCACGACAACATTCAGGCTGTAACGGAAGCTCCTCGATCGAGTCTCGTCCTCAACGACGCCAGCCAAAATACCTTCTGTGGCCTTAGTGAGAAGGACCGCCTGCTCATCGAGAATCGTCTTGGGAGTTCGCACAATTTCTAACGAACTTAAGTCACCCCACAAATTCTTAGCCATTCACAAGCTCCTCTATGAGACTTAGCCGACAAACCAACGGCAAGTGGTCCGAATGAATTTTCTTATCCGGGTGCCCTTTATCCGTCAAGAGACTCACCCCGCTGATTTCAGTAACAATGCTCACTGCGTCCTTGTCTAAGAATTTTATCAGGGATGGGCGAACCAAAACCTGATCGAAACGTGCCAGAAGTAGTTGACCTCTGTGCCCGAGTTATAAAAGTAAGTGCCTGGCGGCGCTGAGCCGCGATCGCCAAAGAATGACCACATGGGATTGTAGAAGAAGGAGCAAGTCTCTCCCGCGACGACACGAGAGCCTCCAGCGGCGATGCCTCTGTCCACGATCGCATGGAGCCCACCCGAGCCTACTACGCCAACTTCAAATGGATTCATGTTCAGGTCGCCGATCACGATCGTCCGCTGGTGGCCGACCCGTGCTTCGGCCTCTCGAATAGATGCTGCAATCCGCACTGATCCAAAGATCTGATCCTCCGTCTTCTTCCTGAGCTTGCTTGACAGGTGAACAGCGACAACGAGAAAAGGATCTCCGATCGGTAGGCGATAGTGGCGAATTGAAATGCCACTCACATCGCTGATGAGAGTTGACGGCTCCGCCAAGAAACGGGTGAACATCGTCAAGCGCCCGGGCGGCCCCGGATCGGGAAAGTAGTCTCGATTTACGCCGGAGTTTAGCGCTAGCACCAGCCTGCTGGTAGGGATCTCATTCTCCGCAAGAATCAGAATATCGGCGTCCGATTCGTGCGCGAAAGCCGCAACCGTCGCAGGCTGGACGTTGCGAGCGATATTCCAAAACGCCAGCGT
>JBEKPC010000124.1:0-16519 GCA_049521155.1 Bryobacteraceae bacterium
TCTGGATGAACCGCAGCGAGGGCAGCGGACACTGGCTGGATGTCGCGCTGGAGGGGACGAAGAGCAATCGGGACGGGATCGGGGCGGCGATCAAGGTCACGACCAAGAGCGGGAGCCAGTACAATCACATGACGACCAGCGCGTGCTATGCGTCCTCGAGCGCGGGGCCGGTGCATTTTGGCTTGGGCGCGGATGAGATGGCGAAAGCGGTGGAGATCCGGTGGCCGTCGGGGATTGTTCAGACGTTGGAGAATGTGGCGGGAGACAGGGTGATTCAGGTGAAGGAATCGGGTAAGTAAGAAGAAGAGCCGACGGGGGCGTCGGCCGCGGTCCAGGGGGACCGCCCCACTTGGGCTGACTTCTTCCGTCAAGTGCAGAGACAGGACACTTATTTGTCTGCGTCGGGGCCTTGTTTTTTACCTTGCATGTAGAGCTTGTCGACGATGGCGCGTTCTTTCTGGCCATCGTCCTCCCGGTGGAGGCGGTAGTAAAGGGACGCCAGTTCGATGTGCGGGCGCAGCCAATCCGGCTCGGCAGCGATCACCTTTTCGAAGTTGAGAACGGCGCCTTCGATATCGCCGCGGGAGCGCTGGACGCGCGCCAGTTGATAACGAGCCAGAGGCGAGGCAGGCATCAGTTCCAGAGCGCGTTTGGCGTGAAGCTCCGCGCCATCCAGGTCGCGCTCCAGGTTGAGAATTGCGGCCATGGTGACGTGGGCGTCGAAATCCGTGGGATTCTCGGCAAACGCTTTATCCAGGTCGGCCTTGGCGCCGGGAAAATCGCCCAGATATTGTTTAATTCGCCCGCTGAGGCTATAGACGCCTTTGAGCTTGGGGTTCAGCCGCAGGGCTTCATCGGCGAACACATGGGCGGGCTCGAACTCGCTCATAGCAAGGTAGGTTTCGGCGGCGAGGAGATTCGCCTCCGCACTGTGCCCTTGCTGGGCGACCATGACAACGCGCTTCAACCCTTCGGTGGGGTTGCCCGCATGAATCAGCGCGGAGCCCAGGGCCCAGGCGATATTCAAATCGTCGGGATGGGCGGCTTCCGCGGGGGTGAGCGCGGCGATGGCATCCTGATCGCGGCCCAGGCGCGCATAGCAATCGCCCAGCAGGGTCGCGATGCGAACGTCGGCTGAATCAGCTTGGCGCAGGGACTCGAGCTTTTCGGCTGCCTGTGGGAGGTCTCCTTTTTTGTAATAGGCGAGGGCGAGGTTGAGGCGGAGGCCTTTATTGTTGGGAAGTTTCGCCAAAGCGACACGATATTGCTCAATCGCTTCGTCGTAGCGGCCGGCGTGGGCGAGCGCGGCGCCCAGATTCGCGCGCACCTCCATCACCTCCGGGCGAAGCTTGACGAGTTGCTGATATTTGGCGATGGCGGCCGCATCGTCGCCGCGCTGCTGGGCGGCGATCGCATCATGAAAGATTTGCTCGGGGGTGGGCGCCTGCGCAAGCGCGGCGCAACAGAATACGATCGCAGGCCAGGGGAAACGCATCAACTTTTATCATAGACTGCGCTAGGCTAAGAGAAATGAAGCTTTCGTTGGCTTACGCGGCTGGATTGGCCTGCCTGTTGGCCGCTCAGCCGGCTGCCGACTTTGAGGATCTATCGCGCCGCGCGGGAGCGGTTTTAGATAGCGATCCGGCGCAGGCCGCGGTTCTGTTCAAGCAGGCGCTGGATCTGCGGCCGTCTTGGCCGGAGGGATGGTTCTACCTGGGCGGCGCTCTCTATCAGCTGGAACGCTACCAGGAGGCGGCGGAGGCGATGCACAAAGGGCTCGATCTGGCGCCGAAGAACGGGCGTGCGTGGGGCTTCCTGGGCCTGGCGGAATTTCAGCTCGGCCATTTCGACCTGGCGCGCGCCGCGATCGTCAAAGGGGAACAACTGGGGCTGGGCAACAATGCCGCATTCGAAACCGCGGTGCGGCAAAGAGCGGCGATGATCCTGATTCGCTCCTCTCTTTTCGATCAGGCGATGTCGCAGTTGCAGCCGCTTACGGAGCATCAGGAAAATTCGCCCGCGGTGGTGGAGGCGGTGGGGCTGTGCGCGCTGGCGATTGCGTCGGAGCCGTCGAAGCTGCCGGAGAGCCGGCGGAAGGTGGTCCAAATGGCCGGCACAGCGATGTGGGCGGCTGCCAGCCAACGGCCGAAAGAGGCCAAAGAGGGCTTCGATGCGCTGCTGGCCGCGTATTCGAACGAGCCGGGGGTACATTACGCTATTGGACTCTTCCTGATGGATAGCGATCAGCATGCTGCGCTGGAGGAGTTTCAGAAAGAGCTGCGCACAAATCCCGATCATTGGCCGACGCTGCTGGCGGGTGCGTTTCTTGAGACCCGGCAGGGCACACCCGATATCGCGCTCCAGTTCGCGGAACGGGCGCGGAAGCTGGCGCCGGCGAATTACTTCTGGTTATGCGATGCGGAGATGGGCCGCGCACTGCTGGCCAAGGATCAGCCTGAAAAAGCCGTTCCTTTATTCGAGCGGGCGGTGAAACTGGAGCCGGACAACGCGCAGACTCATTTCTATCTGGAGCAATCCTACCGGCGCATCGGACGGAAGAGCGATGCGGAGCGGGAGAAAGCTGAGTTTATGCGCCTGAAAGCGCAGCAGGATCCGCAGAGCCTGCCGGGGAACAACGCGAATCGTTAAGGGCGGGCCGGAATCGTCAGGGAGCCGGCGATATTCGAGCCCTGATCGAGGACGATCACCCGCAGCTTCTGAATGGAGTCGCTGATCAGGTGGTCCTGCGGGAGGGGAAAGCCGTCCTTCATCGCGGCGGCGCGCTGGTCGGGCGTCAGGTGGATGGTGGAAGTGTTAATTGTCGGGTCTCCCACGGGTCCGGAAGCGCCCATATCGGCGACGAGAAATGTCAGGCCGCCGGTGAAATTGCCTCCTTCTTCGCGCAGCAGCAGATCCGCCGCATCGATCTGGATGGCCAGGGGCACGGACTTCGCGGCGTCCGGTCCTGGCGTCACGGTAATGCGCAGGCCAATGCCGGGATCGTCAGAGAGGCTCTGGAACGCGGCGGCTAACACGGGCTGCTGCTTCGCGGCGTCCGGCCTTTTGTCGGGAAACGCATAGTAACGCTGTCTCGCACGGAGCTTCAATCCTTTACGCTCCGTGGTCACGCGGACCTTGTGAAACTTGGAGTCCCAGTTATCCGCCGCCGGATCGTAGAAAATCGAGTAGCTGAAGGCGGCGTCCCTGGCAACTTCTTTAAGGACGGCTCGGATATCTTCCCCGAAGTAGGGCCATCCTCCGGTCAATCCGGCCATCATCTCCAGGTCGCGATTCAGGTCCGGGCTGGGGCTGCTGGTGTAGGTGAGCGGATTCACCGCGACGTTGGCCGCTGTGAGCGTTACGCTCAAATGCGGCACGTACAGCGCGCAATCTATCCAATCGCCGCTGCACGGGCTTTTGGTATTCCACACATTGGGCGTGCCGCTGGTTACCCAAACGATGTCCCTGCGACCGGGCAGCGCGGCGAGTTGATTGGCGAGGGTCTCGAGCGCAACGTAGGTCTTCTTGACCACCATTTCCTGGTCGATCCCGGCGGGCGGGGCATGGCTCGCGGCCTTCATCGCCTTATCGAGTACTTTTTCAATCTGCTGGGTCCAGGTTTTATCGTCATCGGACTTCGCGCCGGACTTTCCGATGGCGTGGATCGGACTGAGCGTGCCTTCGAGAGTCAATAGGTACAGATAAACCGACTCGCCCGATTCGAGTTGTTGCAGGGAGCGGCCGAGTTTGTGCCACGCGTCCAGCCGGTCCGCTTGGTTCTCATTCATCAGGTCGAAGAGGATCACAGTCGAGTGGGGCGCGGCGCTTGTCCGATTCGAATATTCGTGGGGAGCCAGCGGCGCGGTCTGCGGAGCGGGCGCGTTACGGCGAAAAAAAACAATTTGCTCCGCTTTGCCTTGATCCGACACCTGAAGGTCCGCGGCCTTTAGATCCTCGACCGGCTGGCCGCCGCTATCGACGGCAGCCACGCTGATGCGGACCAAGCTGGACGGGGCCTGCGCCAGAAGCGCGGACGCGGCCAATGCCAGACTACCAATCAACTTCTTCGTTATCGCCATAAATCCTCTTTTAACGGCTCGGCTCGGTGACTTCAATCACCCGGTCAACGGCCACGTCGTGCAGCACTTGTTTGCGGCCGCTGGGCCACAGAATCTGAATTTCCCTGGCTACGCGCGACGTTCCCAGACCAAAGTGGACGCGCGGATCGCTCGAACTTGCATAACCCGTACTGGTGGTGACGTGATTATATTGCATCGAACCATTGTCCGCCGTCAACCGGATTTGCGCGCCGATCCCCATGCGGTTGCTCTTGACTCCAGTCAGTTTTAGAAGAACCCAGTGGTTTTCGTTCCTGGTGGTATTGTGAAACACCTTCGCTTTACCGTTCAGCACGTTGACTACGAGGTCCATGCGGCCGTCGTTATCAAGGTCGCCGAACGCCGCTCCCCGGTTTGCCGAAGGCGTCTCAAAAGCCGGCCCGATGGTGGATGTCACGTCCTCAAATTTTCCGGTGCCAAGGTTGCGGAACACCGTATTAGGCTCCGCGTACTGGCGTTGGGTGAACTGGGCTACGTTGTCGAGCACGTTGGAGCGCGCCACATACAGATCCTTCCATCCGTCGTTGTCCAGGTCGACGATGGCGTTGGACCAGCCGGACATTTCCGCCGTGGTGAGCCCCAGTCCCGCCATCGCCGTCGCTTCGGCGAACTGGCCGTGTCCCAGGTTCTTGAACAGCGGGAAGGTCTGTTTCTCAATGGCGGTGACCCAGATATCGGGAAGGCCGCGGTTGAACAAATCCCGGAAGTCGACGCCCATGCCGGAGACCACGTTGCCGCCTTCCGTCAACGATACGCCGGCTTCATCGGCGACCTCTTCAAAGCGCTGGCCGCCGCGATTGTGAAAAAGCTGGTTGGGAAGATCGTCGTTGGCCACGAAAATATCCGGGAAGCCATCGCCGTCGAAATCGGCCACGGCCACACCCATCCCCCGGCCGGGATGCGCGGCGATGCCGGTCTCCGCCGATACATCCGTGAAAGTGCCGTCGCCATTATTCCGGTAGAGCGTATTGGGTAGAGGTTTGTACAGGCGCGGATTGCAGAACACCCGGTTTCCATTCAAGGCGCACGCCTGCTCCGTCTTCGGATCCCATTGGCAGTAATTCGCCACAAACAGATCCAGCAATCCATCGTTGTTATAATCCACCCAGGCCGCGCCCACGGACCACATCTTGCGGCCCGCAAACTGACCGCCGGTCACGCCGGCTTTCGCCGTCACGTCGGCGAACGTACCATCGCCGTTGTTGTGAAACAACTGGTTGCCGTTGACGCTGGTGACGAACAGATCAGGCCGGCCGTCGTTGTCGTAGTCGCCTACCGCGACCCCCATGCCATAGCCTGATCCGGCAACACCCGCTTTCTCCGTCACGTCGGTAAACGTGAGGTCGTGGTTATTACGGAACAGCCGATTTTTGAATTGCGGGCCGGTTTTCTGGAGCGAAGGCATGTCCGCGCCGTTCACGAAGTAAAGATCCGCATATCCATCGCCATCGAAATCAAAAATCGCCACGCCGCCCACCATTGCCTCAGGCTGATGTTTCTGGGGCGTGGGACCGCTATTACTGGTGAACCGCACTCCCGCACGGTCCGCAATCTCATCGAAGGCGATGGGCCCTGTCGGCGACGTGGCTGCAAGAAATGCGATCGGCAGATAAGGCAGCAAGCGTCTGACGCGCATCTACTATTTCGCCGCGACCGTGTACTTCAAGCTCTGCATGGTGGATGAATTGCCTTGCATCGCCGTGATCCGAAGTTCGCAATCGCCCGGCTTCGCGGGAGCGCTGATCTGCATCAGGATCGCGCCGGTCGCGTCGGGCGCCGGCAGGTCCGCCATCTGCTTGCCCAGCAGCTTGCCGCCGAGCAAAAACTCCGCCTGGATCTTCGCCTTGTCCGTGATTGCTTTATCAGGATAAACCACGAAGAACACCGTAGGCGTAGCGGTGGGAGCCAGATTCGTGCCCAGTTCCGGGACGATGCGCTCCCCCTTGGTCGCGTCGAGCTGGAATTCCAGAGGATCGGCAGGCGCCACTTTGCCATTCACCGGCTCCTTGTTTTGTAGCAGTAAAATGCTGCTCAGGCCCACTCCCTTTTGCTCGGGGCTCACAAAGGCGACCTTGCTGATGCTGGATTTTCCGGATTCACGATCGAGCACTGCCATATCCACGCTGTAGTGGCCGGGAGGAAGAGTCACCGGGTGAGTGAAAGAAATGGTCGTGGTGCGCGCCTTGGCCAGGTTTTCCTCGGGAATCTCATACGGCGAATCCTGGCTGAACTTGTCGACTACCTGCCCGTTTGAATCCTTCACCAGGGCCAGCAGCGAAACATGCATCCGGTATCGCTTCAGATCCGGCGAAGGCGTGGCTTGCAGGTTTCCGGCCGGGATCTCAAACACCACGTCGTTTTGCGAATTCGCTCCGCTGGGCCGGAACTGATAAGCGCCCGCCTTGAAATCGAACGAGTGCGGCGGCTGCTGCGCATTCAGCACGGCGAGTCCGGCCATTTCGAAAGGGGCCAGCGGCGCGACCGAACCAAATGCCGGCAGCGCGAAGTATCCGGTGCGGTTCTGTAAGCTCAAATCGCCGCGCGGTGTCTTCACGTCGATGGTTCGCAGGCGGCCGTCGTATTTGTCCGAACTCGGGTGATAGACGATCTCATAATGCGTGTCCACTTCGTCCAGGAGGCGTTGATAGGACTTGCGCAAGTCGTTCGTGCCGCCGATTAGAAATCCCCCGGTGCCTTCGGATAAAGCCCGCAGAGTCGCCTGCGTATCCGTGGTGCGCACGGCGTCCGATATGGTGTCGCCTTCGCGCATATTCGCCATGTTCTTGGCCGCGGTAGCGCCCGTGGCGCTCTGTGACGAGCTGGCCCTCACCGCGTTCTTCAAAGCGTCGCTCGATGCCTTGCCTGGGTCGGTCGAGTTGAGACCGTTCACGTCGACTGCATAGACCGTCACATCCGCTTTGTTCGCTTTGTCCAGGATCGATTTAAAAAGCTCCGGATTGTCTACCGTGACCAGTCCGGGGCTCAGAAGGAGCACTGATTTGCGCCCCGGAAGTGTCCCCAGTTGCCGGATCATCGCCAGTATCTGGTCCGTTTCCCGCATTCCTTCGATCGCGCCGAACTGGCGGCGCTGACCGGACTGATCCTGCCGGATGGGGGCAGGACTGGAGGTAATGCCCGCTCCCGTGCCGGCCGCCTGGGTACTCAATCCCAAACCGTTGAGTTTCGCCGTGTCCGCCACCGTGCCCCCGTTTGTCGAAGTTCCGTTGACGGCGGCTTGAATGGACGTTGCATTCGGCGATGCGTTGAGAACGGCGGTAGCTGCTTGTGCGAAATCCAATCCTCCGCCCGAGAACGCCCGGTCCGTCGCCGCCATGACATCATTTCGATTGGTCGTGAATGGCTGGATCACGGTGAGATCGTTTGTCAGGTTGAACACCGCTATCCACGTATCCGGCGGGATCTGGCCTTTTAGAAAATCCTTCACATCGTTTACCGCGTATTGCTTAATGCTCGAAAATGCGTCGAGGTTGGTAAATACGATGCAAATCAGGTTGATCGCTTTCAGCGGATTCGTGGCCGTGTTGGCGCCGGCAGTCGGGGCGGCTTGAGAGGGGCCTTTGCCCTTGCCTTCCACCTCATGTCCTTGCACCAGTTTAAAGGCGCGGATCTCCTGTTTGACTCCGTCTTCGAGTACTTCCAGGTCCCCCGGTTTCAGATTTTTCACCACTCGCCCCCGGGCATCGCGAACGATGACATCCAGTTGTACTTCCTGGACGGATTGCTTGATTGTAAGACCGGGATCCTGCGGAGCGGCATCCTGCGCGGGGACAAACGCCGCGGACAGCAGGAACGAAACGACGAGGGGAAACGAACCCGAGGCTGTTTTCATGGCACCTAAATTTTATCACCGGATCGCCCTGAATGCGCCTTTTTTCAGCGTCAGCCGTACCTGCCGCCCCCTGCCGTTCGGCCAATCTCGGTTTCGCGAGCTTACTCGCTCCTCAGCGTATCCGCCGGGTTCAACCGCGCGATCCGCGAGGCCGGGATCAAACTCGCGAGGGCAGTCGCCACCAGCAATCCGAACCCGACCGCAGCCAGCGTCATCGGATCGCCGGGCTGCACCCCGTAAAGATAGCTGTTCAGGAACCGCTCCAATCCGAAAGCCGCCGCGCTGCCTACTGCCACGCCGCCCAGCACCCAAATCAGCCCCGGCCTTAGCGCGGTTCCGATGGCTCGCCCGATGCCGGACCCCAACGCCATCCGTATCCCAAGTTCCTTTGTTCGCTCCGTTACCAGGTTTGAGATTAGCCCATAAATTCCCATTGCCGAGAGCAGCATCGCGAGTCCCGCGATGGTCCCCGCCAGTACTGCCAGCAGTCGCTCCAGCGTGAGTGCGTCCGTCTTCAAATCGCTCACGGATTGAAATGCCGCCATCGGCAACAAGGGATCGGCGGAGCGCGTCGCGTCTTCAATCGCCTTTGTCACCTGCGCGCCGTCGAGCGAACTGCGCACCACCCATTTGGGAGAGAACCAGGTGTGCACCATCTCTAATCCGCCGAACTGCGTGGCAGGCGTATAAACCATGGGAATTTGAGCAATGGGCCCGTAATCGCCCCACCCGGCCTGTTTATCCTGCACATCGCCAACGACTCCGACAACCGCGAGAGGGCTTTCTCCAAGTTTGAGCGGCATCCCCAACGGATCCCCGGCTTTGATGTATCGCTTTACGAATGCCTGATTGACGATGGCTACCTTGGCCGAATCGGCGCTGTCCGCCTGGTTGAACACGCGGCCTTGCATCAGAGGAATACGCAGGGCGGTAAAGTACTCGGGCGTGACATAGGCCATATTCGTGTTGTCGAAACGATCCGTTCCGGGAACCTGGAATCCAGTATTCAGAGCGCGTTCATAAGGCAGCGTCAGACCGACCGCTGCCGCTTCGATGCCCGGAGTATCATGCAACCGTACGATAGCTTTATCGTAAAGCTGATTCATCTGCGCGGAAGTCTTGTAGCGCGCATCCGCCATGGAAAATCGGGCGATCATCACATGGTTGGGATCGAAACCGGGGCTGAGATTCCATAGATGCAGGAAGGTGTGGAGGAACAATCCGGCGCCGAATAGCAGCGGCACCGTCAGCGCCACTTGGCCGCCAACCAGGGCCCCAAGGGAGAGGAATCGCTTCCGTCCGGCGACCCCGCGGCTCCCCGATTGGGCCGACCGCAGATCGACTCGCGTAGCCTGCCATGCCGGAGCCAGCCCGAACGCGATGCCCGCCAGCAGCGTCAAGGCCAGCGTCCCAACCAACACGCGCCAATCCAGCTCCACTGTTTCGAGAAAGGGAAATGTCAGAGCGCCGAAATCGCGCAATCCGGCCAGCGCGCCCCATCCTACGGCAGCACCCGCCATCCCGCCGAACAGCCCCAGCAAGGTGCTCTCGATCAGCAGTTGGGAGACGATTCGGGAAAATGGCGCCCCCAGCGCGAGGCGGGTGGCAATCTCGCCCACGCGTCCGGACGCGCGCGCCAGCAGCATCCCTCCGATATTCACGCAGCCGAGGATAAATACGATCCCCACGGCGGCCCACAACAGCATCAACGGCTGGCGCAGATCGCTGGTCATGCCTTCCTGCATCGGGATCACATCGAGGCGAACATTCTCATCCTTCTCGTAGGAATGTCCTTTTCTCAAATCCGCCATAAGCGAGGCGAGCTGCGCCGAAGCCTGTTGCCGGCTTGCGCCGTTCTTGATCCGGGCAAGAATGTTGTAATTGCTCCCGCTTCCTTCGCCGGTGATAGACGGACGAATCGGAGTCCAAAGGTCAGCCTTGGTGTCGGCGCGGAATCCGGCGGGCATGACGCCGACGACGGTGTAAGGTTCGCCGCGCAGAATCACGCCTCGGCCCACGATGCTTGGATCGTCGTGGAAGTACTTATGCCACAATGCGTGGCTGATAAGAACAACTGTAGGGCCGCCAGCGCGATCCTCATCGGCGGTAAATTCCCGGCCGATCATCGGACGGACGCCGAGGATGCGAAAGAATCCCGCCGATACCCGCTGCTGCTGCACATAAACGCCGTTGCCGTCGACGCCCAGATTGACACCGGTAACCCAATCGGAATAAACCGCAGCATCCAGCGAGGGAACGCGGTCCCGAATGGCCTCCCAATCCCGGCCGTCGTGGGAATTGTAAGCCTGGGAAGTCCCCCGATGCTCGAAAACGCGAACCACCTGAGCCAACCGGTCAGGCTCAGGGAACGGAAGAGGCCGCACAATCGCAGCATTGACGACGGCAAGCACAGCAGTATTCGCCCCGATGCAAAGAGCAAGGATCGCAATTACAGTGAGCGAAAAGCCCCAATTCTGTCGAATCAGGCGGAAAGCGTAGCGCAAGTCGTGCATATTGGGTACTCGGTTAAAGGTAAGACGAAAGATTACAAATACAGTTCCACGAAGTTTCGGTTACCGGTCAGAATAGTACCGATGAGCGCGAAAGCCGATAGAAGGTAGAGCGATCCTGATCTGCCAGAACCCAAATTCATCGCGGACGCGGACCTCAGCGAGAAAATTATTAATGGCGTTCGTCTGCGTGAGCCATCCGTCGATTTTCTGAGTGCGTCGGACGGCGGAACTCGCGGCCTGCCAGACCGCCAGGTGCTGGAGCTCGCAGTCGCAGCGGGTCGAGTCCTCGTATCCCATGATTGCAACACGATGACCGGAGAATTCTACCACCTCCTGAAGGAGGGTCATTCGAGCCCGGGGCTGGTCATCGTCCGTCAGGATCTGGACACCGGGGTGCCATCGAGGACCTACTACTGCTGATCTGGGCTGCCTCGGATGAGGAACTGCGTGACCGGGTGCGCTGGGTACCGATGGGAGGTTAAGGAGGTTAAGAGCGAACGGAATGCCGCGCCCGCCGCGCTGCGTCCATCTTGGCGTAGAAAGCGGGATCTTTCTCGCGTGCTTCCTGGCGCATGCGCTCAAATTCTTGCCTTTGCCGCACTAGATAGGCATCCACCATTTCCCGATTCTCCAGGTAGAAGGCGATCGCTCCCTGGATTTGTTGCAACGTCAGCGCTTGGAATGAGTCTGCGATTTCCTCCGGCGTTTCATCCCTCAGAAACGCATAAACCACCGAATCCAGCGACACCCGCGTCCCCGCCACATAATACCCGCCGTTCCGCTGCTCCACGTACTCCATACATCCAGTATACGCCGTGTTACACTTGAGTTTTTGGTTTCCCCCGGTAAACCGATTTATAACCCTGTGAGGAGTTTCTAAAGAGTGGCAGAAAAGATGCGGCATATTTTTACGTCCGAATCGGTGACCGAGGGTCATCCGGACAAGATGGCGGATCAGATCTCGGACGCCGTGCTGGACGCGGTGATGACCGAGGACCCTATGGGTCGCGTGGCTTGCGAAGTGCTCGTCACAACGGGAATTTGCGTGGTCTCCGGCGAGATCACCACGAAAACCTACGTCGACGTGCCGAAGCTGGCCCGCCAGGTAATTCAGGACATCGGCTATACCGATGCCGACATGGGCTTCGATTCGAAGACCTGTGGTGTGTTGAACACCATCCAGAGCCAGTCCCCCGATATCGCGATGGGAGTCGATACCGGCGGCGCCGGCGATCAGGGCCTGATGTTCGGCTTCGCCTGCAATGAGACGCCGGAGCTCATGCCGCTCCCCGTCATGCTCGCTCACAAACTGGTTCGCAAGTTGAGCGAAGTGCGCCGCGCCGGCACTCTGAAATTCCTCCGTCCCGATGGCAAGAGCCAAGTCAGCGTCGAGTACGTCGACGGCAAGCCGGCCCGCATCGACGCTGTCGTCGTTTCCACCCAGCACGATGACGATGTGTCGACTGAAACCCTGCGCGCCGAAGTGAAGAAGCACATCATCGATCCGATTCTGCCCAAGGATATGATCGATGCCAACACCAAGTTCCACATCAATCCTACTGGACGCTTCGTCATCGGCGGACCCCACGGCGATACCGGCCTCACCGGCCGCAAGATCATCGTCGATACCTACGGCGGCATGGGCCGGCACGGCGGCGGCGCCTTCTCCGGCAAGGACCCGACCAAGGTCGATCGCTCGGCCTGCTATATGGCCCGCTATGTCGCGAAAAACATCGTCGCCTCCGGCTTGGCCGACCGCTGCGAAGTGCAGCTCGCTTACGCCATCGGCGTCGCCGAGCCCGTTTCCGTCATGGTCGATACCTTCGGCACCGGCAAAATTGAAGAGGAGCGCCTCGTCGAACTGGTCCGCGCGAACTTCTCGCTGACCCCCAAAGGCATGATCGATTCTCTCAAGCTGCGCCGTCCCATTTATCGCATCACGGCCGCCTTCGGCCATTTCGGACGTACCGAGGACTCCTTCACCTGGGAAGCGACCGACAAAGCCGCCGCGTTGAAGGAAGCTGCCATGGCCTCGGCCGCGGCCGCGAAATAATTTTCATCGGAGAATAATATGAGCACTGCAACAACCACCGTCCCCTGTGACGTAAAAGATCTTTCGCTCGCCGATGCCGGCAAACGCCGCATCGAGTGGGCAGGCCAATCGATGCCCGTTCTGGCAACGATTCGCAAACAGTTCATCAAGACCCAACCCCTCGCCGGCATTCGCGTCGCCGCGTGCCTCCACGTCACCACCGAAACCGCCAACCTGATGATCGCCCTGCGCGACGGCGGGGCCAACATCACCCTCTGCGCCTCGAATCCTCTCTCCACCCAGGACGAAGTCGCCGCCTCGCTCGTTCGCGACTACCACATCCCGACCTTCGCCATCAAAGGCGAATCCAACGATTCTTATTACTCGCACCTGAACGCCGCTCTCGATTCCGCTCCGCAGTTCACCATGGATGATGGCGCGGATGTGGTCGGCCTTCTTCACACCAAGCGCAAGGAGCTGCTCGCGAACGTGATCGGCGGTACGGAGGAAACCACCACTGGCGTCATCCGCCTCCGCGCCATGGCCAAGGATAAGGTGCTCGCCTATCCGATCATCGCCGTCAACGACGCGCTCACCAAACACCTCTTCGACAATCGCTACGGCACCGGCCAGAGCACCCTCGACGGCATCATCCGCGCCACCAACGTTCTGCTCGCTGGACTCAACGTCGTCGTCGCCGGCTACGGCTGGTGTGGACGCGGCGTCGCGATGCGCGCCAAAGGTATGGGCGCGAACGTCATCGTCACTGAGATCGATCCCACCAAGGCCATCGAAGCCGTCATGGACGGTTTCCGTGTCATGACCATGTCCGAAGCCTGCCCCATTGGCGACATCTTCATCACCGTCACCGGCAACAAGAACGTGATCGCCCGCGATCATTTCGAGAAACTCAAAGGCGGAGCCATCCTCGCCAACTCCGGCCACTTTAATGTCGAGATCGATCTCGACGCGCTGGCCTCCGTCTCCTCCAGCCGCAAGGAAGCGCGGCCTTTTGTCGAGGAGTTTTCAATGAAAGACGGCCGCAAGCTCTACGTGCTCGGCGAAGGCCGCTTGATCAACCTCGCCGCCGCCGAAGGCCACCCCGCTTCGGTCATGGATATGAGCTTCGCCAACCAGGCTCTTTCAGCCGAATTCATGGCGAAGAATCACGCCAGCATGGAAAACAAGGTTTACTCCGTGCCTGAAGAGCTCGATAAACAGGTCGCGAAGATGAAGCTCGAATCCATGGGCTTCTCGATCGACAAGTTGTCGGCGGAGCAGGAAGAATACCTCGCCGGCTGGAACGAAGGAACCTAATCGGTGGCGCGAGCTTTAGCTTGCAGCGTCGGCTTCAGCCGGCGTCGTTAATAATTAATGCGGGGCGCTCGAATGCGCCCCGTCTTTTTGTGGAGCGCAGAAAATCATGGCATTACTCGAAGGTTGTAAGCATTCATTGGAAATCACCGTCCCGGTGGCGGAAGTCGAAAAGGAAACGGAGCGCGCCGTCGCTGAAATTCAGCGTAAGGTGAGGCTCCCCGGCTTCCGTCCCGGCAAGGCTCCTCTGGGCTTGGTAAAGCAGCGCTTCGCCGGCGATATCCGGCAGGATGTGCTCGAGAAACTGGTCCCTCGCTTCTTCCGCGCCGCCGCCGATAAGGACCACCTGCAAGTGGTCGGCCAGCCCAACGTCAGCGACGTCCATTTTCACGCGGGCGAGCCGGTCACCTTCAAAGCCGAGTTCGAAGTCGCGCCTACGTTCGAGCTGGGCGAATATCGCGGCGTCACCATCACCTATGACGAGCCTGAAGTCACCGATGCCGAAGTCGATGCCCGCATTGAAGAAATTCGCGAACAAAAAGCCGAGTACGTCAATGAGGATCCGCGTCCACTGGTCGATGGCGATTACGCCGTCGTGTCTTTAGAGAGTCTTTCCGGCGTAGCCGAAAAAGTGTCGCAGGATGAGCTGATGTTGAAAATCGGCGACGACGCGACCATGAAGGAATTCAGCGAAAACCTCCGCGGCGCGTCTCCCGATGATGTAAGAGAGTTCGAAGTAACTTATCCCGAAGATTACGATCGCAAGCCTCTGGCGGGACGCACGGTGCGTTTCAAGGCAACGTTGAAAGCCGTGCGCCGCAAGGAACTCCCCGAAGTCAACGACGAGTTCGCCAAGGATCTCGGCGACTATCAAACCGTCTTCGAACTCAAGGAAGCCGTCCGAAAATCCCTCAAGCATGACCGCGAGCATAAAGCTCAGGACAACGCCAAACAACAGCTCCTCGATAAACTGGTCGACGCCCACGATTTCCCGGTGCCCGAGACATATATCGACCGGCAAGTAGAGATCAACGTCGAAAATCAATTGCGTACTTTAGCCCAGCAAGGCATCGACCCCCGCGGCATCAAGCTGGACTGGGCGAAGGTCCGCGAAACACAAAAAGACAAAGCCGCCCGCGACGTAAAAGCATCTCTTTTACTCGATAAAGTGGCCGATCGCGAAGCCATCGGAGCCACCCAGGAAGAAATCGACCGCGAAGTGCAAAAAATCGCCCGCCAGCAGCGCGAAGCCGTCGCGGCAGTGCGTGCGAAACTCCAAAAAGAAGGCGCCATCGCCAGAATCGCCGGCCACATCCGCACCGAAAAAACCCTGGCATTCCTGTTCGAACACTCGCGCAAAGAAGCAGGAAAACCGGACCCAGCAGCCAGCACCCAGCAGCCAGAATAAGGCCGGAGTGGCGCGAGCTTCAGCTTGCAGCGTCGGCATCAGCCCACCTCATATGCCGACACCAACCCTGACCGTCAGGGAGGGGATTCAGCTAGGCTGTCTTCGCCTTCATTGTGTTGCCCTGGCAGGGTGAAGATGGCCTAGTATTCCCGCCGGCCGCCCGCATCGCACTCGGGTAATGGAACCGCCTCTTGTGGGGCCGCCAATCTTGGCGGCAGCCGCCCTTTCAGGCGGCCGTCTTTCCCACAACTTCCCGTCAACAAATAAACCGCAAACGTAGCCAGCCAGTGCGCCCCTTCATAATGCTCCGACGCCACCGCCGCCAACCCCGCCGCAGTATGCAAATCCGCAAGCTCCTCGAACTGGCCGCTGGCCCCTGGCCCCAGGCCCCTAGCGATTCCCCGCAACATCCAAGCCCTGCTCAAATTCAACCCATCCAAATGCGAGAACTTTGGATCGCTAGGATCCGGCGAAACCACCGGCCTCAACCCCGACACATCCGGCAGAAATTCCCTAAACCACCGCTCAAACTCCTCCGCCGAAAGCACCCTCCGCATCACATCCGCCTCCGCCAAACAAGGAGACAGAAAGTCCTCGCCCGAAGGTTCATACCCAATCGGAGCATTCCTGTCTTTGAAATAAAAATCCCGCGCCCTCCGCTCAAACAACTCGCAGCGATGCGAATCCAGCACCAGCCCCAGCGCAAACGCCGTATTGCTATGCTCCCCGGATCGCACCGGATAAGGCAGCTTCGCAAGCCAACCCGAAAATCGCTCCAGCACCGCGTCCTCCAGCGGTCTCAAAACTTCAGACCGCAGCTCCGCCGCCAAAGTCAGCAGCCACGCCAGCCCATAAGGACGCTCAAACGCCGCCCTTCCCGCGTCGTTCAAATACCGCACCTCAGCCGCGATATTCTCTTCCGTGATATTCCGCGCCAGAGCCGCCCGAGCCTCCGCAGCAAACTCCGCATCGGGAAACAGCCGTGCTAATCGAGCCAACAGCCAATGACCATGAACAGCCGAATGCCAGTCATAACACCCATAAAACGCCGGCGTCAAAACCCGAGGCGCAGCCACATCCAAATCCGACCGCAAGGTATGCGCAATCTTATTCGGATACTCCCGCGAAACGCAATCCAGCGCCATCCGCGCAAACCGCGAAGCCATCCCCCAATCCACCCCGCCCTCCTGGCTCCTGGCTACTGGCTGCTGGCTACTCTCTTTATGTTCCCCCAGCCGCGGCGCACGAGCCAGCACACGACCCGGCGTTTCACTTAATCTTGGA